>DATGTX010000128.1:0-16928 GCA_035301645.1 Pseudogracilibacillus sp. | reverse complement strand
CATCATACGGAAGCAGATTTAGATGAAGAAACATTATTTATTGTCTCTCAAACATTTAAAGCACTTGGCGATCCAACGAGAATTCGAATATTGCATCTTCTTTATCAAAAAGAATGCTCGGTAAATGAAATTGCTGATTTATTAGATTTAGGCCAATCGACAGTTTCACATCAGCTACGCTTTTTGAAAAACTTACGCTTAGTTAAAAATCGTCGTGCTGGAACAACCATGTTCTATTCACATGATGATAAACATGTTATCCAAATTTTAGAACAAATGATAGCTCACGCACGGCATGCTTAAGCATTCAGTTTCATTAACAATTGCGTAAGAGTATGCTTTTAATATGTCTATATGAACATGTACTAATACATAAAACTAACTCAATGATTAAATAAGTAAGGAAGTGAGATACGTATGAGTGAATTAAAACATGATAATCATGACCACGATCATAGTCATGGTGGTAAAACTGAAATGATTTTGTTTATCGCAGGCCTTGTTGCATTTTTGATTGCTCTATTTTTAAATACAGGGACTTTACAAACTAGCTTATACGTTATGTCATTAGCGTTATCAGGTTACCACATTATTCTGGAAGGTTTTAGTGACACGATTCATCAAACAATCAAGAAAAAGAAATTCATGCCAAACATTCATATTTTAATGACGTTAGCGGCTTTAGGAGCTGTCATCATTGGAGAATACATGGAAGCGGCATTACTTATTCTTATATTTGGAGGAGCTCACTTTTTAGAGCATTATGCTGAAGATAAGAGTAATAAAGAGATTACAAATTTAATCAAAATTAACCCTACAACTGCCAGAAGATTGACATCAAGTGGTGAGACTGAAATGGTCGATGTTTCTCTCTTACAAGTGGGAGATAAACTATCGATTTTAAATGGTGACCAAATACCGACAGACGGTATCATTATGTCAGGAAATAGCTCAGTTGATCAGTCATCAATTACAGGGGAAAGTATTCCTGTAGAAAAGCAAACAGGGGATGCTTTATATGGAAGTACGATAAATGGCTCAGGCACGTTAGTGATGGAAGTGACAAAAGACAGTTCAGAAACAGTTATTGCAAAAATTATTGAAATGGTCAGTCAAACACAACAAAACATATCAAAAACCGCTGCGTTTATTAAAAAAATCGAACCTGTATATGTTACAATCGTTCTTTTACTCACGCCAGTTTTCTTTTTGTTAGGTTTATATGCATTCGAGTGGACAACATATGATAGTTTTTATCGCACAATGGTATTTCTTATTGCTACATCTCCGTGTGCGTTAGCAGTAACGGATATACCGGCAACACTTTCGGCTATTAGTAATTTAGCAAAACGAGGTGTGTTATTTAAAGGTGGATCATATTTATCAAATCTTTCAGATGTAACAGCTGTTGCTTTTGATAAAACAGGTACATTAACGACAGGAAAGCCAGTTGTGACAGAAGCATATTTCGGAAACGAAGTGACTGAAGAACAGCAGATAGAGTTTGAAAATATCATTGTCTCCATGGAAAGTAAGTCGAATCATCCGCTTGCTCAAGCGATTATAAACCATTACGAAGACATTCGACCAACAGAGATTGAAGTAGAAAACATTATTGGTGTTGGCTTAATTGCGACAGCTGAAAAAATGACATATAAAATTGGTAAGCCAAATTCATATGAAGTCATTCCACCTGATATCGAAAAACAAACTGAGGTATTTGAAAGTGTGGGTAAGACAGTCGTGTACTTTGGAACTGAAGAAAAAGTACTTGCCCTCATTGCGATTCAGGACGTGCCAAAAGAAACTTCAAAAGAAGCTATTCAATACTTTAAAGACGAACATATTCGTACAGTCATGCTCACTGGTGATGCAAGGCGAACCGGAGAAGCAATCGGTCATCAATTAGCCATCGATGAGGTGCGTGGAAATGTTATGCCTAATGAAAAAGCTACGATTCTATCTGAATTAAAGGAAACTTATCCAGTAATGGCTATGGTAGGTGATGGTGTGAATGATGCCCCTGCTCTTGTAACAGCAGATATTGGTGTTGCAATGGGTGAAGGAACAGACATTGCAATTGACGTAGCAGATGTTGTATTAATGAAAAATGATTTATCGAAATTTGCATACACACATCAAGTTGCTAAAAAACTACGAAAAGTTGTTTGGCAAAATATTATTATCGCTTTAGTAGTCGTTTTAATGTTAGTTGTCTTAAATACAATAGGTCAAATGAGTATGACGTTCGCAGTAATCTTCCATGAAGGAAGTACATTGGCTGTTATTTTTAATGGCTTAAGATTATTAAAAGGTGTCGAAGATTGACCCGATAAAGAGTAGTTCTCAACTAATTTAATGAATAAATGGATTATAAAATATAAAATTATAAGTTTTTATACTTGAAATACATTACGGGGGTATAGTAAGATTAATATGAACCAAAAATCAAGGAGGCTAAAAAGATGAAACAAATTACGTTAGAAGTACAAGGTATGTCTTGCGCACATTGTGTAAGTTCTATCGAAAATAGTGTAGGTAACTTAAACGGAGTTAAATCCGTGAAGGTTAATTTAGATACAAGTAAGGTCGACGTCGAATTTGATTCAGGTATCGTTAGCTTAGAAGAAATCAAAAATGAAATTGAAGAACAAGGATATGACGTTGCTGCATAAATAACTGTAGCTTTTCACTCTTAATATTACTCCTCGTTTTTGTATAAATTGCAAAAAGATAAACAAAAATGAGACAGTGTTTGAGTAAGTAAACCTATAGGTTGCTTATGTTAAAGGAAAACTTAGTATTGCGGTAGATGAAAAAAGTATTTAAATAGTAGAAGCCATGCATACAAATTGCATAGCTTCTTTTTTTTACTTGTGAAGAGTTAAAAAGAAGAAAAATATATGCAAAGTGATAAGGAAGTTGTTACTTTATTAAGGTTTTTTATTTGACATACGGTACAGGGGTATAGTAATATATGAGTATAGATTGATTAGATGGTTATTGAAAATGAAAGAAAAATTGAGGTAGAGGGATATAAAATCGTTTAACGATTATTGACCAAATAGGGATTATACTTCCATGGTATAATCTTTCTTTTTAAGATAAATATACCCCCACACTGTATAGGAGGGAATGCAAATGTCAACAGAAGAAAGTACTTTACAAATTAGTGGTATGACATGTACTGCTTGCGCTTCACGGGTAGAAAAAGGAATCAATAAAATGGCAGGGGTTGATCATGCAAATGTTAATTTCGCTTTAGAGCAATTAACTGTGGAATATGATCCTGCTGAAACAAATACGAATGAATTTAAAAAAGAAATTGAAAAGATTGGTTATGGTGTCATCGAAGAAAAGATTGAATTTGATATTTCTGGTATGACATGTGCGGCGTGTGCGACGAAAATTGAGAAAGTAATAAGTAAAATGGCAGGTGTTTCGCATGCAAATGTTAACTTTGCATTAGAAACAATTGCAGTCACATACAATGAAAAAGAAGTCCAGCCTGCTGAAATGACTGCCAGAGTAAAAAAACTAGGTTACGAATTAAAACCTAAAGAAGATGGGCAAGAAAAAATAGATCATAAGCAAGCAGAAATTCGTAAGCAAACACAAAAATTTATTCTTTCAGCAATTTTAACATTTCCTTTATTATGGACGATGGTGGTACACTTTAGCTTTTTATCGTTCATTTATTTACCGGATATCTTTATGAATCCATGGTTTCAATTAGTACTTGCTACTCCAGTTCAGTTTATAGTAGGAGCGCAATTCTATAAAGGTGCTTACACGTCACTTAAAAATAAAAGTGCCAACATGGATGTTCTTGTAGCACTTGGTACAAGTGCCGCATACTTCTATAGTCTATATCTATCTTTCGAATGGATGAATGCAGGAAGCGTTGGCGAACCTGAGCTTTACTTTGAAGCTGCCGCTGTGATTATTACCTTAATCTTATTAGGTAAGTTGTTTGAAGTACGTGCTAAAGGTAAAACAAGTCAAGCCATTCAAAAGTTACTTGATTTACAAGCAAAAACAGCGCGTATCCTTAGAAATGGACAAGAGCAAGAAATACCGATTGAAGAAGTGTTAGAAGGCGATATTCTTATCGTTCGTCCGGGAGAAAAGATTCCTGTTGATGGTGAAATTAAAACAGGAGAATCGGCGATTGATGAGTCGATGTTGACAGGAGAAAGTATTCCAATTGATAAAGTACCTGGAGACAAAGTCATCGGTGCAACGATTAATAAAAATGGTTCTTTACAAATTAATGCAACAAAAGTTGGTAAAGATACGGCACTTGCACAAATTGTAAAAGTCGTGGAAGAAGCACAAGGTTCAAAAGCTGATATTCAGCGCTTAGCAGATAGAATTTCTGGTATATTTGTTCCAATTGTTGTATTAATAGCCGTAGCTACTTTCCTAGTTTGGTACTTTATCGTAGTACCAGGAGATTTCCGTGCAAGCTTAATTCCGATGATATCTATTTTAGTTATTGCTTGTCCTTGTGCGCTTGGGCTTGCAACACCAACATCAATTATGGCTGGTTCAGGACGTGCAGCTGAGATGGGTATGTTGTTTAAAGGTGGAGAGCATTTAGAAAACACACAATCAATCGATACAGTTGTGTTAGATAAAACAGGTACAGTAACAAAAGGTGCTCCAATGCTAACAGATATTATTGCCTCAGATGGATTTATAGAAAAAGATGTATTGCAATTAGTAGGAACAGCAGAAAGTCAATCAGAGCACCCATTAGCTCAAGCTATTGTGCAAGGAGTGAAAGAAAAAGACATTCCTTTACTTGAGACAACTCAATTTGAGGCATTGCCTGGTTTTGGAATTCGTGCTGAGATTAATGAAGAAAATATTTTTGTTGGAACTAGAAGACTAATGAAAGAACAAAATATTCCTATACCAACTGAAACAGAAACAGCGATGGAAAAGTTAGAGCAAGACGGAAAGACAGCAATGCTAATAGCTATTGAAGGCGTACTCGCCGGTGTGGTCGCAGTGGCCGATACTGTTAAAGAGACGTCTAAAGAAGCAATTGCTCGAATGCATAAACTTGGGTTACAAGTGATTATGCTAACAGGTGATAATGAAAGAACCGCAGATGCTATCGCCAAACAAGTAGATATCGACCAAGTTGTTGCTGAAGTACTTCCAGATCAAAAAAGTGAACAAATTAAAAAACTACAAGCGCAAGGGAAAAAGGTTGCTATGGTTGGAGATGGAATTAATGATGCGCCAGCACTTGCGATGGCAGATGTAGGAATGGCTGTGGGGACTGGAACTGACATTGCGATTGAAGCTGCCGATATCACATTAATGCGTGGCGATTTAAATAGTGTTGCCGATGCAATGATTATGAGTAAGAAAACAATGCGAAATATTAAAGAAAACTTATTCTTCGCGTTTATTTACAACACAATTGGTATTCCAATAGCAGCACTTGGACTACTTGCTCCTTGGGTAGCCGGCGCAGCTATGGCATTCAGTTCAGTATCTGTTGTATTAAATGCTTTACGTCTACAACGAGTTGATCTTAAAAAGTAAATAAGCTTTGATTTATGGCCATGACAAATCATTTATATGACTAACTTAGTAAAGAAGGAGTTGAATTAAATGGGAGAATTCCTACATGATGAACCAATTGTGCCTAGAACCAATGAAGAAAAACAATCAGTTGTTAACCGCTTAAAACGAATTGAAGGTCAAGTAAGAGGTATACAGCGCATGGTTGAGGAAGATCGATATTGTGTTGATATTTTAGTCCAAATTAGTGCAATTAATGCTGCCCTTAAAAAAGTCGGATTTTCCGTTACAGAAAGGCATATGAAACATTGTATTAACCACGCAGTTAAAGATGGTGAAGGAGAATTAGCAATCGAAGAATTATTAGAGGTAGTGAAACATATTTCTAAATAAAACTATTACTCACATGATTATATCAACATTAAAGCACTTTTTAGTGACCATACTAAGAAGTGCTTTTTTGTGTTAGTTCGGAAATAAAATAGAATTTCAGTTAAGAATTTTATGCTGATTTTTATGAAAAAGCTTTAAAATTAACTAACTGTTTTAATTAAATAGCTCTGTTACTTGAACATATTATAGATACTAACTACTTTAACAAGCAGAAACAGTTTGTGTTACAATGACTTTAAAGAGTGGATGTTCAAGAATAAAGGAAGATTTTAATTTGGTAAAACAGTAAATAAAAGGGGAGAGTGAGATATGGAAACAGAAAAACGAATGGAATTAGCGAATGTTATTATTGAAGAAGTAGGACCAGTCTTGCAAGATAGTAAATCAAAAAAGTTAGTAGATTATGGAGGTGGTACTGGATTAGTTAGTTTAGAACTAACTGACTTAGTAGATTCTATATTGTTGGTGGATTCTTCAGAGCAAGCGTTACAAGATGCGACAAATAAGATTGCTGAAAGAGGTATTACTAACGTTAAGGTACTTTGTTCGGACTTTACTCAAGAAACTCCTGAACTTAAGGCGGACGTTGTATTATTGTCATTGGTTCTTCTTCATATCCCTAATACTAAACTCATTTTACAAAAATTATTCAGTATTTTAAATGTTGGTGGGCAATTAATTATTGTTGATTTTAATAAAAATGACAAAGTAAATCATCCGAAGATTCATAGTGGGTTTTCGCAAGATGAATTAAAGGATTTGTTATTTGAGGTTGGATTTACATCCATTAAAATGAGAACTTTCTATGAAGGTGAACGTATTTTTGCGAATCAGGATGCTTCAATGTTTATTTCGAATACTATAAAGTGATCTACTAAACAACCGGATATTATGATGGCACATTAATGGAAAAGTTAAATAATTATCCACTAAATTCTAAATGAAAGGGAGTCAGATTATGCAACCTTTAAAAGCTTTATTCTTAAATAGTACTTTAAAAAATACAGGAGAACTGTCTAATACAGAGGGTTTTATGAACGATGTGCAAGTTCATTATAATCATTTAGGAGTAGAATCTGAAATCGTTCGACTGGCTGATTATAACATAGCACATGGCGTACAGGAAGATATGGGCGGAGAAGACGAATGGCCAAAGATTTATGAAAAAGTATTAGCTGCAGATATTGTCATTATCGGAACGCCTATCTGGCTTGGAGAAAAAAGCTCATTGGCTAACCAAGCGATTGAACGACTTTATGGTAGTAGTAGTAAAACTAACGATAAGGGGCAAGCTGTTTATTATAATAAAGTTGGTGGAGCGGTTATTACGGGGAATGAAGATGGTGCAAAGCATTCAGCAGCGTCCTTATTGTATAGTCTATCTCACATCGGTTTTGTAATCCCTCCTAATGTTGATTCTTATTGGGTCGGAGAAGCGGGACCAGGCCCATCATATATGGAAGCTGGGAAAGATAATGAATTCACCAAGATGGCTATTAAAAGACTTGCTTATAACACATACCATCTTGCGAATATGCTTAAAAAAACACCCATTCCAGCAGAAGGAAATACGTTATAATAAGACAGCTGGTGAATAATCAAAATAACTATTCTTTAATATATTTAAAAGCAAAAGCTTAGTTCCAGGTTCTTTTTCATATGGAATTAAGCTTTTTTTTGTTGTAATTTAAAGGATATTTAGGTAAGGATTTCCCCAAAAATTGGTAATGGACTAACGATAAGTGATGGGTAATGCGAAAACTGTTAAGTAACCGAAAATATAGAATAACACTTTAACTACATTGGTTCTTTTTATGTAAAAGGTTGCAAAAAAAGACGTCTGTGTATACTATATATATACACTATACAAAGATTGAAAGTTAAAGGATGAATTAATATGGGAAGTGAAACTGGTTCTAAGCCAAAGTACTTTGGCAAACGTTGGGCAATGATAATCGGCCTGTTTTTGCTGATACAATTGATATTTATGCTCACTGACGGACGTCCTTCGAACCAAATATAAATGATAGTAATCAACTGATTGCACGAATAGGAAGGTGGATTTTAAACTCTAGGTTGTTTACAGAATGGATAGCACCGTACTCATTTGCTTTTTTCAACCTGTGTTTGACAGTCCATGTTATAGCTATATTGATTCAATTAGGGCATGACGTCATTTCAAAAAAATACAAAGAAATCTAGATGAGGGATTAATATGCAAATTATTATATCGAACAGCACAAAGGAGCCGATTTATGAGCAAATTACAAAACAAATTAAGTCGTCTGTTTTATCTGGAGAGTTAAAAGAAGGTACTGCCTTACCATCCATTAGGCAATTGGCAAAAGATTTACAAGTGAGTGTCATTACAACTAAGCGAGCTTATGAAGAACTCGAAAACGCTGGATTTACGTATACCATAATTGGTAAAGGTTCATTTGTAGCAGAACAAAATCTAGAAATGATTAAAGAAAAAAAATTACAAGTGATTGAAGAACAACTAGGTGCAGTCATTATGAATAGTAAGGAAATTGGTCTGCCATTGAATGAATTACAACAATTACTGAATATCTTGTATGAGGAGGGATCTGATTGAGAAATGTTGTAGAATTAAACAATGTGACAAAAGAATTAAAAGGCTTTTCTGTAAATCAACTTAATTTACATATCAAACAAGGTTTTATAACAGGGTTTATTGGTGCAAATGGCGCAGGGAAATCGACAGTTATCAAAATTATCATGAATTTATTGAAGCCTGATGCTGGGAACGTTAAGGTTTTTAATAAGGATTATAAAACTAATGAAAAAGCTATAAAAGAACGGATTGGATTTGTGTTTGATGGTAATGTTTTTTTTGAAGGGTTAAATTTAAAAGATATTAAGCGGATTGTAGCGCCTGCATACAAACACTGGGATGATACCCTGTTTCATCGTTATGTTGAAAAGTTTGAATTACCGCTTAATAAACCGATGAAAAAGTTTTCAAAGGGTATGCAGATGAAGGCATCATTGGCGATTGCGCTATCGCATGATGCAGAGCTGATTATTATGGATGAACCAACAGCAGGGCTTGATCCTATTTTTAGAAGAGAATTATTGACTTTATTGCAAGAAATTATGATTGATGGTCAACGAACAATTTTCTTTTCAACACACATTACGACAGACTTAGATAAAATCGCAGACTATATTGCTTTTATACAAGATGGCGAATTACTCTTCAATCAATCGGTTCATAACGTGACTGAAAATTATGCACTTGTAAAAGGTGGTCTTGATCTTTTGGATAAAGATACAGAAAAACCTTTCATTCATGTGCAGCGTACGCCAATGGGTTTTGAAGCTTTGACAAATGACATCCCAACTGTGAAAAATATTTTTGGAGACAGCGTTGTGATTGATGAGGCTTCTTTGGAGGATATTATGTATTATTTAAAAGGGCGTATGGAACATGCTTAATTTAATCAGACGTGATGTTATTATCCAAAAAAGAAATCTTATCGGATTCATACCATTTGTTTTGTTTTTTGTTATTATGAATTCACATCCCGCTTTGACTTTTTTAGTCGCAAGTATTTTTATTCCGTTTAACACATTTGACTACGACAAGAAAGCAGAGACGAACATTTTATTAAATTCATTACCTTATACACGCCAAGAAATTATTGCAGCGCGTTATATTGGGGCGATTGTGTATATGATTTTAGCGATTGGTTTAACTAGTGTCGCATTATTTGCCTTCAATAAGTCTTTTACATTAACAGACATAGCGATTGGAAGCGGTTTGTATTTATTATTTGTAGCCTTGGCATTTCCATTGTTTTATATATTTAAAGGTAATATTACACTCATTATCATGATTAGTTTCATTCTATTAGTTGGTATTGTGCCACCGACTGTTTATTATCTAGCTGAACATTTTCCATCTTTAACTAATTCTATTTTGAATCTATCAAATATCGTATTGTATACAAGTACCGCTATCGTTATTGTAGTTCTCTATGTAATTTCATGGGTTACAACAACATTTGTTTATCAGCGTAAAGGATTTTAACGCTCAAAACGTTAATAGGTTTGTTGATATACCAACGATTACAAAGGTTTTTTGGTTCAAGTTGGTTCAAATTAACGTTAATCTTATAAAGCATTTAACAGATTTAAAGCATCGGCATCTTGCTGGTGCTTTTTTTCTGGCATTAATTCCAGATAATAATTTTGTGTAGTCTGGATGTTGATATGACCTAGTCGTTGCGAAACATATGCAATATCAATATCTTGAGCGAATAAAAATGACGCATGTGTATCACGTAAGCCGTGAAAAGTGGTTTTTGGTATTTTTAACTCATTTAATAGTTCACCCAATCGTTCAGATTGCTTGAACCCATCGAAAGAAAATATATACCCATTTTCTTTTACGGGAATTGTTTGAACGAGGTCGTATACACCTTCATTAATTGAAATATCCCGTTTAGCATTATCAGTTTTTAATGATGTATCCGATGAAGTTGGGCTAATTGAATGATCAACATGTATTCCATATTCATACATGCTTTCAGGACGAATTGCAAGCAGTTCTCCACGTCTCATACCTGTTTCTAGTGCCAGTAACACAAGTACGTTAAATTCATCTTCTGAATGCTGTAAGACGTGATTACGAAGCTTTTTAAAGTGAGTGATAGATAATGCCTTGTTTCGCTTTGGTGGATTCACACCCCGTGTTTTTACTAGTGGTGCAAAGTCATTTGTAATGTACCCACGGGCATATGCATCACGTAAAGATGTTTTGATTTTAAGAAGCACCTCATGCGTTGTTTTTCGTGAATGTGTCTGTGCATACTCATCAATTTTTTTCTGAACAACAATATCATTTAAGTCTTTTAATTGGATATCTCCGAACAGGTTACGAATGATTCCTAATGCACGAACATAATTTTGGAATGTTGTTTCTTTTACATCATTGACCTTTACAAGATATATCCAATTTTCAAAGAAATCAGCGAATGATGTTGTTCTGTGTGCAAGTTCTTTGCCTTCACCTTTTGCTAACTCCATTTCTAATGCCCATAAATTGGCTTCCTTTTTCGTTTTAAACGTCTTGGATAATTTTTTATGCTGCCCATGTTTATACAGAGAGACCTGTGCTCTGTATGCTTTTCCTCTTTTTACAATACTAGCCATACTATCAATCCCTTTCATAAAAATAGTTGATAGATGCTAGTTGAATACACTTGTATTGTATTCTGTAACTAGTATCATATCAACTAACAAAAACTTAAACGTATTTACTTTCAATAAATCGTACTATAGACTCTATTGTGTATCGCTCCTGTTTACCTATCATAAATCGATCAAGATGATTGTGGGAGCGTATATATTTATCAAATGATTTCGGGTCAACACCTAGAAATTGGGCTGCTTGTTCCCTTGTTAAAAGATATGGATAATTTTCTGTATTCTTGTTGATGCTCATGTGGCACCATCTCCTTTACACGTTAAATAATGGTTTTACTTGAATGGATAACCTTGTTTTTCATATAATGCTGAATACTTTTTTAGCCATAATATGACATCATCATTTGGCTCATAATTTTCAAACTCGTCATAAAGAAATGTTAAACATTTCTTTAATCCTTTATCTCCCCATATATCAAAGACCTTATATAAATATGGAAATAAACCTGATCCATTTAATATATGTCTTTGTGACTGCTCTAACAAGTTCATTCTTGGTGACGGGGAATTAAATATAAAAACTTTTTGATTAAGCAAATCAAGCATTTTTTTACTGTAGGTAGTTAACCTGTCGGATTTAGCATAATAGAATTGGTAGCGATCTGTTAAAGCTGAAACGAGCAAATCTTTTAATTCAGTATCGCTTTTTATACGTTCTAATTCTTCCGATAAGTCATGGGCATATGTGCCTTTATAAACTGCTTCAAAGCGAACCCAATTGTCGCATTGCATAGCTTCTTCATAGCGAATACCCATCGTTTCAAGTTGTTCTCTTTTCTTATCATAGACTCGTAATAAAGCTTTAATGTTTTTACCTTTTGAACCTAGATAAAAAGTCGATGTTGTATTGTTATTTGTTATTCCAGATAGGTTTGATTGATTTTTTCTACCAGCAGCTGTCCGAACAATTTGATTTTTTTTAGAAAGCTGATTGTAGATTGTATTTACTGAAACCTTTTCATTTATGAAGTCAATTGCAATGTCAATTCTCGAAAGTCTCGATGTGTATAAGTCGTTATTATTTAGGTTTGAAATAAACTGATGTATCTGTATTGATTCTCCGTACAATAATTCATATTGTTTTCTGTATTCCATCCAAGCATGTGCAGAGAATTTTATACAAATTCCCATTTGGATAAAGTCTTCGTGATAGCCTATTGCGAAATAATATGTTGCTCCTTCGCAACTGAAACCTTTAGAATATCCGTGTGGTAATACCTGTGTAGCATCTTCCAATTGACCTAATACTGTTTCTAAGCTGGATAATTTAACAAATTCATCTATGATGCTTATTGCCATGCCTTCCCATTGCTCAATGTAATTAGGCCTTTTAGTAGATTGTAAAACGAGTGTGAACTCATCGACTTGAACATCTAACAATGTATCACTTCCTTATCTGTCACAAACGTTGATATAACAATCAAAACATTGTCATTAGCTTTGTGCGGAGCGGGGGTTTTTACAAAACCCCCGCTCACGTCTGTAAGCGACCCACAGCATCTAGTATGTCAAAGTTTAAATAGCTAAAATGACATATTCTTGGTGTGTCAGCTACGTCCGGACATGTTAATACACCTTGTCCTAATTCAAAATTCTTCTCTGGTATATCTACTCCAGCACCAAATGCTGTTACATAAGTCTGCTTCTCAGCATTACCAAGCACAAGTTTTACTGGTAAATTCTCACGTAAATTAGTAGGTAGTAAAGATGCATCGGATTTTTGCATTACAATCCACAAGAAAAAACCTAACTGACGACCTTGTAAAACCACTTGAGATAGTAATTTCGTCACTTCATCACGCTTTTTCTTTTCCATAGTTTGAATAACAGATTGAAAGCTAGCAAACTCATCAAATATAAAAATATGAGGCTCATATTTAAAGTCGGAGTAATCTGCTTCTAGCTTAGTGCTTAGCTTTTCTTTTATTTCAACTTTTCTGTCGTTCATTTTTCCAACAAATATCTGTAGTGACTTGATGGTTTCATCAATATCAGTGGTGGTATTTTCTTTTGAAATTTTATCTCCAAGTACAGCAAGACTTGAGTTTTTTGGGTCAGCAAAATATAAATTATAATGCACCTTTTTCGCTACCATTTGTAAGATCAGGGAGTAAAGGGCATAGGTTTTACCACTACCTGTTTGACCAACAAGCAAAGTCCCATGTAAAGGAATTGCAATTGATTTATCAATTTGCAGTGTGTAGGCGTCCAATTGGGATGTCTGTTCACGTAATTCATTAAAATTGTTAAATTCATATTGTTGAACGATATTACTATCGTAAATTTCAAACACATGGTAATTTTCATCATTTGATAAATAAGCCCTGTCAACCACAAAATTATCTAGAGCAAATGAAATGTTGACTTCACCTATGCCCTTTTTAATGTTAATATTTTGTACAAGTAATTTAGCTTTGGAATAATCCTTGCTAAAAACTACTTTTATTTTTGGCAAATCTGCTACCTCATTATTGAAGTAGAACCTTTTGTTATAATAATTAGCATCAAGAAATGCTTTTCTTAGCCTAAAAATGACAAAGTAATGGCGAATAGCGTACTTGATGCCATTATGCGCTTTATTGCGAATGAGCCAAATAGTTAGTTGAATCAAAATGAACGTAATTGTAACAACAAAAAACAAGTTATTAACATGTATGCTGACTCCCAATTTAAATTGGGAATCAGCATACTTAATTAATAGGGTGACTACAGAAATCATGAAATAAACACCATATGTGAATCTCGTATTCTGTATTCTGATGGTTGCTAATTTATTTTGTTTTAGCATTGATTTTCTCTACATCTTTAAACCGAAGTATTAAATCGAAGCCAATAACAAATGATTTCTCTGGTACGAAATCTACCAAGCGAAGATATTCTCCTTTTTGAATATCGACACGTTCTTTGTTATTTAGGGCAGTTACATCAAATGTATTTAATACATTGTTATCCCGTTTAAAGCCAGTTTTTTTATCTTCACCGTAATCAGTGCTATCTTTAGTGATCTGCAAGGTTAAGGTAACACCTTTTTCATTTGGATCTTTTTTACTTACATACGGTCGTTGTGAAACTAGTCTGAACTTGTTTTCGGTGTTGTTTAGAAATTCCTCTGCTTTAAATCTCGTCTCTGTGAATACCCATGCGTTATTAATTGGCATAGTGCAAAACCTCTTTCATTAATGTATTTTTGTTTTACTCAGAGCACGTTCTAAGCTACGTACTGCTTCTGCTACTTCTTCATTTCCAGGTAATTCTAGTGTGCAATTATCAAAACTTAATGTAATCGATTCTGTTCTTTGCTCTAGCAAGTGTTTTTTCAATTGTTCAAGTTTATAGCTAAGGTGACGATAGACTAATTCCCTTTTTATATCCTCTAGGAAGTTGTCTAAGTCAGAATACGACGATTTCATACAAGTGGAATTGCGCTTTGTCTTCAGCATAAGTGCCTCACCTCCTTATTTAACTATCCTCATTCTACCTAGAAATAGTTGTTAAAAGATGGTATGATTTTGGTTAATATACATATGTATTTATACCAAGTTTTGAAAGGTTGATATTTAATGCTGAATATTAAAATGATATTAGAAGAACAAATTGGTGAAAGAATCAAAAACTATCGTAAAAATAAGATGGGTTTAACACAAAAGGATTTTGCAGCTCAGTATCAAACCAATTATGGATACATGGAAGTTTCTATACTTTCTCATATCGAGCGGGGAAAGATTAAAGGGAGTAATACTTCATATTTAACGAATGCTCAAATCAATGATTTTTCGGAAATGATGAACTGTAGTATTAAAGAGTTGATTTTTGGTAGTGAAAATGAAAGAGTAAATCTCGTTAAATTAATTTTATTGGGAATAATAATGAATGGAAGTAAATCATATAGGGATAGATCCGTACTAAATCCGATTATTGATATAAATGAATGGGAGTATGATTTACCTGAGTTTTTGCGATTAGCTTTGATAAATATTACTAATATAGAATTACAAAGAAAGGTCTCATCTGCTTATCTTCATTTAGAAAATGACAATAAGACATTAGAAAACCAAGATATAATCAAAGAAAGTATTAATTGGTATAAAAATAGTTATGGTTTTTTTGCAGATACAAAAAATTATAAATATATGAATATTATATTGAGTTATCCTAATAAAAACCTTGAGAAAGCTTCTAATCTATTAATTAATTTACAATTTGGAGATACAGACTTTGCAACAGACTTCATAACAGGTGCTCAAAGTCTAAGTGAAATGAAAAAAAAGCAAATCGATTTTATTAATAAATTCAGAAAGTATGAAGGACAGTATGGTGATATAGCTATTGATTGGAAAGAAGTCGGTTATTATAAATTTATAAAAGCATTTAATCATATGTGGGCAAGAAACAGTACAAGATTAATGGATTACTTTGATGAAGCTTTATTTAATAATGTGTCTAGTGATAGTAGCTTTAAAGATTTTAATGAAAGCTTCTTTGAAAACATAATAATATCTAGTCACTTTAATGACCTATTATTCACTTTACTAAATGATGAAAAGTATAATTTAGAGACAATGGTAGGTCATAATATTGTCTCTACTACACTTCAAAATATGGTAATCAAAAGCAAAACAACTACTGAGGAGCGATTCCAAGAGGGCTATAATGCATATAAATGCTATTATGATATCCACCAAATTACGCAAGCCCTTATTGATTGTAAAGAATCTGAAGTTCATGGAAATTTGTATTTATTTATAAATGAGTTAAACACGAATAGAAAATAAAGTGAGGATAATGATAGCTTAGTATTGTTATTAATCCTTTTCAGCTCCCCTAATTGTAATCTCCTAATGCGTCCGTAGAGAATGGACGCATTATCGATTATGTAAAGGGTCTTCGTTCTTCGGATGTTATGTATTCAGCCAAGTAGGATAAGGGTGCGTAAGAAAGCAAATGACGCTTTTAACGCACCCTAATTCATTAGGCTTCCTCAAAACATATACGAATCACTTGATAGCTTTGCTACTTACGCCGCTTGACATTAATCGATGCGGAGATTTTCTGTGTGGTGACCAAAAAGGTCAAAAATTCATAGAGAGGTTGATCTACATGGAAACCATTTTAGAGATTGTACGTATTGAGCAAGTTATTCGAGAGGCAGATGAAGGTGTTGATTACATTGTTAGAAGTCCAGAAGATGGAGCAAAGATAGCATCTCGTTTTATAGGTCGTGATGATCGTGAAGTATTCTTTGTAATGTGTTTAAATACGAAAAATAACGTTATTGCAGTTCATCGCTGTCATGTTGGTTCGTTGAATTCCTCAATCGTACATCCACGTGAGGTGTTTAAATCGGCGATACTTAATAATGCAGCAAGTGTGATTGTGGCACATCAGCATCCAAGTGGTGATATTTTATCCATAGTATAATGAATAATAGTAGTTAAAGTAGTTTAGGAGGGGGATATTAGGGAGGTTTTTACTTTAAATAAAAATTAACAAGGTCTATAATTTATAGTAGTTAAAGTGGTTAAAGAGGTGGGAGGATGTGAAGGTTCAAAGGATAAAAGTGGAGAATAAGCCATATCCATTGTATTTATTGCTAGATGAAGAATATCAGGTAATAGAACCAATAATGAGGTTTATAAAATATCTAGATAATACTGGTAAGTCACCAAATACCATTAAAGCATACTGCTATCATTTAAAGTTGCTATATGAGTTTATGGAACAGAGGGGGATTACCCTTAATGATATTAACTTTGAGAAATTAG
>DATGTX010000127.1:0-10047 GCA_035301645.1 Pseudogracilibacillus sp. | reverse complement strand
TTACCTGGACTTACCAATGGTCCTTATTGAAGGCGTCAATAATCACATTAAAGTAATTAAGCGTATAGCCTATGGCTATAATAATTTTAAGCATTTTAGACTCAGGATCCTGCTTTCGCTAAAAAATAATGTAATTTTCTCCTCCACTTAAAACAAAAAACTATTAGATTTTCATCCAATGATTTAAAAATAATAATTAAAATTTTAGTGATAGACTTTTGTAACAAAGAACTCTTATCTTCTCCATTCATTCTCATCAATTACACTTTTATTAGAACTTCTAGAAACACGATGCTACCTATAAACAATATGTATTTATTTAATTTTCAATGCTAATCCTACTGTAAACATTGTAATTATCTAAAATAAATAAAAAACCAATCTCCTAAATATTGCTTTTTAAATTGATAATTACTTAAATATCTAATTAGCATAATTCCGTAAATAGGATTTTTAGTCTGATAAAATTTTCTCCTAAGATTTAAAGCTTGTTTTGTATCAACAATTAAATTACTTTCTTTACCAACATTGTTATCATCATTCAGCATTTTCATAAGAGATTTACAACAATTTATTGATAAATCAAGCCACTCTATTTTTTTAGACCTAGTCTTTAATTGAAGTACTTCTTTTGAAAAAGTGCTTTCTTTATAAACCCTATGTCCTATTAATTCATCATGTAAAATGTATAAACTTTGTTCAAATAATCCTATTCGCCAAAAGAAATCATCATGTGCATATTCCGCATTGTAATAATTTTTACTTTTTTGTGCCATACTTCTTCTGATACAGAAGACACAACCTGGAAAATCCACCCTCAACCAATGCTTAGTTAATTCAACTTTTTCAAGTTTAGAATTTTCTTCATCCAAAGGCTTGTTTCTTACTTTTTTTTCTCCATACATATATTCGAAATCTGACACTAACAAATTAATTTGTTGATGTGATTCCATGATTTTAATCATTTTTTCGAGCTTATTATCATACCAGATATCATCTTGATCACAAGGAAATATATAATCTCCTTTAGCTTTCCAGATTCCTTCCATGAAATTTCTTTTCCAACCTTTGTTTTCCTTATTTTGGATCAACTTCCAAGAATCAGATAAATCATTACTAGCTATAAACTTTCTTATTATATTAAATGTATTATCGGTAGAACCATCGTCATATATCAATACTTCATTTGCCTTTAAAGATTGATTTAATAAAGACTGCAGCTGTTCTTCTACATGTTCTTCTCCGTTGTACGTGGTCATTACTATCGAAACAGTCATATCTACTTCACCTCTTTCATTGAATCTCTGAGCCAAACCTTTAATTCATGATTTTCTCTCTGACTTTCAGGAGGTAGTTCCATATAATCATCACCATAAGTTGTAGTTAAATAATTTTTCCATGTAGACATAGTAAGGAAAGTCTCTCCTTCAAATTTAACATTAGTTGGATTAGTAAATGAGTCTTTTCCTATAATTTCCTTATTATACTCCCCCCATATTACATCTCCAACTACTGGACTTCCTTTCCAATTACTATCTGTAGCTAATCTTATCATTTCTCTATTAGCTTTATCTACACCTACTAACTTAGCAAATGGTATTAATAATGGCTTAAAAATTCTTTTAAAGAGTGTTTTCCCTTCACCAAATTTAGCAAAATTTAACATCAATATCTCTCTTAATATACCTACTTTTCGATATTGCTTCTTTCTAAGTTCAGTATTTTCAGATACATCATCAAATGGAAATATATCTATCCAAAGCGAATTATTATGTCCTTCATTCGAAAAACTTTGAATTGTTTGTGTTTCCATATCCAAAATCTTTAAAAATGGATAGTGTGAAGTTCCTAATTCATAGGATATAATTTTATATTTATCTTTAATAATAGGATTATCTCTAGCAATATCTAATAATTTATCATAATTATCTCTCAACATGGCCACATCAATATCATCATCCCATGGAATAAAACCACCATGCCTAACTGCTCCTAATAAAGTTCCCGCACAAAGATAAAAATTAAGATTATTTTCATGGCAAAATTCTCTAAATACTATTAAGATATCTAACAATCTTTTTCTAATCTCTGGAGTTGTTAATTCCCTCATAACCTAAATTCCTTTCACTACAAGTTAACTTTGAAAATGTTGATAATTCCCAAAAATAATGATCAATAACTACACTTAAAACAACCACTGACAACATAAATTCATAAAATTACTACTATTCTTACAAGTAAGGTACATGTAAATGCCACGGGGTTGCATTATAGTACTCCGTCTAATTATTTATCCAGTAAAATAGGCCAGAGAAAATATCTCTAACCTACTCAAATATCATAGTTGTACAATCCATAAGTATTAATTACAGATATCAATTTTGAAGCATAGTGGGGGTCCGTTGCATATGTCCCATATATACCATTCCTTAAATTACGAGCAGCATCTTGATAAGTTAGAGAATAGCTCTTAGTAGATTTAGGGAATCTAGTTTTTATCATTATAGCATATCCAACTAAACTTTCATAGTAAGTATTATAAGCTGCAAATGGTGCATTCACAGTATGATAAGCTCCTCCATAATATTCTAACGTAGGCATTGTAACATATTTGCCCTTACCACTCCACTTTACACCAAAGAGATTATGTGCTTGTTGAGATAACATGCTACTTCCCCAACCACTTTCTAATCCAGCTTGTGCAATCATCATTGAAGCGTATATACCATGTTCATCTGCAACTATCTTGGCAATTTCACCAATCTGACTTATAAAGTTCTCTGCTCCTAAGCCTATTAAAGTAAAGTTACTAATCCATTTTCCAGAATTTGAAAATAGGTCCCCATTGTAATGTCCTGTTACCATCATTCCATTATTCTTGAAATAGTACCAATTTCCTTTTTCGTTTAGCCAACCTTTTTGCATGCGACCACTTATCGGGTTGAAGTAATACCAATCTTTCCCACCTTGCAACCAATTCTTTTGCATACGACCACTTGTTGGATTAAAGTAATACCAATCGTCTCCACCTTGTAACCAACCTTTTTGCATGCGACCACTTGTTGGATTAAAGTAATACCACTTATTATTATTTTTAAGCCATTTTGTCTGCATACGACCACTTACTGGATTGAAGTAATACCAATCATTGCCACCGCGAAGCCAATCCTTTTGCATACGACCACTTGTTGGATTAAAGTAGTACCAATCGTTACCACCTTGCAACCAACTAGTTGCCATTTTCCCATTTTGATCAAAATAATACCAATCATTACCACCTTGGAGCCAGCCTGTTACTTTTTTCCCTTGTTGATAATAGCTCCAATTATTATTAGCATTAACCCAGCCAGTTTTATAACTTTGATTTACAAGTTTTACACTAGCTTTCATTCTCCTGCTCATAGTCAAAGCTTGCGTAGATTCATTAACATTTTGTCTACTTACATCTGACACTTGCAGTGTCTTGCTAGTGTCAGCATAGCTATTAGTGCTACTACTTTCCACACTATTTTGTGCAGTAGTACTGGTTATATTAGTTTCGCTAGTGCTACTTTGAATGTTATTAGTTTCGGCCTTTGACACAACTTCTTTTGTATCCGCACTACTATCTTCATTTTTTGTACTTTGGTTTTGTAAAGTTACTTCTTGTGCATTAATACTATTTGTACTTTGATTATTATTTTGCACAGTAACTTCTTTTAAACTAGAGTTAGCATCAGTATCCGCTTTGACTTTAGTATTTGTTAATATCGTACTTGTAATTGCTACGGTTGTTCCCATTAATAAAGCCAACTTATTGTTGATAAGTCCCATATACTACATACTCCCCTCTAATTTAAATTACTGATTAGCAATACCATTTTTAATTAAGGCTCTTGGGTCTAGCCATGTACCGTTATTATTAAAGGAATTTGCTATTGCTTTCATGACGTTTGTTTCTCTTGTTATTCCTAAATGCAAGTGAGAGGTATCACGATAACCAATAACATCTCCTGTATTAACTTGTTGTCCCACTTTTACAGAAATATTTCCCTTATTACTGAAAGCTTCTTGGTAAACAAAAGTATATTCATCAGAACGAACTACCACGTAATTTTCTAATCCTGCGATATATCCAATTTGTGTAACCGCACCACTATGTACTGCATGAACAGCTGAACCTGGATGATCAATAGATCCAAAATCTAATCCATCATGGAAACCATTCATTCTAAATTCGCCCCCTGGATTTACTCCAAATAATTGAGCTCCAGAGAAGTATCCTTCACCTACTGATGGAAATGGCCAACCCCAAGTATCTTTTATCATTCTACCGTCGTTTCTAAAAGAATATTTCTTACCATCTACATTGATAGTACCTGTTTGCATATGACCACTTGTCGGACTGAAGTAGTACCAATCTTTCCCACCTTGCAACCAGCCTTTTTGCATGTGTCCACTTGTTGGACTGAAGTAGTACCAATCTTTCCCACCTTGTAACCAACTCTTTTGCATACGACCACTTGTTGGATTGAAATAATACCAATCTTTCCCACCTTGGAGCCAACCCTTTTGCATGTGTCCACTTGTTGGGCTGAAGTAGTACCAATCTTTCCCACCTTGGAGCCAGCTAGTTTGCATCACACCATTATTATTGAAGTAATACCAATCTTCTCCACCTTGGAGCCAACCTTTTTGTTGTTGTCCATTATTAAAGTAATACCAATTACCATTTTCTTGTTGCCAACCATTTTTCACCTGATTAGTTACTTTAGTCTTCACTGCAGCATAGCTCTTCACACTTGTACTATATTTAGCATTAGTAACTACCAATTCATTAGTAGATGAATTATTAACATCACTTACTTGTTGGCTAGCTGTACTTTGATTATTAGTACTATTGGAAAATGTTGTACTTTCATTTGTAGATTTGTTGCTTTGATCTTGTACAGTCAAATTTTGTGTATTACTTTGACTTGTTTGACTTACTTTTTCTGCGATTTGTTCTGAGTTATTTACTTGATTTTGAGATACACTATTTTGATTATTAGCTACATTTTCACTTGTAACTTGTGTTGTGCTATTAGCTTCTACTTTATTATTATCTGAATTTAATACTACTTCTTGTTGATTTGTATTTGTTTGATTACTATCAGTAGCCTGAGTAGCTTGACTTTGAGCAGTTGTATCAGCTGATACATTAACATTGTTAATATTTACACCCACAGCGAGTCCTAAAAATACTAAAGGTGCAACAATCCAATTTTTACCTGATTTATACATTTTATAACGTTTTTTTGTTTCGTAATTCTTCAAGAAAAAACGTCCTCCCTTTTCTTATCTGAACTATATTAATATCTTATCTAAATTCTGAACTTATGTAGAAAATCCCCTAAATCTTATAGGAATTCTATTTTATTATACTTAATGATACTAATTATCACAATAAAACATATAAACTGTAGTATTTTTTTAAATTAGTGTTACATTGTTGTCATAAAACAAAAGAGTAATGCTATAATAATTAAAGATATTTTTTCTAAAGGAGTGAAATTTCAATGACAAATGCAAATAACATAAAAAGATTCCAATTGAAACTTATTGATAATATTGTTGATTTCTTATTTATTGCTAATCCAGAACAACTATCCTTATTATCTTTAAATAAAATTACTAAGTTAGATTTATCAAAAAATGATACTCAATATACTCTTAAATATACATTAGATCGGATTCACAACCAAGATTATATACTAATTACTTCACTAGAATCTTCTTATACAATAAAGAATGGCTTAAAAATTGTATTCAGTTTATCTACTCGATCACAGATCATGTTTTCATCAACTATTAGTGAAGATGATATAAGAAGTTACATTAACGAAAATTCTTTACCTTACTTCCTACCAATTTTAAATGAAGCAACTACTCTAGTTGCCAAAAATACTAAGGAGTTTACTGGTATTCCTGAAATTTTTGATTATGCTTATGACTTTGCTAATTCCCATTAAATTCCAATATAAAAAAGAAACTAGAAAAAATCTCAAAACTTAAGAAGCGCTAGGAATCACGTTGAAGACGTTGATTTCTAGCGCTTTTACTGTTGATATTTTTTATAGTTTAAGTTGAAATGCTATTTTTCCTACCTCTTTCAATTACTATAATTCCATTATTTTTTCATTTCACTTAAAAACTCATCCAACGCTTCTTTCCAATCAGGAAATACAAATCCTGTTTCTTTAGCTAACTTCATTACACTATAATGTGGTCTAAATGCAGCTGTTGGATATTGATCTGAAGTTACAGGTTGAACATCAACATCTGTATCTTTCAATATCTCTTTAGCAAATTCATACCATGAGCATTGACCATCATTACAGCAATGATATACACCATATTCAACCTTATTATCTACTAAATATCTCAAGAATTCTGCTAATGTCCTAGTCCATGTAGGGCGTCCTACCTGGTCATCAACAACCGTCAACTTATCATGATTCTTTGCTAGATTTAACATAGTATACACGAAGTTATTCCCCCATTGTCCATATACCCAAGCTGTTCTAATTATGTAGTACTTATCGCAATATTTTTGCACTGCTTCTTCGCCAGCAAGCTTTGCTTTACCATATTCATTACGTGGCCCTTTGGGATCATCTGGTAAATATTCACCACTTGTACGATTACCATCAAAGACATAATCTGTACTTACATAAAGCAATGTTGCCCCAACTTTTTGACATGCTTTAGCAATATTTTCTGTTCCATCAACGTTGACTTTCCAGTTAAGTTCTTTACCTTCTCCTTCAGCCTTATCCACTGCTGTATAAGCTGCACAATGATAAACTACTTCCGGCTTGTTCTTTTCAAAGTAAGCATCTACTGCTTCCTTATCTGTTATATCTAATCCTTGTGAATCTTCTGCTAGATATTCTTGTCCACGTTCATCTAACAGATGTTGCATTTCTTGACCTAATTGTCCATTTGCACCAGTAATTAAAACTTTCATTAATATCTTCCTTCCAATGATAAAGTAAAACCCCAGGAAAACCTGGGGAAATTTTTATTGCCCGTTTTTAGCATACTTAGCTTCAACTGCATCCTTTTGATCTTGCCACCATTCACGATGGTTAGTATACCAATCAATTGTTGCCTTTAGACCTTCTTCAAAATTAGTATATTGAGGTTCCCAACCTAATTCATTACGTAATTTGCTTGCATCAATAGCATAACGTAAATCATGTCCTGGACGGTCTTTAACTTGATCGTAAGCGTCTGCTGGTTGTCCCATTAATTTCAAGATTAATTCTAAAACTTCTTTGTTGTTCTTTTCACCGTCAGCACCGATTAGGTATGTTTCACCAATTTTACCTTCATTCAAAATCTTCCAAACTGCACTTGAATGATCATTAGTATGGATCCAGTCACGCACATTCTTCCCTGTTCCATATAATTTGGGACGAATACCACTTAAAATATTTGTTATCTGACGTGGAATAAATTTTTCAATATGTTGGTAAGGACCATAGTTATTTGAACAATTGGAAATAGTTGCTTTTAATCCAAATGAACGTACCCATGCTCTAACTAACAAATCTGAACTTGCCTTTGAAGATGAGTAAGGACTACTTGGCTTATATGGAGATGCAGGTGTGAATTTTTCACCTGGACCTTCGCCATGTCCTGGTAAATCTTCACGCAATGGCAAATCGCCATAAACTTCATCAGTAGAAACATGATGGAAACGTACATCGTACTTAGTACATGCTTCAATTAGAACTGATGTCCCAACAATATTAGTTTGAATAAAAGGATCAGGATTTCTAAGTGAGTTATCATTATGACTCTCAGCAGCATAATGTACCACAGCGTCAGCATTTTGAACTAACTTATCTACTAATTCCTTATCACAGATATCACCAACCACTAACTCTACGCGATCTTGTGGTAAACCAGCAAGATTTTCTTTATTTCCAGCGTATGTTAATTTATCCAATACCGTCACATGAACTTCAGGATGATTATTTACTACATAATGTACAAAATTTGAACCGATGAAACCAGCTCCACCAGTTACAATAATATTATTAAACATCAAGATACCTCCTAAATTTCGCCATAGACAAATGGATTGTCTTTTTCAAATTCTGTTAAAGTAGGTTGGTTAGCATCTTTTTCAGATGTAATGGCCTTATCTAAGTCGATTGGCCAATCAATATTAAGTTCAGGAGTCTTGAAGGAAATACCACCATCAGCTTCTGCATCATAGTAATTATCACATTTGTAAAGGAAGTTAACATTGTCTGTCAAAGTAACAAATCCATGAGCATAGCCCTTAGGTACCAACAATTGACGATGATTACTTTCAGATAAGATGTATCCTTCCCATTGCTTATATGTAGGAGATCCCTTACGTAAATCAACGATTACATCTAAAACTGCTCCAGTTGCTACTCTGATCAACTTTGTTTGCGCAGCTTTACCACGTTGAAAATGCAAGCCACGTAAGACACCTGCTTGAGTAGAAAGAGAGTGGTTATCTTGAATAAAATCAAAATTAATTCCAGCTGCTTTGAAATCACGATCTGAATAGCTTTCTGTGAAGAATCCACGATGATCACCAAATACAGCTGGTGTAATTAATTTAACATCTTGTAATTTTGTTTCTTTTACAATTAATTTTCCCATTATTATTGCTCCTTAGCTAATCTTAATAGATATTGACCATAATCATTTTTCTTCATTGGTTGTGCTAGTTCAACTAATTTTTCTTTGCTTATATAACCCATGCGGTAAGCAATTTCTTCTAAACAAGCTACTTTCAAATTTTGACGTTTTTGAATTGTAGCAATAAAACTAGCAGCTTCCATCATAGAATCGTGAGTACCTGTATCTAACCAAGCATATCCACGTCCCATTAACTTAACATCAAGCTTACCTTCATCTAGATATAATTTATTAATATCTGTAATTTCTAGCTCACCACGATCAGAAGGTTTTAGATTCTTGGCTTTTTCTACAACTGTATTGTCATAGAAGTACAAACCAGTAACTGCATAATTACTCTTAGGATTTTCCGGCTTTTCTTCAATTGATAAAGCCTTCATATTACTATCAAAATCCACAACCCCAAAACGTTCTGGATCATTTACATGATAACCAAAAACTGTTGCCCCATCTATCTTTTCTGCTGCTTCTTGTACAAGTTTAGATAGGCCTGATCCGTAATAAATATTATCTCCTAAAATTAAGCAAACCGAATCATTACCAATAAAATCTGCTCCTAAAATAAAGGCCTCTGCCAATCCATTAGGTTTTTCTTGAACCTTATAAGTTAATGATACTCCTATATCAGAACCATCACCTAATAATTGTTCAAATAATGGTGTATATTCTGGAGTAGAGATTACTAAAATATCTGTTATCCCAGCCAACATTAAAGTTGATAAAGGGTAATAAATCATTGGTTTATCATAAACTGGTATCAATTGTTTAGAAATACCCTTAGTAATAGGATAAAGACGTGTGCCACTACCACCAGCTAAAATTATTCCTTTCATGGTACTACCTACCTTTACTAGTTATTCACATACAATAATATTATATGCTTTTTATAAAATCTATGTAAAGGTACTTTAATAAATATAAAAAAGCATCCCTATTAAGAGATGCTCTAAAAATCATTAACTTAATCTCTAAGTTATCCACATTCTACAAATTGTCGTATATTAATACGCATCATTAGAAAACAACACAATCTTAACTGTTAAAAAGATCAAATATAAATCATAGAAAAATCCACTCTTTTGAATATATTCTAAATCTAATTCAACCATTTCAGAAAATCCTACACTATTTCTAACTGTTGCTTGCCAAAGTCCTGTACAACCAGGAACAACCAATAATCTTTGCTTATCATAATCTGTATATTGAGCAACTTCACTTGGCAAAGGTGGACGAGGTCCTACTAGACTCATGTCACCCTTAAGCACATTTAAAAGTTGTGGCAACTCATCAAAACTATGCTTGCGAATAAATTTACCAATTTTTGTAATTCGAGGATCTTCT
>DATGTX010000126.1:0-52757 GCA_035301645.1 Pseudogracilibacillus sp. | reverse complement strand
ATCATTCAATATTTTTAGATTTAAAGTTATTTGATATACCAACAACTGTTGAACGATCAATGCGTAATTTAGCTAATTTAGAAGTTGATTTTGTTAATGTTCATGCCTTAGGTGGTTCTGAAATGATAAAAAGAGCGAAAGAAGGTTTACAATCAAACTCAAGCTCTAATCATGAAACTAACTTACTAGCAGTAACGATTCTTACTTCAATAGATAATTCAAGTCTTAAAGAAGATTTAGGACTTTCTGGCACAGTTGAAGAAGAGGTTAAAAGACTTGCTAGGTTATCTGAAGATAGCGGAGCAAATGGCGTTGTTTGTTCTGTTCATGAAGCTGCTTTGGTTAAAGCTGCTTGTCAACCAGGTTTTAAAACAATGACGCCTGGCATACGTTTATCCCAAAGTGATTCGAATGATCAAAAACGTATAGCGACACCTAAGTTTGCGAAAGAAAATGGGTCAGATTATATTGTGATTGGGAGAAGTATTACTCAAGCAGACAATCCAAAATCAGCATATGAAATAGCATTAGGAGAGTGGACTAAATGAAACAACATTATCAAATAGCAAGAGATTTATTAGAAATTAAAGCAGTACAAATAAAAACAGAAGGTTATTTTACTTGGACGTCAGGAATTCAGTCACCAATCTATTGCGATAACAGATTAACAATGTCATATCCAGAAGTTAGAAATCGGATTATTGATGGCTTTATTCAAAAAATGAAAACATTTGATGTTCAGCCTGATGTGATTGCAGGATGTGCAACGGCAGGCATACCGCATGCTGCTTGGATTGCTGACCGTTTAGACTTGCCGATGGTTTATGTTCGTTCTTCGCCTAAAGGGCACGGTAAGGGTAACCAAATAGAGGGTATCGTAAAACAAGGTCAGAAAGTGCTAGTTGTTGAAGATTTAATCTCAACAGGTGGTTCTTCAATTGATACAGCTAATGTGTTAAAAGCAGAAGGTGTAGAAGTAGTAGGAGTTATTGCAATATTTACATATGGATTAAAAGAATCAATTCGCCGTTTTGAAAATGAAGCAATTCCATTTACAACTTTAACAGGATTTGACTATCTTGTCGAAGCGCTTGTCGAAGATAAAGAGATAACTGAAACAGATCAAAAGAAGTTAATTGATTGGCGGGACAACCTCTAAAACAAAATTTGAAACAATTTAAACATAATACCTATCAATTTAAGTTATCTTTGTTATAATTAAAAAGAGTTAAATGTGATAAAAAATACTTATTGATGAGGTAAAAGATTTATGAAAATTGATGATTATGACTTATTATTAAAGTTAAACGAAATTGGGACAGTTAGAGGAACTGCAAAAGTTATTCTAATTTCACAACCAGCAGTTTCGCAGCGGTTAAAATTTATTGAAGACTATTTTGGTGAAATAATTTTTATACGGACGTCTAAACGTCTTAAAGTTACCCCAAGTGGAGAAATAATTTTAAAACATGCAAAAGAAGTTGTTGAGCGTGAGCGCAATATAAAAAATAGGTTATCTGCTTCAAGTGTGGAAGTTAAAGGAACTTTATCTATTGCATGTTCCACTCTTATTAGCCAGAGATATTTGCCAAGTATCTTAGCTAAATTCACAAAAAATTACCCGTTAGTAACAATTGACTTAGTAACGGGAATGAGTGAAGATATTAAACAAAATACGAAAGATTATCATGTAAGTATTATCCGTGGTGATAAAATTAAAGAGGCGACATCATTTTTATTGTTTAAAGATCCTTTATATATTTTTGATACAGAACCATTTGAAAATGATGAAGTTAAAACAAGACCATTAATCTCATTTAAGAGTGATTCGAGTATGCAGGCACTTTTTGAAAATTGGTTATATTATCACCAAGGCACAGTGAATCCAATAAAAAAGATCAATGTTGACCAAATTGAAACATGTAAACAATTTATGATTGAAGGTATAGGTATGGCTATCTTACCTAAAAGTGTTGCGGGTTCTTTAGTAGATGATTATTATTATCTCCCTTTAAAATTAAAGGGTGAATCTGTAACGAGAGATACTTGGATTCACTACCAGCCTGGGATTAGAAAATTACCCCAAGTAAATCATTTTATAGAATTATTATTAGAAGAATTTAATTAATTAAAAAACGGAGTATAAAACATTTGTTTTATACTCCGTTTTACTAATTTTTATTAATTTTTGTGATTTTTTCTTCAGAAGGTGTAACATTAAGTGTTTTTTGATTATCGTAAGTCACATAACCTGGTTTACCACCAGCCGGTTTTTTTACATATCTAATTTGTGTATAATCTACAGGAACAGAACTAGACATTCGTGCTTGGCTATAATATGCTGCAAGCTCTGCTGCCTCAATTAAGGTTTCTTCAGAAGGATCATTAGAACGTATCACGACGTGAGAACCTGGAATGTTTAATGTATGCAGCCATACGTCATCACGGTGAGCTAACTTATGTGTCACGTATTCGTTTTGGTTATTGTTCCGTCCTACTAAAATAACTGTACCATCTGATGATTTAAATTCATCTGGTTTTGGTTTGTGTTGTTTTTTACGTTTACGCTGTTTTTGTTTTTTAAAATAACCTTCATCTTTTAATTCATCCCGAATTTCTTCAATATCACTTTCGCGAGCTGTGTCGATTTGTTGAAGTAAATTCCTTAGATAATTTATTTCATGAATTGTTTTATGAATTTCTCTTTTAACAACTTTTGTAGAATTCACTAACTTTCGGTATCTTGTAAAAAAGCGTTGAGCGTTTTCGCTTGGAGTTTCGTCTGTTTTTAACTGAATTGTTATTTCTTTTTGTTCTGGATCATAATAATCTAAGACTTTAACAGACTCATCACCTTTTTTAACAAGATGCATATTAGCAGTTAATAATTCGCCTTGTTTTTGAAAACGATCTGCATCTTCAGCTTTTTTCATTGTTTGACGATGAATTTTTAACTTTCTTTCATTTTTCTTAACTTCATTACTTAAAAAACGATGTAAGTCTTTAGCTTGTTGTTTGACTCGGTCTTTTTCAGCTTTTCCTGAATAAAAGTTATCAAGCATTTCATTAGTTGTTGAATATACTTTCTTTTCAACATTTAAATGAGAAATAGGGTATACGTGGTAATCTTCACGGTCTCCAAGATAAATAGTAGGTGTAAAATCATTGTTTAATATAATTTGTTTAAAGGTCTCAAAGCTATTACTATAGGCAGACTGAGCACCAAGATTTGCCCGAAAAACAATCTCTTTTGCTAGCATTGGTGATGTGCCTGAAAGCGTTTGAACAATTTGTTGGTCTAATTTGCCACTATTAAAATCAAGTCTTCGAACGAATTCTTCCCCAGAAATTGTTAACGGATTTAATTTATTTTGTGTTGGTGGCGGTATATAAGTGGTTCCTGGCAAAATTGTCCTATGCCTATTTATATAACTTGGGATATGTTTAATACTATCTAATATAGTTTTTTTGTCTTCATTTAATAAAAGTAAATTACTATGGCGTCCCATAAGTTCCATAACTAAAGTCATTTCTCCTATATCGCCAATCTCATTTCTAGTTTTAAAAGTAAAATTAATAACTCTTTCTAGTTCATCTTGTTTAATATCTACTAAGTTAGCTCCAGAAAGATATTTTCTAAGTACCATACAAAACATAGGTGGGTCTTCAGGATTTCTATAATCGTCCTCTGTTAAATGAAATCTTGCATAAGATGGATGAATAGAAAATAATAAAATATAATTTTGCCGATTATTTCTTATCGTAATAGCCACTTCTGTTGATGTGGGTTGGAAAATTCGATTTACACGTCCATTTTTAATTGATTGATTAAGCTCATGAGTAACTGACTTTGTTACAACTCCATCAAATGCCATATATCTTCACCTCACTAGCTATTATAACATATTGCCAAAAGGAATTGAAAATGAAAGAAAATTCAAGATATCTATAGAGAATTTAAGCTATAGGATGTATAATGAAGAATAAATGGAGTGATAATATGATAAAAAGTATGACTGGATATGGAATTGACCAATTTCAAGCAGAAGAAACTTTAATCACGGTAGAAATAAGAACTGTTAATAACCGCTATTTAGATATTGTTTCAAAAACACCTCGTTCATTTATGTATTTAGAAAATGAAATGAAACAGGTTATTCAGTCATATTTCAATCGTGGAAGAGTTGAAGTATTTATTACGCTTTCTGGCGAACATTTGACAAATAAAAAACTAGCAGTTGATTGGGATTTAATGGATCAGTATTTTGTTGAATTAGATAAAATTAAACAACGTTATTCATTATCTGAATCAATACCAATTGAAATGGCTACACAATTAAAAGACTTGTTCATCGTTCATGAAACAAATGAAAAGTTATCAAGTTTTGATGAGATGCTCTTGCAAGGTTTAAATAGAACGTGTGAACAAGTAATAAAAAGCAGAGAAAATGATGGCGCATTTTTAATTGCTGATATTGAAAATAGAATTCTTGATACAAGTAAAATGTTAAAAACCCTCGAGTCACTACAGACTTCTGTGAGTTCAGATTACCGTAAAAGAATTGAAAGAAGAATTGAAGAGTATGTCGGCGGTAGATTAAGTTTAGATGACCGACAACTGCATCAAGAAATTGCAATTTTGGCTGAAAAAGGTGATATAACAGAAGAGTTAATTCGGATGTTTAGTCATTTAGAACAATTCCAAGCAATCATTGAAGAAGATGGTCCATTAGGAAGAAGACTTGATTTTATAGCACAAGAAATGCACCGAGAAGTTAACACAATTGGTGCTAAATCAATCGATTCTAGGATTAGTAATTTAATTATTAATATAAAAAATGAATTAGAAAAAATCAGAGAACAAATTCAAAATATCGAATAACTAAAATGGATGATTTATTTTGAGATTCACGTTATACTTGATTAGGTCTAATTTTTTGTAAGGAGGAACTATATTGGGTTTGCAACTAATAAACATAGGTTTTGGAAATGTTGTTTCGGCAACACGAATTATTTCTATCGTATCGCCTGAATCAGCGCCGATAAAACGCATCGTAACCGTTGCAAGAGACAGTAATAAACTGATCGATGCAACATATGGAAGACGTACTAGAGCGGTCATTATTACGGATAGTTCCCACGTTATTTTATCTGCAGTGCAACCAGAAACTGTAGGACAAAGAGTAGTTAATCATGACGAAATGTCTGATGAATAATTAGGGGGAAGTTTTATGTTTGAAGATGAAAGAGGAATATTATTTATCCTTTCAGGCCCTTCAGGAGTTGGAAAGGGGACGGTCAGAGAACGTTTGTTTCAAGAAGAGACTCAATTAAAATATTCTGTCTCTGCTACAACAAGAGATATGCGTCCTGGCGAAATCCATGGAAGTCATTATTTTTTTAAAGAACATAGCGAATTTGAGAAAATGATCGAGAATGACGAATTATTGGAACATGCAAAGTATGTAGAAAATTATTATGGAACTCCCCGTGAATATGTAGAAGCAGAACTTGAAGCTGGTAATGATGTTTTTTTAGAAATAGAAGTTCAAGGTGCACTTCAGGTGAAAGAAAATTTTTCTGAAGGTGTATTTATTTTCTTATTTCCCCCTAGCTTAGAAGTGTTAAAAAGCAGAATCATTAACCGGGGTACAGAATCAGAAGAACTAGTTCTTAATCGCTTAAATGAAGCACAAAAAGAAATTGATATGATGCATAATTATGACTATGTTGTTGTGAATGACAATTTAGATTATGCTGTTCAAAAAATAAAAGCAATTATCGTAAGTGAACATTGTAAAAGAGAAAGAATTGAAGAACAATATAAAAAAATAGTGAAGGATGATGATTTTAATGTTAGAACCATCGATTGATGAACTTCAAAAACAAATCCGTTCAAAGTATACTTTAGCAACTCTTGCGGCACAACGTGCACGTGTGATTTTAGATGAAGAAAGAACTGTTTTAGAAGACCCTAAAGCTTTAACGCCTGTAGGTTTAGCACTAGAAGAAATTAATGAAGGACTTTTAAGAGTTAAAAAGTAAAGATAAATTGTGTTTAAACCCTCGCAATATACATTTGCTAGGGTTTTAACATTTTATAACGACATTTAAATTAATTGAGAGGTGTTGGTTATATTGCAAAACAAAAAAGTATTACTCGCTGTCACAGGAGGAATTGCTGTATATAAAGCATGTGATTTGACAAGCAAATTAACACAGGCAGGTGCAGATGTACGTGTGATTATGACTGAGAGTGCATGTGAGTTTGTTTCCCCACTTACGTTCCAAGCATTATCCAGAAATCCTGTTTATACAGATACATTTGATGAAAAAGATCCCAAAAAAATAGCACATATTGATTTAGCAGATTGGGCAGAAATAGTCATAATAGCACCTGCTACTGCTAATTCGCTTAGTAAAATTGCTAATGGACTTGGCGATGATATGTTAACAACAACTTTACTAGCGACAAGAGCAACTATTTACGTTGCTCCAGCTATGAACGTACACATGTATCAAAATCAAGCTGTCATTGAAAATATGCAAAAACTAACTCGTTTTGGTTATAATTTTATAGAACCAGGAGCGGGCTATTTGGCTTGTGGATATGTAGGTAAAGGACGCTTAGAAGAGCCAAAAACGATTATTGATGTCATTACAAAACATGAAAGCGATAAGGACTTATTAAATGGTAAAAAAGTCCTAATTACAGCTGGCCCAACAAGAGAAGAAGTAGATCCTGTTAGGTTTTTCTCAAACCGTTCAACTGGAAAAATGGGATTTGCTTTAGCTGAAGTAGCAGCAAGACTTGGTGCAGAGGTGACTTTAGTTAGCGGACCAGTAAATTTAAAAATTAAGAATGAGCATATCAAACAAATAAAAGTCATAACAGCAGAAGATATGTATCAGGCTGTACATGAACATTTTCATGATGCTGATATTGTTATAAAAGCAGCAGCAGTAGCAGATTATCGTCCAAAAGAAACTCATACTGAAAAAATGAAGAAATCTGATGAAGCTCTCACTTTCGAAATGGAAAGAACAAAAGACATTTTAAAATCATTAGGCGAAATAAAAGAAAATCAGTTTCTGATTGGTTTTGCTGCTGAAACTGAAAATCATTTAGCTAATGGTAAAGAGAAATTAATCAAGAAGAATTTAGACGCAATTATAATTAATAATGTATCTGAAGAAGGGGCAGGATTTGCATCAGATACAAATATTGTCACGTATTTAGATAAAGACTTGGTAGAACAATCATTCTCACTTGCTACAAAAGAAACCATTGCAGAACAAATATACGAACAAGTTATCAAAGCAATTAAGGACAAGCATAAGTGAATATTGCTAAAGTAATCGTAGATGTACCAGCAAGTGGTGTGAATCAAACTTTCGATTACCAAATTCCAGAAAAATTTAAACCGATTATTCAAAAAGGAATGCGTGTTGTTATCCCTTTTGGTCCGCGAAAAATAACTGGTTTTATTATTGGATTTACCAATGAATCTGACTTTAAAAAATTACGCGAAATAATTGATGTGTTAGATATTATTCCTGCGTTAACTGAAGAACTACTTGATCTTGGTAAGTGGTTATCTGATGAAACAATGTCTTTATATATTACAACGTATCAAGCAATGCTCCCGCAAGTCCTTAAATCTAAATACGAGCGTACGCTTATTAAAGTGGCAAGTGAATTACCAGAAGAACTGATTTACTTATTTGACGGTTCAGATGAAGTTGATTATCAAATGATTGATGAAAAAAATATTACTCTCAAAACAGTACAACAAGCAATTAGCTCTGGGCTCATTAAAGAGCGTTACAAAGTAAAATCACAAATCACAAAAAAATATAAAACCACTATTATTCCAGCAGTTGAAACAAGCAAACTAATTGAGCATAAAGAAACGCTTGCTCAAAATGCACATCGTCAAATTCAAATTTTGAACTTTTTTATTTCGAATAATAAAGAAATTGATCAAAATAAATTATTCAAAGAATTAAATATCACACGAAATAACTTAAAACCTTTAATTGATAAACAATTAATTACACTAACTCAAAAAGAGGTTTATCGTAACCCTTATGACCGAGAGTTCCCTAAAACTGAAAAAAAAGTTTTGACTGAAGAACAAAGTGTTGCAATAAAACCAATTCATAAAGCGATAGAAAATAATAAAAATGAAACGTTCTTATTACATGGCGTAACAGGTAGCGGGAAAACAGAGATTTATCTACAAGCGATAGAGAATGTAATTAATAAAGGGCGAGAGGCTATTGTGCTTGTCCCAGAAATTGCACTTACCCCTCAAATGGTAGACCAATTTAAAGGACGCTTTGGAGATAAAGTTGCTGTGATGCATAGCGCTCTTTCAATTGGTGAGAAGTATGATGAATGGCTTAAAATCCAACGTGAAGAAGTGCAAGTTGTGGTTGGTGCACGTTCAGCAATCTTTGCTCCATTTAAAAAATTAGGCATTATTATTATTGATGAAGAGCATGAAGGAACATACAAACAAGAAGATACACCCCGTTATCATGCACGTGATGTTGCCATTGAAAGGGCACGCGTCAATAATTGTCCTGTTGTTTTAGGTAGTGCAACACCAACACTTGAATCTTTTGCTCGTGCTGAAAAATCAGTTTACACTTTACTTTCATTAACGAAACGAACAAATGATAAACCAATGCCAAAAGTTGAAGTTATTGATATGCGAGCAGAGCTTCATGCAGGAAATAGAACAATGTTTTCAACAAATTTAATAGACAAAATGAAATTAGCTGTTAGTAAAAATGAACAAATTGTTCTGTTATTAAATAGACGTGGTTATTCAAACTTTGCACTTTGTAGAGATTGCGGTCATGTGGAACAATGTCCGAATTGCGATATTTCACTAACGTATCATAAAGGACATCGTGCTTTAAAATGTCATTACTGTGCTTATGAAATGTCCATGCCAGTAAATTGTCCAGCTTGTAAAAGTGATTTAATTAGTTTTTTTGGAACAGGAACTGAGCGTGTAGAAGAAGCATTAAAAAAATTGATGCCAGAATTAAAAGTCATTCGCATGGATGTTGATACAACAAGAAGAAAAGGCGCCCATGAACGTTTATTAAATAGTTTTTCTGCAGGTGAAGCGGATATTTTATTAGGTACACAAATGATAGCCAAAGGACTCGACTTTGAGAATGTTACTTTAGTAGGTGTTTTAGCAGCAGATTCAATGCTCCATTTACCTGATTTTAGATCTGCCGAAAAAACTTTTCAATTACTTACTCAAGTAAGTGGTCGAGCAGGAAGGCATGAATTAGATGGAGAAGTCATCATTCAAAGTTATACACCTGAGCATTATAGTATTAATTTAGCAAGTAGTTATAATTTTTCAGACTTTTATAAAAAAGAAATGCATATGCGACGTAGTTTTAAATACCCACCTTATGTTTACCTAGCATTAATAACAATTACTGATGAAAACTTAGGTAAAGTAATAGATGTTGCACAACGTTTGTCTGAAAAGCTTGTAATGATATTATCTAAGGAATCAATCATCTTAGGACCAACACCCTCTCCAATTGCACGAATTAAAAAACGCTATCGTTACCAAATTATCATTAAATATCGTTTTGAACGTAAATTACAACATAAATTAACAGTGGTGAAAAATGAATTTACTAAAGAATTAAAAAAAAATTTACAAATCTTAATAGATATTAATCCTTATCAATTAATGTAGAGAGGACTAAACAAATGAAAAACATTGCATTTATGGGCACACCTGATTTTGCAGTACCGATTCTTGAGATGCTTATTAAAGAAGGTTATCAAGTGAAATTGGTCGTGACACAACCCGACCGACCAAAAGGAAGAAAACGTACTTTAACAGCTTCACCAGTCAAAGAAGCGGCGTTAAAACATAATCTTGATGTTTTCCAGCCAGAGAATTTAAGAAAATCATACGAAAAAATATTTGATTATGAGATTGATCTTATTATCACTGCTGCATATGGTCAGCTTTTGCCAAATGAGTTACTGGAATATCCAGAGTTTGGAAGTATTAATGTACACGCCTCTTTACTACCAGAGCTTAGGGGTGGCGCACCGATTCATTATTCAATTTTACAAGGTAAAAAAGAAACAGGAATTACGATTATGTATATGGTTGAAAAGCTAGATGCAGGAAATATCATTTCTCAAAAGAAAATTCCGATTGAACAGACGGATCATGTAGGAGATTTACATGATAAACTATCTGAAGTTGGAGCAAGTTTGTTAATTGAAACCTTACCAAGCATATTTGCTAAAACAAATAATTCAATAGAGCAAGACGAATCGCGTGCAACGTTTGCTCCTAATATAAGTCGAGAATTAGAAAAGATAAACTGGCAAGAACCAAATGAAACAGTTTATAATCATATAAGAGGATTACACCCTTGGCCTGTGGCTTATACATTATATAAAGAAGAAAGAATGAAAGTTTGGTGGGCAAATCCAGATAATCAGGTTTATAAATCGGCAAAACCAGGGGAAGTAATAAAAAAAGATGATATAAGTTTTACAGTCGTATGTGGTGATCAAAAAGCAATTCAAATAACTGAAATTCAACCCGCTGGAAAAAGAAAAATGTCTGTCGAAGAGTTTTTACGTGGAGCAGATGATTCAATCGAAATCGGAGCGATAATGGAGTGAGTATATGTTACTTAGAAAAACAGCACTAGAATTATTAACACGTATTGAAAAAGAAAATAGTTTTAGTCATTTATTAATTTCAGAAACGATTGATAAAAGTGAATTAAATATTCAAGATGAAAACTTACTCGTTGAAATTGTTTATGGGACGATAGAACGAAAACTAACTTTGAATTATTACTTATCACCATTTATTAATCAAAATAAAAAAATGGATGCTTGGATTTTAACTTTACTCCAAATGTCGGTTTATCAAATGGAGTTTCTAAATAAGGTGCCTGATTATGCTATTATTAACGAAGCGGTAGAAATAGCGAAACATAAAGGACACCGTGGAACTGGTGCTTTAGTTAATGGGATATTAAGAAGTTTACAACGAAAAGGCGTTCCCAATTTAGATTCAATTACTGATAAAGTCAAACGTTTATCAATTGAAACAAGTCATCCAGAATGGCTCGTGAAATTATGGATTTCCGATTATGGTTTTGAAACGGCAAAGAATATTTGTGAAAGTAACTTAACACGTAAGCCTATGACTATCCGCGCACAAATATTAAAAAATGACCGTAAAGACTTACTTAATCAATTGGCTAATATTAATGTTGAAGCAAAAGAATCTTCAGTAACCAAACAGGGTGTCATTATTGAATCAGGTAATGTGATTAAAACATCTATATTAGGTTTAGGTAATGCGACTATTCAAGATGAAAGTTCTATGCTTGTAACTGAAACGTTAAATACTAAGCCAGGCATGGAAGTCTTAGATTGCTGTAGCGCTCCTGGTGGAAAAACAACACATATTGCTGAAATTATGGGAGATAAAGGCCGTATTGTAGCCCATGATCTTCATAAAAATAAAATTAAACTCGTTAAAAATCATGCAGATCGACTAAACTTATCTATCATCGAAGCTAGCCCTTGTGATGCGAGAAACTTAACAGAAATCCATGAAAAAGAATCATTTGACCGAATATTAGTGGATGCACCTTGTTCCGGTTTAGGTGTAATAAGAAGTAAACCAGATATCAAATATAATAAATCATTTGCTGATATTGAAAAACTTCAAACAGTTCAGCAAGCTATATTAGAAGAAGCTTTTAAATTACTAAAAAAAGACGGACAACTAGTCTATAGTACATGTACAATAAATATATTAGAAAATGAACATGTGATTGAAGAGTTTTTAAATCATCATCCTGAAGTTGAAGTAGATTCTCGTTTTATTGATAATCTGCCTCAATCCGTGCTTGAAAATAGTCGTCTGACAGATTTCGGTATTCAATTGTTCCCCTATACCGCTAATTCGGATGCATTTTTTATAAGTAGATTAAAGTATAAGTGATAATATTATCCAGCTAACTAAAAGAGGTGAGACATTTTGAAAGCATTATTCAAGACAGATAGAGGACAAATACGTAAATTAAATGAAGATTTTGGCGGCGTGCTTTTAAATAAGTCAGGGCAATATCTTGCTATCATAGCTGACGGGATGGGCGGCCACCAAGCAGGTGAAATTGCAAGTAAACTAACATATGAAACTTTTCGAGATTTATGGGTAAAGCAAAAAAATGGTATGACAGCTGAACAATCAGAAAAATGGTTATTAAATAGTATTAACAAAGCAAATGAAAAGATCTATGAATATGCTAATCAAAATACTGAGTGTGCTGGCATGGGAACGACAATCGTTGTCGCAATTGGTACAGACGAATTTATAACGATTGGTCATGTGGGAGATAGCCGTGGTTATTTATTAAATGAAACAGGCTTCAAACAATTAACAGAAGATCATTCTTTAGTTAATGAACTTTTGAAATCAGGAGAAATTAACCAAAGTGATGCCGATAAACACCCTCAAAAAAATGTTTTATTAAAAGCATTGGGTACCGATATAAAAGTTAAACCAACTATAAAAACAATTAATTGGGAAAAAGGAAATCGCCTCTTACTTTGCTCCGATGGCTTATCTAATAAGTTATCTGACGAAGAATTAGCTGATATTACTAAGGAGATTAAAACTGAAAAGGAAATAAAAACCAAATTAATCGATTTAGCTAATGTACGTGGTGGTGAAGATAATATTACGGTTGCTCTGATTATTAAAGAAAGCTCAGAAGAAGTAGGTGAATATTAATGTTAGAAGGTCAACTACTCAATGAGAGGTATTTAATTAAACATGCTATTGGTGGCGGAGGTATGGCGACCGTATACGCAGCGCATGATCGCATTTTAGACCGGGAAGTAGCGATTAAAGTCTTAAGACTCGAATATGCAGATGATGCTGAATTTATTGAGAGATTTGACAGAGAGGCGCAAGCTGCATCCAGTTTATCACATCCCAATGTGGTGAATGTATATGATGTGGGAGAAGAGAATGATATTATGTTTATTGTCATGGAGTTAGTCGATGGCATGACATTAAAAGAATATATTCAAAAAAATGGTCCGTTGGAAGTTGAAGAAGCAGTTAAAATAATGATTGAATTAACTTCAGCAATTAACCATGCACATGAGAACGATTTAATTCACAGAGATATTAAACCACAAAATATATTAATTGATGAACATGGCACAATTAAAGTAACTGATTTTGGGATTGCTATCGCATTAAGCGCAACAGCTCTTACTCAAACAAATTCTATACTCGGTTCAGTTCATTATCTGTCACCAGAACAAGCTCGTGGTGGAATTGCCACTAAAAAATCTGATATTTATTCATTAGGTATTGTTTTTTATGAATTATTAACTGGAGAACTTGCTTTTTCAGGTGAATCAGCAATTTCTATTGCATTAAAACATTTGCAAAATGAAACACCTTCAGTCCGCAGTTTCAACCCAGAGATACCACAAAGTGTAGAAAATATAATTAAAAAATCAACAGATAAAGATCCTGTAGCTCGGTACAATTCAGTAACTGAATTAGAAACTGCTTTATCGGAATGTCTTAATCCAGATAAATTAAACGAAACAGTATATCAATCACCTTCACATATAGGTGAAGAAACAAAAGCAATACCCCTTTATAATCAATTTGAAGGGATAGATGATTTAGAGAAAACGTTGTTATCTAATAATGATGAAACGACTAAAAATCTTTCACCAGTAAAAAAATCTAATAAAAAACCTAAAAGTAAAAAAATCTGGAAAAAAGTTTTACTTATATCTTTAATAATTGCCTTTATTTTAGGATTAGGGATTGGTGCTTTTATTTTATTAAAACCCAAAAACGTTAATATTCCTGACGTAACAGGATTGGAATTTGAAGAAGCGAGAGAAGAAATAGAAGCGTTAAATTTAAAAACAGACCGCAAATCAATTAATTCAGATGAAGTTGAAAAAGGGTTAATTGTCAAAACAGATCCAAAAACAGATCGAACTATCAAAGAAAAATCTACAGTTACATTATATGTAAGTGATGGTAGAGAACCCATTGACTTTAAAGATTATGTTGGAGAAAAATATGACACAGTTGAAGAGGAATTAAAAGAATTAGGCTTTTCGAATGTGATTAAATACGAAAAAACTTCAGATGAACCAGTTGGTGAAATTATTTCACAAATTCAGCCTAATGTAGGAAAAGAAGTTGTTCCAGACGAAACTTCAGTTATTTTTGAAGTGAGCCAAGGACCCGAAACCATAATTTTAGATGATTTTATCGAAAAAAATAAAGATGTTTTTTTAGGGTACGCTGAGAAGCATAATTTAAAATATGATATCACAGAAGAATATTCTGATTCGATTGAAGAAAATGATGTTATTAAACAAAGCCCTTCTCCAGGAGCAAATATAGAAGTCGGATCAACAGTTTCTATAACAGTTTCTAAAGGAGAAAAAGAAATAGAATCACGAAGCCATTCTGTCACTTTTACCGTTCCATTTAATCCAGAGGATGACGAAGAAGAGCAAGAAGTGGTTATTTATGTAGACGATTTAGAAAATAAAATGTCAGAAGTATTTAAAGAAGAAACAATTAAGAAAGATAAAGAGTTTACAATTGAATTAAAAATTGAAAAAGGTAAAAACGCACAATATAAAGTTGAACGAGATGGTGAAGAAATTACGAAAAAGACAATATCTTATAAAGAGGGTAGTTAAATGACAGAAGGACAAATCGTAAAAGCGTTAAGTGGATTTTATTACGTTAAGTCAGGAAATGAAACATATGCATGTAAAGGTCGTGGGCTATTTAGAAAACAAAAAGTTAATCCGTTAGTTGGCGATCATGTGCTTTTTGATATTACAGAAAATGGGGAAGGTTATGTACAAAAAATTAAGCCCAGAAAAAATGAATTAACCAGACCACCAATAGCTAATTTGACCCAAGCAATAATTGTTACATCTGCTACACAACCAGACTTTAGTTCGCTTTTGCTTGACCGATTTATAGCACTTATGGAGTCTAAGTTTATTAAACCTTATATTGTAGTAACAAAAATAGATTTAGCAACCGAAGAAGAATTAATCAAAGTTAATAAATTTAAGCAGGCATATGAGAAAATTGGATATGATATATTTTTTGTATCACTAGATAAAGTCCAAGCATTACCTGAAATAGAATCTATTTTTGAAAATGAAACGACAGTTATTGCTGGCCAAACCGGTGTAGGTAAATCAACTTTGCTTAACATAATTGATCCAAGACTCAATATAAAAACAGGTGAGATTTCAGTGAGTTTGGGTCGTGGTAAGCATACGACACGTCATGTTGAATTACTAGAAATTAATAATGGCTTAGTAGCAGATACACCTGGTTTTAGTCAGTTAGAATTAACGAATATAGAACCTGTTGAATTAACAGATGGGTTTATTGAAATGAAAATATTGAAAAGTGATTGTCGTTTTCGTGGTTGTTTGCATGATAAAGAACCACATTGTGCTATAAAAAAAGCTGTCGAAGTAGGGAACATAGATGAATTTCGTTATAAACATTATTTAACCTTCTTAGAAGAAATAAAATCTAGAAAGCCGAGGTATTAATATGATAAAAATAGCACCATCAATTCTTTCAGCAGACTTTGCCAAATTAGGAAGTGAGATTACAGAAATAGAAGATGGAGGGGCAGATTATGTACATGTCGATGTCATGGATGGACACTTTGTTCCAAATATTACAATTGGCCCTTTAATCGTAGAAGCGATTAGACCGCTTACTAAATTACCGCTAGACGTGCATCTCATGATAGAAAACCCAGATATGTATATCAAAGATTTTGCTGATGCAGGAGCAGATATTATTACTGTTCACCAGGAAACTTGTCCTCATCTGCATAGAACAATTCAATTAATAAAAAGTCACAATGTAAAAGTAGGTGTAGTTATAAATCCTGCTACTCCAGTTGCTACAATTAAAGAAATAATTGGAAATGTTGATCTTGTTTTAGTAATGAGTGTGAATCCAGGTTTTGGAGGTCAATCATTTATCAAAGAAAGCTTGTCTAAAATTAATGAAATTAACTTAATTCGAAAAGAACGAAATCTTAACTTCGAACTTCAAGTTGATGGTGGCGTGAATGTAAATACAGCGAAATCTTGTGTGGATGCTGGCGCTGATGTTTTAGTTGCTGGAAGTGCTGTATTCAATCAACCAAACCGTAAAGAAGCGATTAATGCAATTAGACAATCTATAATATAATAAGACATAATAAAAGCACCCTATTAAAAATAGAGGTGCTTTTATATAACATATATGAGATCTAAATTAGACACGTTCAACTTTACCTGATTTAAGCGCACGAGCTGATACATAAACACGTTTAGGCTTACCATCAACCATGATTCTAACTTTTTGAACATTAGCTTTCCACTTACGTTTAGAACTATTTAGTGCGTGTGAACGATTATTTCCTGTACCAGTACTACGACCAGTAACTACACATCTTCTTGACATATAAAAAACCTCCTAACTATATGCATATAGCCTTTAATTACCTACTACAATTTATCATATTCAAACAAATAAAGCAATATGGAAGTTTTTTGTTTTTAAATTTAATTATTAAGCATAATACATAACTAGTGATAAATAGATGCAAATATTTAAATCAATCATGAGATTATTATAACTGTTAAAAAAGACTTACATGTAGTATTATATATAGTGTTGAAAAAAATGAAGAAATACCTTAATTTCTCTGAGGTGTTTTAAGGAGGATCTATTTTGTCTATGCGATTATTAACAGGTCAGATGTTTAAAAAAATGATTCAATTAGCAGAAAAACATCTATTAAATAATAAAGATAAAATTAATGACTTAAATGTGTTTCCAGTACCAGATGGTGATACAGGTACAAATATGAGTTTAACAATGACATCAGGTTTAAAAGAAGTTAGCCAAATAAGTAGTGACAGTATTTCAGATGTTGCCTCAGCTTTTTCAAAAGGCTTACTTATGGGTGCACGTGGTAATTCTGGGGTGATTCTTTCACAAATATTTAGAGGGTTTAATGCTGGTTTAACCAAAAAAGAAGAAGTGACTCCAGAAGAATTAGCTGAAGCTTTTACAAACGGTGTTACTATGGCTTACCAAGCAGTAACAAATCCGGTTGAAGGGACGATTCTAACTGTCGCAAAAGATTCAGCAATTATTGCAAAAGAGTCTAATAAAACTGAAGATATTATAGAATTAATGACTAAAGTAACTAACGAAGCACGTAGATCTTTAGAATATACACCAGAACTTCTCCCTATTTTAAAAGAAGTTGGTGTAGTAGATTCAGGTGGAAAAGGACTATTAGTTATTTATGAAGGCTTTTTAGCTGCGTTAACAGGTGATTCAATCGAAGATATCACGAGTAAAGAAGATAATATTGATATTAAAATTAAGCATGAACATGAAGACTCAGTACAATCATTTATTGATATTGGTTCTATCGAACACGGTTATTGTACAGAGTTTATAGTTGAATTAGATAACGAAAAATTAAAAAGTAATAGCTTTAAAGAACAAGCTTATCGTACTCAACTAGATGAATATGGTGATTCATTGCTTATAGCTGCTGATGAAGGGTTGGTTAAGGTCCATATTCATACTGAAAAACCTGGCGATGTGATGACTTTAAGCCAGCAATATGGTGATTTAATGAATATTGATATTGAAAATATGCGTAAACAATATGAAGCCATTATATTAGAAGATACAGCGAAAGAGACACAAGGTGAACCGGTAGAAGTAGCTAAAATTGTCGTCTCTTCAGGAAAAGGCGTAAACTCAATGTTTGAAAGTTTAGGTGCTGATTACATTATCCCAGGTGGGCAAACGATGAATCCAAGTACTGAAGATATTTTAACAGCAATAGAAAAAGTTAACGCTAAAAAAGTATATATATTTCCGAATAATAAAAATATTATTCTATCTGCAAATCAAGCAGCAGACATCGTAGAACAAACTGTTCATGTTATCCCAACTAAAACGATCCCACAAGGAATTGCTGCATTATTCGTCTATGATGAAGATAAAGATTCTGATGTGAATACGACTAATATGCTTGGTGCAATTGGTGATGTTAAAACAGGATTAATTACGTATGCAGTAAGAGATACAGAAGTGAATAATATTAAAATTAAAAAGAATGATTTTATGGGTCTTAGTGACGATTCAATAAAAGTGACTCATGTTGATAAAGTTGAAACAACTAAAGAATTATTGTATGACTTAATTGATGAAGAAGATGAAATTCTCACTATTTTTTATGGAGAAGATATGACAGAAGCTGAAAAAGTAGAAATAGTTTCTTATATAGAAGAAACTTTTGAAGATTTAGAAGCAGAATTCTATGATGGCGATCAACCTGTTTATTCTCTCATCATTATGGTCGAATAAGTAAAGTAGTTGCACAAAAATTAAATATATTTTTAAAAGTATAAATATTAATATCGCTCAAGAAAAATATAAGCAAATAAAAATCCAATTATCTTTTCATGATAATTGGATTTTTGGCTTATTATGTTCCAACCACTTTTCTTTCGATTATGAATATAATTTATGAAATGTTATAATTAATGTTATTGACATTGAAAAACAAAGGATTGTGACTAATATGTTAACTGCTCCTATTACAACGATTAAAGGTGTGGGTGAAAAAGTAGAAGAAGAATTAGCATTAATGAATATTTATACTGTAAGAGATTTAATTTATTATTTTCCCTACAGATATGATGTGCATGAAATTAAACCTGTCGCAGATCTTATTCATGATGATCAAATAACAATTATTGGACAAGTAGTATATGAGCCGACTATTTCTTACTTTGGACATAAAAAATCGCGTTTAATGTTTACAGTTAATGTAGAAGGTGTTGCTATTAAGGCAGTTATGTTTAACCGAGCTTTTGCACAAAAACAATTACCTGCAGGAACAGACGTCACTTTAACAGGAAAATGGGATGCTCACCGATTACAAATTACTGTAAGTGAATATAAATTAGGCGTTACAAATGATGAATCTGAAATAAAAACGTATTACTCAGTAAAGGGTAAGCTATCTGCGTATCGTTTGAAAATGTTTATTAAGCAAGCTATTCAATTACATGAAACAGAAATTGTAGAAACTTTACCAAGTACATATATAACAAAATACAAATTACCATCTTTGAATGAAGCAATTATTTGGATGCATTTTCCAACATCTAAACTTCATTTAAAACAGGCAAGACGCCGCTTTGTATATGAAGAATTATTAATTTTCCAAATCAAAATGCAGTTATTGAGGAAGGTCTCACGAGAATCAGAATATGGTGTAGGTATCGAAATTGATAAACATAAAATTAATGAATTTATTCAAACCTTTCCTTATGAATTAACACAAGCGCAAAAAAGATCTTTAGAAGAAATTTTTAAAGATTTAAAATCGCCTTATCGAATGAACCGGTTACTTCAAGGCGACGTAGGATCCGGTAAAACAGTTATTGCTGCTCTTGCTTTATTTGCCGTCTTTTCTGCTGGAAAACAAGGCGCCCTAATGGTTCCAACTGAAATATTAGCAGAACAGCATTACACATCTTTAAAAAGAATGTTTGCTGGTAAACTCGAAATAGGATTGCTAACTGGTTCAAGTACAGCAAAAGAAAGAAGAGAGCTACTTGAACGTTTACTTATAGGCGAGATAGATATATTGCTTGGTACTCACGCGTTAATACAAGAAGGCGTTGAATTTAAAGATTTAGGTTTAGCAATTATCGATGAACAGCATCGTTTTGGAGTAGAACAAAGACGTGTATTACGTGAAAAAGGACTCCATCCAGACACATTATTTATGACTGCAACTCCTATTCCACGAACGCTTTCGATAACAGCATTTGGAGATATGGACATTTCAGTCATTGATGAATTACCCCAAGGAAGAAAAGAAACTGAAACATTTTGGGTTGGAGAGAATATGCTTGAACGCATTCTCATCTTTATAAAAAAACGAATTGCAAATGGAGAACAAGCATTTGTCGTATCACCCCTGATTGAAGAGTCCGAAAACTTCGATTATCAAAACGCAATAGACTTATTTAACCAATTAAGAACCTATTATTCAGAAGATATCGGTATTGGATTATTACATGGCCGCTTAAAGCAAGAAGAAAAAGATGAGGTAATGAAGCAGTTTATTGAAAACAAAATACAAATTATTGTCGCAACTACAGTGATTGAAGTTGGTGTTAATGTGCCGAATGCGACAGTTATGCTTATTTATAATGCAGAACGTTTTGGTTTAAGCCAATTACACCAACTAAGAGGCCGTGTTGGACGAGGCGATAAACAAAGTTATTGTATTTTGATTGCTGAACCGAAAGGTGAGATAGGTAAAGAAAGAATGAAAATAATGACAGAAACGACTGATGGATTTAAACTGTCTGAAGAAGACCTAAAGCTAAGAGGGCCAGGCGATGTTTTAGGTAAAAAACAAAGTGGCCTCCCTGAGTTTAAAGTAGCGGATATAATCCATGATCATAGAACGTTAGAAACTGCAAGAGTTGATGCTGTGAATATTGTTGAAAATAATCTATTAGAAACTAATCCAGACTATAAAGTACTAGCAGAAGTAGTTGGAAATGACGAAATTTTAGAAAATAAATTAGACTAATCAATGAATACTTGCATAAGATAGTCAGCTATTATATATTACTACTAGTACCTAGTCTTAAAATATAATTGGATAATAATGGTGGTGTTTTAAATACGTCTTAAAAAAGAAACAAGACAACTTCGTTTGCTTGCAAAAATAAATGAAACGCCTTTCATTACTGATGAAGAATTGGCAAAGCTTTTCCAAGTAAGTATTCAAACAATTAGATTAGATCGTTTAGAACTTCAAATACCTGAATTAAGAAAGCGGATTAAATCCGTTGCAACAAATCAATGGGAGGAAAAAATTAAATCGCTACCTGTTGAAGAAGTAATCGGCGAAATAATTGATTTGGAATTAGATGAACGTGCTATCTCTATTTTAAATATCAAAGAAGAGCATGTCTTTTCACGTAATAAAATTGCAAGAGGACATCACTTATTTGCTCAAGCTAATTCTCTTGCAGTGGCAGTTATTAATGATGAACTGGCATTAACTAATAAATCAGAAATAAATTTTAAAAGACAAGTTAAATTAGGCGAAAAAGTTGTTTGTAAAGCAAAAGTTATTTTAAATGTAAATTCAACTACGAACGTTGAGGTTAATAGTTATGTAAAAAATGATCTTGTATTTACAGGCCAATTTCTGATGTTTAGATACCAAGAAAAAAGGGTGAGATAATATGCATTTAGCAATTGATGCAATGGGTGGAGATCATGCTCCTAAGGCAATCGTCGAAGGAGCAATCGCAGCCATCAAAGATATAAAAAATTTATCAATCACATTGATTGGTGATGAAGCACAGATAAAAAAGTATTTAACAAATGATGAAAAAATAACAATTTTACATACAGAAGAAGTTATCGAAAATGATGATGACCCAACGCGAGCAGTTAGACGCAAAAAAGAATCATCATTAGTTTTAATGGCAAAAGAAGTAAAGGAAGGACGTGCTGATGCCTGTATCTCTGCGGGGAATACAGGAGCATTAGTTGTTGCTGGCCTTTTAATCGTTGGAAGAATGAAAGGTATTGAACGACCTGCCTTAAGTCCAACATTACCTACTTCTAATGGAGAGGGATTTTTATTATTAGATGCAGGAGCAAATGTCGATGCAAACGCCTCAAATTTAGTTCAATATGGCGTCATGGGCTCAATTTATGCAGAAAAAGTACGGGGCATAAAAAATCCACGCATTGGTCTGCTGAATGTAGGAACAGAAGAGGGAAAAGGAAATCACACAACAAAAGATGCATTTAAATTATTAACAGATGCGCCTATAAACTTTATTGGAAATGTTGAAGCACGTGATTTACTAAGTGGTATTGCGGATGTGATTGTGACAGATGGTTTTAGTGGGAACATTACTTTAAAGTCTATTGAAGGTACTGCTTCCTATGTTTTAGAACTATTAAAAGGTGTACTAACATCTTCATTTAAAACAAAATTAGCAGCGGGTCTAATTAAAAATGATTTAATGTCACTTAAAGGGCAATTAGATTATCCTGAATTTGGTGGTGCAGCTTTATTTGGGTTGAAAGCACCAGTCATAAAATCACATGGCTCATCAAATGAACGAGCTATCTATCATACAATCAAACAAGCTTGTAATATGATTGATTACGATGTTATGAAAGTTATTGACAAGACAATTCAAACGATGAAGGAAGAGCAGGTGGATTAAATGAAAAAAATTGCATTCATGTTTCCAGGACAGGGTTCACAGGTAGTTGGAATGGGTAAAGACTTTTACGAAAAAGAACAAATTAAAGTATTATATGACCAAGCGAATCAAGTGCTTGGAAAACATATTACAAAACTGATGTTCGAAGGGCCAGCAGAAGAATTAACAGAAACAGAAAATGCACAACCAGCTCTATTATTAAGTAGTATTGCTGCTTATACATTGCTTGAACAAGCAGGAATTAAACCCGTCATGACTGTAGGCCATAGTCTAGGTGAATATAGTGCATTAGTAGCAGCAAACTCACTTAAACTAGAAGAAGCATTACCTCTCGTTGCTACACGAGGTAAACTGATGGAAAAAGCATTTCCAAAAGGACAAGGAACAATGGCAGCTGTGATCGGTTTAAGTCAAGATGAAATTGAGCAAGAATTGACCAAAATTACAGATGAAATTGTTGACTTGGCTAATCTTAATTGTCCAGGTCAGATTGTAATATCAGGCTCAAAAAAAGGTATCGATCAAGCAGAAGTCCTTCTTAAAGAAGCAGGTGCGAGACGTGTTTTACCACTTAATGTTAGTGGTCCTTTTCATTCAAGACTTATGAAAGAAGCTAACGAAGAATTTGAAAAGTCACTTAATCAAGTCAATTTATCTGATGCAGAAATTCCTGTTTATGCAAATGTAACTGGGAATGCAGCGACGGATAAAAACGAAATAAAAGATTTACTGATTAAACAATTATATTCTCCAGTTCGTTTTGAAGAATCAATTCGTAATATACTAACTACAGATGTAGACGCATTTGTAGAAGTTGGGACAGGTCGCGTATTAAGTGGTCTAGTTAAAAAAATTGATCGTAAAGCTAAAACATTTTCAGTACAAGATGAAAAATCTCTTGAAGAGTTTCTAGCTTGGTATAATGAAAAGTAATCTAAAAAGTAGTGGGGTGAAAGATCATGTTAAAAGGAAAAAATGCAATTGTTACAGGCGCATCTAGAGGAATTGGACGAGCGATTGCACTTGAATTAGCAAACCAAGGTGCTAACGTCGTAGTTAATTATGCAGGTAATGAAAAAAGTGCAAAAAAAGTTGTGGAAGAATTAAAACAAGCAGGCGTGAAGTCATTTGCGATTAAAGCGAATGTGGCAGACGAAAAAGATGTTAAAATGATGATGAAAGAAACGTTAAAAGAATTCGGCACAATTGATATCTTAGTTAATAATGCCGGCATCACGCGTGATAATTTACTAATGCGCATGAAAGAAGCCGATTTTGATGATGTAGTTGATACAAATTTAAAAGGTACGTTTTTATGTATTAAGGCTGTCTCGAGATCAATGATGAAACAAAGAAGTGGGCGAATTATCAATGTTGCCTCAATTGTTGGGGTGAGTGGTAATCCAGGACAAGCAAATTATGTTGCTGCAAAAGCAGGTGTTATTGGTCTCACTAAATCCGTTGCTCAAGAGCTGGCTTCAAGAAATATCTTAGTTAATGCTGTCGCACCTGGGTTTATTGAAACAGATATGACAGATGAATTAAACGAAGAGCAAAAAGCAACAATTTTAAAAGGAATTCCCCTTGAAAAATTAGGCTCACCGACTGATGTCGCTCGAGTAGTTAGGTTTTTAGCTTCAGAGGATGCGGCATATTTAACTGGTCAAACTATACATGTTGACGGTGGGATGGTTATGTAATATGATTACGTCTAGAGTTTAAAAGTAATTTGAACTAAGCTATTTGGAAGGAGGTGAAAGAGATGTCAGAAGTATTTGATCGTGTAAAAGAAATTATTGTAGATCAATTGGATGTCGAAGAAGCTCGAGTAACAATGGAAGCCTCTTTCAGAGATGATTTAGAAGCGGACTCATTAGATGTAGTAGAATTAGTTATGGAACTTGAAGACGCGTTCGATATCGAAATTGCAGATGAAGAAGCAGAACAAATTAGTACTGTTGGTGATGCAGTGACACATATTGAAAATCAATAATCTATGTAGTAAAACATTTAACATCTACATATAAATAAAACACAGAAAAGTCTCGCATTAGCGAGACTTTTCATTTAAAATATAGGAGGTGAAAATGTGGAGGTAGAAAAATTTGAAAAGGAATTTGAACTCCAATTCAATAATAAAAAACTATTAATCCAGGCATTCACTCATTCATCTTATGTGAATGAGCATCGACAAAACAAATTAATGGATAATGAACGCTTAGAATTTTTAGGAGATGCCGTTTTAGAATTAGGCGTTTCAGAATACTTATATAATGATAATGTCAAAATGCCAGAAGGAGAAATGACGAAGTTACGTGCAGCAATTGTTTGTGAAGAATCACTTTATTATTTTTCAAAAGTATTAAATTTTAATGAATTTGTTCGACTTGGACGAGGTGAAGAGCAAACTGGTGGAAGAGCACGTCAAGCACTCTTAGCAGATGTTTTTGAAGCTTTTTTAGGTGCCTTATTTATAGACCAAGGATTTAAAACAGTCACTGAGTTTTTGAAAAAATTTGTTTTCCCTAATATTATTACCGGTGCTTTTTCGTATGCGATGGATTATAAAAGTGAATTACAAGAACTTATCCAACGTGATAAGGATTTTAAACTTGATTACTCTATAATAGAAGAACGTGGACCTTCACACAGTAAAGAGTTTGTAGCAGAAGTTAAAGTAAATGAAAAAACAACTCAAATTGGCATTGGTAAAACTAAAAAAGAAGCTGAACAAAGAGCAGCACAAAATATGTTAACAAAACTAAACGAAAGTAGTTGAACATATAATAAAAAGCTGTTTTTAATATTAAAAACAGCTTTTTATTATATGTTATTTTCTTACGGACCGTAATTCATCAATAAACGCGTGTTTTTCGTTAACGCTAAGTTGCTCTTTTCTGACAACTACATCGTACATATATTTTAGGTCATCATAACGATTAATATCATAATCTTCATCGTTAACTAAAACCCGGTTAGCTATATCTAGTTTTTTTGCTAACTCATTTAAAATATATTTTAAGTTTTCTTGAGTTGGTTCATTTAAGTCCATTGATAGGCTCCTTTTGTAATATTAAAACAATCAGTTTTTTTTATTATAACATAAATGACCGTCTAGAAAAAATCGTAAGAGATATCTAATTAGTTGTTCCATTAATAAAGAGGAGAATGTTTATGTTTTTAAAACAATTAGATACTGTAGGATTTAAGTCTTTTGCTGAAAGAACAAAAATTGATTTCGTTAAAGGTGTAACTGCAGTAGTTGGGCCTAATGGCAGTGGTAAAAGTAATATTATTGATGCTGTGCGTTGGGTATTAGGAGAGCAATCAGCCAAATCTTTACGAGGGTCTAAAATGGAAGATGTTATTTTTCAAGGAAGTGATACACGACATCCATTGAACTTTGCAGAAGTTACCTTGCTTTTAAATAATCATGCAAATCAATTGCCAATTGACTATAAAGAAGTCAGTGTAACAAGGCGTGTCTATCGTTCGGGAGATAGTGAATTCTATATTAATAAACAAGCGTGTAGGTTAAAAGATATTATTGATTTATTTATGGATTCTGGTTTAGGTAAAGAGTCATTTACAATTATCGGACAAGGAAAAGTCGAAGAAATATTGAGTTCTAAAGCAGAAGAACGCCGTGCTATTTTTGAAGAAGCAGCAGGAGTACTAAAGTATAAGCAAAGAAAGCGCCAAGCGCAGTTTAAATTGGTTGAAACAGAAGATAACTTGAGTCGAGTTGAAGATATTATCTATGAGATTGACCAGCAAATCATTCCACTAGAAAAACAAGCAGAAATTGCTAATTTGTATCTTACTAAAAATAAACAATTAAAAAAAGTAGAAATAAGTTTATTAATTACAGAAATAAGTGAAAAACATTTAGATTGGCAACAAAATTTAAAAGAAATAGAAATATTAAAAGATAAAGAAATGAAATTAGCTACTTATATTCAAACCTTAGAAGCTAAATTAGCAAAAGATAAAGAGAAAGCTAATCATGTTGATATTCAATTACAAGAAATTCAGACAGAATTATTAAATGCGACAGAAGAACTTGAAAATACTGAAGGAAAAAGAAATGTTTTACATGAAAGGCATAAACATTTTTCTGAAAATAAGTTAACTTTAGAAAAAGATATACATGAAATAAGTCTTGCAAAAGAAAAAGCATTCGACTTAGTAAAAACAGAAAATGATAAGTTTCTTACTATATCTAAAAAGCATCAAGAAATTTTGATGCATATTAATAAATTAAAAAAAGAACTGCAATTTACTGAAGAAGGGCTATCTGAAAAACTAGATAATTTGAAAGCTGAATATATTGAACTGCTGAATCAGCAAGCTGTAACGAATAATGAACTTAATTCAGCAACAAATCGAATAACACAAATTAAGGGTTCTAATGAATTGGCTTCTTTAAATCAAAAAGATAAATTAGCAGAGCGTGAATTAATGAAAGAACAACTTGCTAATTTAAGTAAAAAAATAGAAATAGAAACAGAAAAATTAAAAACAATTAACGAAACATCTAAAATTGAAACCGATGAATTAAGTAAACAGCAAGTAAATTATGAAGAGATGCGTAATAAATTGCAAGAAGCTAATGAAACAATAGCTAGGTTAACTTCTAGAAAAGATACGCTAGAGGAAATGCGCGATAGTTATCAAGGTTATTTCTTTGGCGTAAAAGAAGTTTTGAGAGCAGCTAAACAAAATAAACTTTCAAACATCCATGGTATTGTTTTAGATTTAATAGACGTTCCAAAAAGCTATATTACAGCCATTGACACCGTTTTAGGAGGCCAGGCACAAAACATTGTTGTTCAAGATGATATGGCTGCTAGAAATGCGATTAATTGGCTAAAAAAAGAAAACAAAGGACGGGCAACGTTTTTACCAATTGAATCAATGAATAATACAAGACAAATACCGCAAAGCACGCAAATAGAAATTGAGAATCACTCAGGTTTTATTGGTATAGCTGCAAACTTAATTAAAACAGATCAATTATATCAACAGTTAATTAGTTATTTAATGGGCAATATTATTGTCGCAAAAACCTTAAAAGATGCTAATGAATTAGCTAAATTAACAAAAAGACGTTACCGAATTGTTACATTAGATGGTGATGTAGTTTTCCCTGGAGGTTCGATGTCTGGAGGAGCAAAACGAAAAGTAAACCAATCATTGTTTACACGTGAAAAAGATTTGGCTACTTTAACTCAAAAACTAACTGACTTTACAGCACGAACCAAAACTTATGAAGATGAGACCCAAAGACAAATTAATTTAATTGAAAATGTAAAAGTGAAATTAAAACAAATTAATGAAACGAAAGAAAAACAAAATGAATATTTAAATCAACTAAATGAGGAAAAGCAAACTGTTCAAAAAAGCCATGATGAATTAAATGATAATCTATTAATTTATGATTTAAATAAAGAGCAAACTGAAAATGAAATGAAAGAAAATCAACAAAAAATTGATCAATTAAATAAAGCCTTAATTGCTTTAAAAACTAAACTAGAACATATTAATAGTGAAATCGCTACGCTTACTAGCGAGCAAGAGAATAAGCTAGCTAATCAAGCAAAGTTGAATAAAGAGCTACACCAATTAGAAATCAAATTTGCAGAAAGTGAAGAACAATTGAAACATCAAAAGGCCAACAACAAACGGGCTGAATATGAATATCAAACTATGATTGATAAAGAACAAGAACTAAAAAATAATTTAACCGACTTAATTAAATTGAGTAAAGAAGAAATAACCTCTAAAGATATGGATCAATTATTAATAGAAAAAGAAAAAAATAAAGAGAAAATTACATTTAAGTTAAAAAAACAACGAAAAATGTTAGACGAGATGAGCGTATTAATTTCAGATGATGAACGGGAAGTAGCAGAAGAAATTAAAAAACGCGAAAAAACCTCAAACCAAATTCAAGAAGAAGAAGTTAAAGCTAATCGATTAGATGTCACTTTAGAAACGAAAATTAACTATTTACAAACAACTTATTCTATTAGTTTTGAAAGAGCTGTAGAAAAATATGATAAAACAACTAATTTAAAAGAAGCAACAGCTGAAATTAATATATTGAAAGACGATATCAAAAAGCTTGGCAATGTTAATACAGGTGCTATTGAAGAATTTAGTAGGATTCAAAAACGCTACACATTCATTACAGCTCAGCAAAAAGATTTACTCGAAGCAAAACAAACACTTTATGACGTTATTACTGAAATGGATGAAGAAATGATTGCTTTATTTACTGAAACATTTAATCAGATACAAAAAGAATTTCAAGTTGTATTTAAAGAGTTATTCGGGGGTGGCTATGCTGAACTTTCACTAAGTGATCCAGAAAACTTATTAGATACAGGGGTTGATATTATTGCCCGACCACCAGGAAAAAAACTAAGGTCATTAAGTCTTTTATCTGGGGGCGAACGTGCGTTAACTGCTATTGCACTTTTATTTTCAATTTTAAAAGTTAGACCAGTCCCGTTCTGTATTTTAGACGAAGTGGAAGCGGCACTTGATGAAGCAAATGTTGTCCGTTTCGCGAAATATGTTAAAATGCACAGTGATGAGATTCAATTTATTGTAATTACGCATCGTAGAGGAACGATGGAAGAAGCAGATGCACTTTATGGTGTCACAATGCAAGAGTCAGGCGTATCTCGCTTGGTATCTGTTCGTTTAGATGATACAGATTATTTAGATGAGTAAAGAATAATATAAATTAGAAAGGAAGTTAATAATGGGTTTTTTTAATAAATTAAAAAGTAAATTTGTAAAAGAAGAAGAAAAAACAGAAACATATAAAGAAGGAATGACAAAAACAAGACAGAGTTTTACAGGAAAGATTAATGATTTAATTGCACGCTACCGTTTGGTGGATGAAGATTTCTTTGAAGAATTAGAAGAGGTATTAATATCTTCTGATGTGGGCGTTATGACAGTAATGGATTTAATTGAAGAATTAAGATTGGAAGTTCAACGTAAAAATATTCAAGAAACAAAAGCAATGACAGAAGTAATCTCTGAAAAACTAGTTGAGATTTATTATGGTGACGATAATGAAGATATCGAAGAAATAAATTTTCAAAAAGATGACTTAACTGTTATCTTAGTGGTTGGTGTAAATGGTGTCGGTAAAACGACTTCAATTGGTAAGTTAGCCCACCAATTAAAAACTGAAAATAAACGGGTTGTTTTAGCAGCAGGTGATACATTTAGAGCAGGTGCAATTGAACAACTTGAGGAATGGGGCAAACAAGCTAAAGTTGATGTAATCAAACAATCGGAAGGTAGTGATCCTGCTGCGGTGGTTTATGATGCAATTCGTGCAGCAAAGTCTAGAAAAGCTGATGTATTAATCTGTGATACGGCTGGTAGATTACAAAATAAAGTGAATCTAATGAATGAGCTTGAAAAAGTGAACCGAATCATCACACGCGAAATTCCTGATGCGCCTCACGAAACTTTATTAGTCTTAGATGGTACAACAGGACAAAATGCGATGAATCAAGCAAAGGTCTTTTCTGAAGCAACGAAAGTATCAGGTATTGTTTTAACTAAACTTGATGGAACAGCTAAAGGTGGAATTGTCATAGCTATTAAGCATGAATTAAATATACCTGTTAAATTAGTTGGTTTTGGTGAAGGGATAAATGATTTACATAAGTTTGACGCTCACGCGTTTGTTTATGGTTTGTTTTCAGACATGTTAGATGATTAATAAAAATGGTTATTCGGAAAAAATGTTTAAGCTGAATCTTCTACAGAATAATCCGAATACCAAAAAATGAAGAGTAAGGAGATAATCATGTTAGAAAAAACAACGCGAATCAATTTTTTGTATGATTATTATGTTTCTTTATTAACAGAAAAACAAAGAAATTACCTATCACTCTATTATCACGAAGATTATTCTTTAGGTGAAATTGCTGAGCAAACAAAAGTGTCAAGACAAGCTGTTTATGATAATATTAAACGCACAGAGAATTTATTAGAACATTATGAAGATAATTTAAAATTGTATGAAAAAAACACGAAAAGAAATACATTACTAAAAGAAATTAAACAACAAATTAAGGAAGATGTTTCACAAGAGCAAATTTTTAAAAAGCTGGAAAAGATAGCTAATATAGATTAGGAGGAATTCTTCTATGGCATTTGAAGGATTATCGGATCGCCTGCAAGAAACAATGAAGAAAATTACCGGTAAAGGTAAAGTAAGTGAGCAAGATGTTAATACAATGGCGCGAGAAGTCCGTTTAGCATTACTAGAAGCGGATGTTAATTTTAAAGTTGTAAAAGATTTCATTAAAAAAATAAAAGAGCGTGCTGTTGGTGCAGATGTTATGGAAAGTTTAACACCTGGTCAACAAGTTATTAAAATCGTTCAAGAAGAATTATCAACATTAATGGGTGGCTCGCAAAGTAAAATTGCAGTGAGCGAACGCCCACCGACAGTTATTATGATGGTTGGTTTACAAGGTGCAGGTAAAACAACTACAACAGGTAAATTAGCTAACCTTTTAAGAAAACAACATAATCGCAAGCCGCTACTTGTAGCCTGTGACGTATACCGACCAGCGGCAATTCAACAATTACAAACCTTAGGTGAACAATTAGACATGCCTGTTTTCGAACAAGGTACAGACGCGAATCCAGTTGATATAGCTAAGGATTCAATTGATTATGCAAAAGAACACCATCATGATTACGTACTGATCGATACAGCAGGACGTTTACATGTTGATGATGATTTAATGAATGAATTAAGTGACATAAAAGATACTTTAAACCCTGAAGAGATTTTCCTAGTAGTCGATTCCATGACTGGTCAAGATGCTGTGAATGTTGCGGAATCATTTAATGAAAAGTTAGATGTATCTGGAGTAGTATTAACTAAATTAGACGGCGATACACGAGGCGGGGCAGCATTATCAATCAGAACAGTGACAGAAAAACCCATTAAGTTTATTGGTGTTGGTGAAAAGTTAGACGAACTGGAAGAATTCCATCCAGATAGAATGGCTTCACGTATTTTAGGAATGGGAGACGTGCTGAGTCTAATTGAAAAAGCAGAAACTAATTTAGACGAAAAGCAAGCAAAAGAAATGCAAGAAAAGATGCGAACAGCTTCGTTCACTTTTGATGACTTTTTAGAACAAATGGGTCAAGTCAAAGAAATGGGCCCTTTAGATGAGTTAATTGGCATGATTCCTGGTGCGAATAAAATGAAGGGTATGAAGAATGCTCAAATTGATGATCAACAAATTGTCCAAATTGAAGCAATCATACAATCAATGACAAAAAAAGAGAGACAAGAGCCAGCCTTAATGAACGCAAGTCGTAAGAAACGAATTGCCAAAGGTTCTGGTACAACTGTTTCTCAAGTTAACAGGTTATTAAAACAGTTTAATGATATGCAAAAGATGATGAAGCAAATGATGAATTCACAAAAGGGTAAAAAAGGAAAAGGCATGAACTTTCCTTTTATGTAGATTAGGAGAGTTTAGTTGAATACTTATATTTTTGTAGTAGCTGCAGTGGTATCTATTTTTTCTGTCTATTTTGTTCTTAAACTTTTATTAAAAGATGTGATAGAAAACAAAGTACCTTTTGAACAAACACAGAAAAAATTCTTGTTAGGTATGTTTATGAGCAAAATAATCCCATTAATATTACTTATTTTTGGGATTATAAAAATGAGTTATAAAGAATTGAATGAACTTTATATTCCGATAGCTATTATATTAATTGCTGCAATAATGGGGCTTTTTTTAATTGAAAAAGTTAAAAAAGATAATAAAACTGAACCAACTAAAGTTTATATAAATTATTTAATTACCTTCACAAGACCGCTCATGCTCACATTACCAATTATGGCAATAGCTTTTTTATACTTAATGACAATTAAATAAAAGCTTGTAAGGTATAAACACTTTACAGCTACTGATAAAAGTGTTATTATTTTCTTTGGAATGAAAAAATGATTCGGAGGTGTTTTATATGTCAGTTAAAATTCGTTTAAAACGTGTTGGAGCAAAAAAGACTCCATTTTACCGTATAGTAGTTGCAGATTCACGTGCGCCACGTGATGGCCGTTCGATTGAGCAAATTGGAACATTCAACCCTTTAGCTAATCCATCAGTTGTAAAAATTGATGAAGACAAAGCATTAGATTGGATGAGCAAAGGTGCTCAGCCGAGTGATACTGTCCGCACTATGTTTTCAGAACAGGGAATTATGCAGAAGTTTCATGATGCTAAAAACCAAAAGTAAAGTAGTGTGATAAGATGGAACAATTAATTGAATCTGTTGTTACACCACTTGTTGATTTTCCAGAAGATATTGTTGTCAAAATGAAAGAAGAGGATAAAAAGCTCATTTATCATTTGACTGTCAATGAACAAGATATCGGAAAAATCATCGGTAAAAATGGACGTATTGCTAAAGCAATTCGGACGATAGTATATGCTGCGAAATCGGATACGAATAAGCGCATATATTTAGATATTATGTAAGAAAGAGGAAAAGGAGACCCTTTTCCTCTTTCTTGTATATATTAATCTTCTATTCTTCTACTCCTCAATAACTACTTCAAATTAAAAAAGTTTCGAATAATTTTATAATACTAGAAAGTGAGGATCTAATTAGTTATGAAAGTGATTAAACAAATTCTCATTAAACAAGTTATTACGGAAAATAGTAAAATAAAGTTAGAAAAGAAATTTAAACAAGAAAAAAGTGACTTAGATTTAGAATGTAAGCAGCTTATTTTTGAAAAAAAGAAATTACAAAAAGAAAGAAAGAGTGCAACTCATAAAATTGAACAACGTTTTCAAATAGAAATTGATAATAGAAAAAGAAAAATTAATCAAATTGATTTTAAATTAGGACAACTCTATCAACTCCCTTTAGGTAGTGAGATACTTGAAAGTAAAATGGATTCTCTTATAGAAGTTACTACAGGTATGAATTGGGAGAAGTTTCAAAATGAAACAGCAATTATTATAAAAGATGATATTGTACTACGAATTGATAATGAATAAGGTGATATAAATGTTAATCATAGGAAAAATAATTAATACACATGGTATAGACGGTGAACTTAAAATAATTGAACAAACAGATTTTCCAGAAAGATTTGATGTTGGCAGTACTATTTATTTAATTGACTCTAAAAAACAAGCGATTCCAGTAGAAATTGAAAGTTATAGACAAATGAATAAGTTCGGATTATTAAAACTTAAAGGCTATGACGATATAGCAACTGCTGAGACTCTTAAAGGTTTAGAATTAAAGATAAAAAAAGAACAAGTGGGCAAACTTGCTGAAGGAGAATACTATTACTTTGAAATTATTGGTTGTGAAGTATACGCAACAACAGGTGAATTAATCGGAAAAATAGATTCAGTCATGTCACCTGGAGCAAATGACGTGTGGGTTGTAAAAAATAACCAAAACAAAGAATATTTAATACCTTTTATTCCTCCAGTAGTAAAAGCTGTCGATATAAAAAATAAACGGATTGAAATCGAAGTAATGGAAGGATTATTAGACTAATGCATATTGATATATTAACTTTATTTCCAGAGATGTTTGAAGGTGTTTTTAATCATTCAATTATGAAAAGAGCTCAAGAAAAAAATCAATTTACTTACAAAATTACTGATTTTAGAAATTATACTGAAAACAAACACCAAAAGGTAGATGATTATCCTTATGGTGGCGGAGCAGGTATGGTGTTAACTCCACAGCCTATTTTTGATGCGATTAAAGATATCCAAACCAAAAGTGACGCTCAACCAAGAATTATTTTAATGTGTCCTCAAGGGGAAACATTTACCCAAAATAAAGCAGAAGAATTAGCAAAAGAAAAACATTTGATTTTCATTTCTGGTCATTATGAAGGTTATGATGAAAGGATTCGCACACATTTAGTTACAGATGAAATCTCAATTGGTGATTATGTTCTTACAGGTGGCGAATTAGGAGCAATGGTTGTAAGTGACAGTGTGGTAAGGTTATTACCTGATGTTTTAGGTAATGAGGAATCAGCAAAAGAAGATTCATTTTCTACAGGGCTTCTAGAACATCCTCACTATACCCGTCCTGCAAATTATAAAGGGTTAGATGTACCAGAAGTTTTACTTTCAGGAAATCATGCTTTAATCGAAAGATGGCGTAAAAAAGAGTCACTAAAACGAACCTTACATAGACGTCCGGATCTTTTAGCTCACTATAAATTATCTGAAGAAGAAACTGAACTTTTAAATGAAATTAAAAATGAAGAAAAGAATTGAATTAGTTAATTGACTATGTTATATTTGTTATTGTGCTTAATTTATAAGTACCGAAAAAACGGTGTTCCGCTATCAAGTTAAGTGTGGTAAGAACATTAGTTAAAGGGAGTGAAGTTATATGCAAAATTTAATTGCTAATATTACAAAAGATCAGTTACGTACAGATCACCCAGCATTCCGTGCAGGAGATACGGTAAGTATCGATGTTAAGGTTGTTGAGGGTGAAAGAGAACGTATTCAGGTTTTCGAAGGTGTTGTTATTAGACGCCAAAATGGTGGAATTCATGAGACATTTACAGTTCGTAAAATCTCTTACGGTGTAGGAGTTGAACGTACTTTCCCATTACATTCTCCACGAGTTGATTCAATTAAAGTAATTAGACGTGGTAAAGTTCGTCGTGCTAGATTATATTACCTACGTGATTTACGTGGTAAAGCAGCAAGAATTAAAGAGCGTCGTTAATTATCTTAAAATCTCAGTAGCATAATAGCTATTGGGATTTTTTTATTTATAAATTAAAAAACATCTGACAAGGTATAAAAAAAGATGACGGTAAGATATTACTTTTATAGATGGAATGAAATTTAAATTTAGATTAAATTCATTGCGAGTTTGGCCTTTTTAAATAAATACATTTAATAATGGAAATATCACCTAACCTAGCTTACAATAGGAAGGTAATCTATTTTAATTTGGAGGGAAACCATGGTTAAGAAAAAAAGTGAATTATTTGATTGGATTAAAGCAATTGTTATTGCAGTTGTTATTGCATTTGTTGTACGGGCATTTATAATTTCACCAATTATAGTTGACGGTCCCTCCATGGAACCAACTTTATATGACTCAGATCAGATGATTGTTAACAAGTTTAATTATCTTTTTAATGATCCAAAGAGATTTGACATTGTTATTTTTCATGCAACTGAAGAAAAAGACTATATTAAACGTGTCATAGGTTTACCAGGTGAACATGTAGAAGTTAAAAATAATGAACTTTATATTAACAATACGAAAGAAGATGAGTATTTTTTAAATTCAGGTGAAGGGCCAATTGAGACTGCTGACTTTGATTTAGAATCACTTCCAGGTAAATATAAAGAAATTCCAGAAAATAAAGTACTTGTTTTAGGAGACAATAGAAATAATTCTACAGATAGCCGTATTATAGGGTTAATCGACATAGATGAAATTGTCGGTAAAGCTAGTTTTATTTATTGGCCATTTGAACGAGTGCGATTTGTGAAATAATAAAAGGACGTGAACGTAATGATTCAATGGTTTCCAGGTCATATGGCGAAAGCTAGAAGAGAAATAGAAGAAAATTTAAAATTAGTTGATGTTGTTGTTGAAATAGTTGATGCAAGAACACCTAAATCATCACAAAATCCCATGCTTCAAGAAGTGATTAAAAATAAAGAAAAAGTAATTGTTTTAATGAAACGTGATTTAGCTGATGAAAATAGAACATTAAATTGGTTAGATACTTTGAATGATGAGCATACAAAATCAATTGCTGTTGCAGCTAATAGTCAAAATGATATCAATAAAGTGATTCAATTAATTGAATCAGTCGGACTAGAAGCTCAGAAACGAATGACAGATAAAGGAGTTAATAGAAGACCTGTAAGAGCAATGATGATTGGTATACCAAATGTCGGTAAATCTACGTTAATTAATCGCTTTGTAAACAGGAAAATTGCTAAAATTGGTGACCGTCCTGGTATTACAAAGCATCAACAATGGATAAAAATCAATAAAAACTTTGAGTTATTAGACACGCCAGGAATTTTATGGCCAAAATTTGATAATCCAGATGATGGAAAACGTCTTGCTATCCTCGGTACTATTAAAGATAATTTAATTCCAGGACAAGATGTGACAGCCTTTTTATTAAATTATTTGTTTGAATTTTATCCTGAAACTATTAAAGAGCGTTATGAAATAAAAGATGTTGAAGATATGTGGGACGTATTTGAAACGATTGGGAAAAAACGCGGTGCTTTAGAAAGTGGTGGACATATTAATTTTGATAAAGTTTCTCAAATAGTTTTAAAAGATTTTAGAACAGGCAAATTAGGAAAAATATCGTTAGAATAAAAGAATATGATTATCATATTCTTTTTTTAGGGTGGTATCAATGAATAATAAATCGATAAAAGAAATCAATAGTTTATATCTAGCTGATGAATTAAGTACCGATATGATTACGTCTTTAAGATCAGATTCACGGCAAGGTGTTATTAATATTATTAAAAAATATGATAACAAAATTAAAAAAGAAAAAGCAATTAAAAATGAATTTGAAATACTTAAAAAATTCGATGATAATTATAAAGGAACTGAAACTAGATTAATTGCAGGAATTGATGAAGCTGGTCGTGGTCCACTTGCTGGTCCAGTTGTTGCTGCAGCAGTGGTTTTGCCTGATGACTTTAAATTATATGGTTTAACTGATTCGAAGCAAATTTCAGAAAAAAACCGAAATACCTTTTATGATCACATTATTGAAAATGCGATTAGTTTTCATGTCGAAGTAATCGATGAAACAATAATTGATCAAGTGAATATTTTTCAAGCGACAATTTTAGCAATGAAAGGAGCATACCAAAACTTAAAAATACAACCAGATTATTTATTAATTGATGCGGTTGATTTAAAAGTGAGAGATGTACCTTACCAACCTATAATAAAAGGTGATGCTAAAAGCTTATCAATTGCTGCTGCAAGTATATTGGCGAAAGTGACACGAGATAGAATTATGTTCGAATATAATGAAATTTATCCAGAATACAAATTCAACAAACATATGGGATACGGGACAAAAGACCATTTATTAGCGATAGAAACATATGGCATAAGTCCTATTCATAGAAAATCATTCTCACCTATAAAAGAAAGAATGAATATTGATTACTAATTCAAAAAGTGATAACTAAATTCAATGGATTTAGATTAGTTTTAGTTATTCTTTGTGTAATCTGCCAAAGTTTAATACAATGGTTATATGCTCAAATTTGATTGGAGGACAAAGAATGAATATTCACGAGTACCAAAGTAAAGATATCTTAAGAGATTACGGTGTTAATGTCCCTAATGGACATGTTGCTTATTCGATTGATGAAGCTGTTGAATATGCAAAAAGAATTAATTCAGGTGTAACAGTAGTTAAAGCACAAATACATGCTGGTGGACGTGGTAAAGCTGGCGGGGTTAAAATTGCTAAAGATTTAACTGAAGTAAGAGAATATGCTAAAGAAATTTTAGGTAAAGTATTAGTAACGCCTCAAACTGGTCCTGAAGGAACGAAAGTTAAGCGTTTACTTGTTGAAGAAGGTTGCGATATTGATAAAGAATATTATATCGGACTGGTATTAGACAGAACAACTTCAAGAATGGTCTTAATGGGGTCAGAAGAAGGCGGTATGGAAATTGAAGAAGTTGCTGCTGAAACTCCAGAAAAGATATTTAATGAAGAAATTGATCCAACAATAGGTTTACAAGCTTACCAAGCTAGAAGACTTGCATTTAATTTAAATATTGAAAAGCAATATCTAGGAAAAGTTACAAAATTAATTATGAATTTATATAAAGCTTTTGATGATAAAGATTGCATGACAGCTGAAATCAACCCTTTAGTAACAACTAAAGATGGGGATGTAATGGCTCTTGATGCTAAAATGAATTTTGATGAGAATGCTTTACATCGTCAAAAAGAAATTGTTGAATTACGCGATTTAGATGAAGAAAATAGAAATGAAATTGAAGCATCTAAGTATGACTTAAGTTATATTCAACTTGAAGGTAATATTGGTTGTATGGTAAATGGTGCTGGACTTGCAATGTCTACAATGGATATTATAAAATATCATGGTGGAAATCCAGCTAACTTCTTAGACGTTGGTGGAGACGCTACTCCTGAGAAGGTTGCTGAAGCATTTAAAATCATTCTATCTGATAAAGGTGTTAAAGGTATCTTCGTTAACGTATTCGGTGGAATTATGAAATGTGATTATATTGCACAAGGTATTATTGAAGCGACAAAGCAGTTTGATTTAGAAATTCCATTAGTTGTACGTTTAGAAGGAACGAATGTGGATTTAGGTAAAAAAATGCTTGATGATTCTGGATTGAACATAACTGCAGCCAACTCAATGGCAGATGGTGCTAATAAAATTGTTAAAATGGTAGAAGAAGTAGAGGCAAGTAATTAATTAAATACTTACTAATAGTCAGGAAGGAAGTACGATAAATGAGTATATATGTTAATGCAGACACAAAAGTAATTGTTCAAGGTATTACAGGGTCAGCAGGACTAGATCACACACGTGAAATGATTAAATATGGAACAAAAATTGTCGGTGGAGTTACGCCAGGTCGTGGAGGCGAAGAAGTTTTAGATGTACCGGTATTTAATACAGTTGAAGATGCTGTGAAAGCTACAGGAGCAACTGTTACTATTATTTATGTACCTGCAGCCTTTGCAACGGATGCTATTATGGAAGCAACAGATGCTGGTGTAGATTTAGCAATTTGTATAACGGAACATATTCCAATTAAAGATATGATTGAAGTAAAAGAGTTTATGAAGGGTAAAAAAACACGATTAATTGGTCCAAACTGCCCAGGAATTATTACAGCAGATGAGACTAAAATTGGTATTATGCCAGGTTATATCCATAAAAAAGGCCATATTGGTGTTGTATCTAGATCAGGTACATTAACTTATGAAGCAGTTCATCAACTTACTCAAGCAGGTTATGGTCAAACAACTGCTGTAGGAATTGGTGGGGATCCTGTAAATGGGACTTCATTTATTGATGTTTTAAAAGAATTTAACGAAGATCCTGAAACATACGCAGTAGTCATGATTGGTGAAATTGGCGGAACTGCAGAAGAAGAAGCAGCTCGCTGGATTAAAGAAAATATGAAAAAACCTGTAGCTGGATTCATTGGTGGAGCGACAGCGCCTCCAGGAAAAAGAATGGGTCACGCAGGTGCGATAATTTCTGGTGGAGAAGGAACAGCTGCCGAAAAGAAACGCGTTATGGCTGAGTGTGGTATTAAAGTAGCAGAATCTCCAGCTAAAATGGGAGAAGCAATGATTGAATTACTAAAAGAAAATAATCTAGACGAAAAATGTAAAACACATTAATATATAAAGAAGTGGGATATTCCCACTTCTTTATTTTTTAAAGGAGGAAGATTATGCGAAAATTTAGATTAAGGCTTATTCATTTAACAAGAATTAAATATTTAACAAGAAAACGAATTTCATATCTACTAACTTTAGATACCAGTTTAAGATTATTATACTTAAAAAATCCTTCTGAAATATCCACTTTATTAAATATAACTACGAAAAAAGCAAACTCCATTTACCAAGACCTTCATTCTTTAGAGTTAATTAATCAAATTAAATCAGATTCATCAAAAAATTATATTATTACTTATTTTGATCCTTATTATCCTGAGCAACTAAAGAGTATACCGGATCCTCCTTACGTTTTGTATGCTAAAGGGGATATCAACCTACTTAAAAAAACAAAAACAATAAGCGTTATAGGCACAAGGACCCCTACAATAAATGGTCGAAAAAAAGTAGAACATTTTGTAAAACCACTTGTTAAAAATAATTGGTTAGTTGTCAGCGGCATGGCTCGGGGGATTGATAGTTTTGCCCATCAACTTGCTTTAAAATCGAACGGTAATACAATAAGTGTTTTAGGAAGTGGTTTTGATCATATTTATCCAAAAGAAAATAAACAATTATTTTATGAAATTAAAAACAAAGGATTAGTCATCTCTGAATATCCCCCACATTTTAAACCTCAGCGTTATTACTTCCCAGAAAGAAATAGAATTATAAGTGGACTAACTAAAGGAACAATTGTCATTGAATCAGGAGAAAGAAGTGGTACTTTAATAACCGTAGATCAAGCATTAGACCAAGGTAGAGAAGTTTATGTCGTACCAGGAGACCTTTTTTTAAAACAAACATTTGGAAATAATAAATTAATTCAACAAGGTGGAAAATTAGTATTAAATATAAATGATATTGAAGAAGATTTTATCTAATTTAAAAATATAGTAAGTTTTAGCATTTGACAAAATCAACAACTCTCCTTAATATGAATGAGATTTCAATTTTAGAAAATTAGAATTCTTAAAAGAGCGTAAATAGCCTCATTATAGGAGGAATTATAGATGACAAAAGAAACTAAAAAAGCACCAGCAAAAAAGAAAACTACAACAAAAAAGAAACGTAAACCAATTAAAAAAGATTTAGTTATTGTTGAGTCTCCAGCAAAAGCTAAAACAATTGAACGTTATTTAGGAAGAAAATATGTTGTTAGAGCATCAATGGGACATGTCCGTGACTTACCACGAAGTCAAATGGGCGTAGATGTCGAAAATAATTATGACCCTAAATACATCACTATTCGAGGCAAAGGTGATGTATTAAAAGAATTAAGGAAAGAAGCTAAAAAAGCAAATAAAATTTATCTCGCAGCTGACCCTGACAGAGAGGGAGAGGCAATTGCATGGCATTTAGCACACGCCTTAAAAGTTGATTTAGAAACAGAGTGTCGTGTGGTGTTCAATGAAATTACAAAGGAAGCAATTAAAGAATCATTTAATAATCCACGTAAAATTGATTATGATTTAGTAGATGCTCAACAAGCTAGACGTATATTAGACCGTTTAGTAGGTTATAATATCAGCCCTTTACTCTGGGCTAAGATTAGAAAAGGATTGAGTGCAGGTCGTGTTCAATCAGTAGCTGTGAAAATGGTAATTGATAGAGAACGTGAAATTAAAGCATTCACTCCAGAAGAGTATTGGTCAATAGGCGCTAAGTTCTTTAAAGACTCAAAAAACTTCACAGGTAAATTCTATGGTATGGATGGTAAGAAAAAAGAATTAAAGAACCAAACAGATGTAGATGAAGTTTTAGAGAAAATAAAAGATAAAGAATTTAATATTGATAAAGTTAATCGAAGAGAAAGAAAAAGAAATCCTGCAAAACCATTCATCACATCATCATTACAACAAGACGCAGCACGATCGATTAATTTCAGAGCCAAAAAAACAATGATGATAGCTCAACAATTATATGAAGGAATCGATTTAGGAAAAGCTGCAGGCGGAATTACTGGGCTAATTACTTACATGCGTACAGATTCAACAAGAATCTCTGATACAGCAATTGCAGAAGCTAAAGGATATATTGAAAAAGAGTATGGTAAATCTTATCTTGGTTCTACAAAACAAGCTAAACCAAAAGAAGGTGCGCAAGATGCACATGAGGCAATACGTCCAACAAGTGCATTACTGACACCTGAGTCTTTAAAAAGCGTGTTATCAAATGACCAATTTAAATTATATCGTTTAATTTATAATCGCTTTTTAGCAAGTCAGATGGCTCCAGCTGTCATGGATACAATGACAATTCACTTATTAAATAATGGCGTTGAATTTAGAGCGACAGGATCAAAAATAAAATTTGACGGTTTCATGAAAATATATATTGAAGGAACTGACAATAAAAAAGAAGAGAAAGAAGAATTCTTACCTGAAATGGAAGAAGGCGAGAATGTAAAAGCAAAAGAGATTGAACCGAAACAACATTTTACCCAGCCGCCACCGAGATACACAGAAGCAACATTAGTAGGAGTAATGGAAAAAGAAGGTATCGGTCGTCCTTCTACTTACGCACCTACATTAGATACAATCCAAAGACGTGGCTACGTTACGTTAGACGAACGCCGCTTTGCTCCGACTGAAATTGGAGAAATAGTTTCTGATTTACTTGTTGAATATTTCCCAGAAATAACGGATGTTAACTTTACCGTTAAAATGGAAAGTGATTTAGATGAAATTGAAGCGGGTAAAGAAAAATGGGTTAATGTCATTGATGAATTTTATCAAGGATTTAGTAAACGATTAGAAAAAGCACAAGAAGAAATCCAAGAAGTAGAAATTGAAGATGAGCCTGTAGGCATTGATTGTGAAAAATGTGGCCATCCAATGATATATAAAATGGGCCGATTTGGTAAATTTATGGCTTGTTCTAATTTTCCTGATTGTAGAAATACTAAACCTATCTTGAAAAAAATAGGTGTTAAATGTCCAACATGTAAAGAAGGAAATGTTGTAGAAAGAAAGTCTAAAAAGCGTCGTGTATTTTACGGGTGTGATCAATACCCTGAATGCGACTTTGTGTCATGGGATAAACCAGTTGAAAAGCCATGTCCAGAATGTCAATCTTACATGGTAGAAAAACGTACTAAAAAAGAAGCAAAAATAAAATGTAGTCAGTGTGATCATGAAGAAGAACTAATCGAAGAAAAACCAGAAGAGTAAAAGAGGCTGGGACATAGCAAGACAAAAATCCAATTATCTTATCATGATAATTGGATTTTTATTTGCTCATATTTTCTTGAGTGACATTAAAATATTTCCTTTAGAAAAGTATATTTTATTTTGTCCTAGCTACTTTTTTTATGAATAGGTAATCACTATTAATTGACTATTCTTATAGAGAACTTTATAATTCAGTATTGGTATTAGTAATTATATCGCTAATAATAAACATTTATTATAAGATGGATAAAGTTCAGAATTATATGTAAATTCAGTCTACTTCATTGTGGGAAAAAATCATTTATGTTATGATTACACTGATAATTTATTGGATTGAGAGGGAATTCATTGACTAGTTTTAATCAATCAAGAATGGACTTTATGGATTATTTGAAGATTGAAAAGAATGCCTCACCTTATACAATTAAATTTTATAACAATGATATAAATGGTTTTTTATTATTTTTACAATCAGAAGCTGTTCAAAATTTGAAAGATGTTGATTATTTAGTCGTGAGGGTCTTCTTAACACAACTCTATGATAAAAATTTGAGTAGAAGATCTGTGGCAAGAGTACTTTCCTGTTTAAGAAGTTTTTATTCTTATTTAGAAAGAGAGGGTTTAGTTAAGCTAAACCCTTTCTTGCATGTGAACTTACCAAAGCAAGCAACACATATACCTAGTTTCTTTTATGAAGAAGAGCTAGCTGAATTGTTTAAAGTAAATGACTTAACTACACCATTAGGACAAAGAAACCAAGCTTTATTAGAAGTGCTTTACGGCACAGGTATTAGAGTAAGTGAATGTGTAGGTTTGAAATTGAGTTCAATTGACTTTTCAGTAGGTACTGTCCTTGTATTAGGAAAGGGACGTAAAGAGAGATACGTGCCTTTTGGTGAATATGCAAAAACAGCCTTAGAATATTATATAAAAAATGGTAGAAAAGAACTTAGTGAAAAGAACATGAGCCTTGATAAAGACGATTCTTTATTTTTGAATGCTCGAGGGGCTCCAATTACAGCAAGAGGCATACGTTATGTATTAAATAAAATAGTTGAAGAAGCTTCTTCAACAGTAAGCATGCATCCTCATAAGTTAAGACATACATTTGCAACTCACTTATTGAATGAAGGGGCAGATTTAAGGACTGTCCAAGAATTACTCGGACATGAAAATCTATCGTCAACTCAAATGTATACCCACGTGACAAAAGATAGACTAAGGCAAGTTTACATGAATAGTCATCCAAGAGCACATTTATTCGATAAATAAATATGGAGATGATTTAATTGAGTAATGAATTACATGCAACTACGATATTTGCAATACAACATAATAATCAAAGTGCAATGAGTGGTGATGGACAAGTAACCCTAGGTGAATCAGTTATAATGAAACAAAAAGCTAAAAAAGTAAGACGTTTGTTTAAAGGTCAAGTAGTAGCAGGCTTTGCAGGTTCAGTAGCAGATGCATTTACATTGTTTGAAAAATTCGAAATTAAATTAGAAGAATTTGATGGTAACTTAATGCGTGCTTCAGTTGAATTAGCTAAAGAGTGGCGTAGTGATAAAATGTTGCGTCAACTTGAAGCTATGCTAATTGTCATGAATAAATCAGATATGTTGCTTGTTTCAGGAACCGGAGAAGTTATCGAACCAGATGATGGTATTTTAGCAATAGGATCTGGTGGTAATTTTGCTTTAAGTGCTGGAAGAGCGCTTAAAGAATATTCTGCTCATCTAACAGCAGAAGAAATATCGAAAGCATCATTAAAAATTGCCGGAGATATTTGTGTATTTACTAATGATCAAGTAACCACTGAAGTAATTGATTAATAGGAAGGTGATTTAAGTAATGACTAATAATTTAACTCCTAAACAAATCGTGGAAAAATTAGATTATTATATTATTGGACAAAATGATGCAAAACGTTCAGTTGCTGTTGCGCTTAGAAATCGTTATAGAAGAATGCATTTAGAAGAAGATATGAAAAATGAAATTGTACCAAAAAACATTCTAATGATTGGACCAACAGGCGTAGGAAAAACAGAGATTGCAAGAAGACTTGCTAAGCTTGTTAATGCACCGTTCCTTAAAGTCGAAGCAACTAAATTTACAGAAGTGGGCTATGTGGGACGAGATGTTGAATCAATGGTTCGCGATTTAGTGGAAATGTCACTGCGTATGGTTCAAGAGGAAAAAACTGAAGCTGTGCAAGATGAAGCTGAAGTTGCAGCAAATAAGAAGTTAGTTTCTTTATTAGTTCCAAAAGCTAAGAAAGAATCTAAAGTCTCTAATCCATTAGAAATGTTATTCCAGAACCAAGAAGCGTCTACAGACGAAGACGTAGATGATCAGGATAAAGCAAATGAAATAAAATCAAAACGAAATCAAGTTAAAGAACAATTAGCAAATGGTGAATTAGAAGATGAAACAGTAACAGTGGAACTCGAAGAGCAACCTGCTTCTATGTTTGATATGCTTCAAGGGTCAGGTATGGAACAGATGGGTATGAATATACAAGATACATTTAATCAAATGATGCCTAATAAAACCAAAAAACGTAAAACTACTGTTAAAGAAGCGAGAAAGCTTTTAATTCAAGAAGAAGCAAAAAAACTTGTTGACATGGAAGAAGCACAACAAGAAGCGGTATATCGTGCTGAACAATCAGGTATTATCTTTATTGATGAAATCGATAAGGTTGTTGGGCAAGATAGTCAAGGACCAAATGTTTCAAGAGAAGGTGTTCAAAGAGACATCTTACCAATAGTAGAAGGTTCTACAGTTATGACCAAATATGGGCCAGTAAAGACAGATCATGTGTTATTTTTTGCTGCTGGAGCATTTCATACAGCTAAACCATCTGATTTGATTCCAGAATTACAAGGACGTTTCCCTGTTAGAGTTGAATTAGACAAGTTAACCTCAGATGATTTTGAACGTATTTTAAAAGAGCCATCTAATGCGCTTTTAAAACAATATACCGGGTTACTTAAAACTGAAGATATTGACGTAGAGTTTACTGACGAAGCAATTGAACGTATAGCAGAGATTGCATTTGAAGTTAATCAAGAAACTGATAATATAGGGGCAAGACGTTTGCACACGATTTTAGAAAAACTATTAGAAGATTTATCATTTGAAGCACCAGATATTAACTTAACTACAGTGGAAATTACAGCTAGTTATGTTGATGACAAATTAAAAGAAATATCTAAAAATAAAGATATGAGTCAATTTATCTTATAATAAGTTACTCAAATGGAAGGAAGTTATTTATATGAGTTTGTTAGAACGTACACGTAGAATTAATTCAATGTTACAAAAGTCAGCAGGTAATTCGGTTGATTTTAATGAAATGGCTAAGTCTTTAACAGAGGTTTTAAATAGTAATGTATTTGTTTTAAGTAAAAAAGGTAAGCTTTTAGGGGTTGCAACTAATCAAGATTTAGAAAACGATCGTATGAAAAAAATGTTGGAAGAAAGAAGATTTCCTGAATATTATACCGAAGAAATGTTGAAAATTAATTATACTACGGAGAATATTGATGTTAACTCACCAAATTCTATATTCCCAGAAGAGAATAAAGACTTATTTAAAGATGGCATGACGACAATTGTACCAATTGTTGGTGGAGGCGAACGATTAGGGACACTAATTATTGGTCGCTTATCATCTCATTTTGATGATAATGATTTAGTTTTAGCTGAATATGGTGCAACAGTTGTTGGGATGGAAATACTTCAAGGAATCTCAGAAGAAAAAGAAATAGAAGCAAGAAATACAGCAGTAGTTCAAATGGCAATTAGTTCATTATCATTTAGTGAACTTGAAGCAATCGACCATATTTTTGAAGAACTAGATGGCACTGAAGGATTATTGGTTGCTAGTAAAGTAGCTGATCGTGTTGGAATAACGCGCTCAGTAATCGTTAATGCCCTAAGGAAATTAGAAAGTGCTGGAGTTATAGAATCAAGATCACTCGGTATGAAAGGGACTTACATTAAAGTGTTAAATCTTAAGTTTTTAAATGAATTAGATAAAATCAGAACAAACTAAAATACTTGAAAACATGCTTAATATATGTTAAATTAGTTAATGGTATAAAATTACACACATTTAGTGATTTATTAATTAGTTGCTTAGACGATAAGTCGATTAATAAAAATGACCTAAATGGAGGTATAAAACTATAGGAGGAAAAAACATGTCAGTTATTTCAATGAAACAATTATTAGAAGCAGGTGTTCATTTCGGTCACCAAACAAGACGTTGGAACCCAAAAATGAAGAAATTTATCTTTACAGAAAGAAACGGTATTTATATTATCGACCTTCAAAAAACTGTTAAGAAAATTAATGAAGCTTACAACTTTGTAAGAGACTTATCAGCAGATGGTGGTACTGTTCTTTTTGTAGGAACTAAAAAACAAGCACAAGAATCAGTTCGAGAAGAAGCAATTCGTTCAGGAATGTTTTATGTTAACCAACGTTGGTTAGGTGGAACATTAACTAACTTCCAAACAATTCGTAAACGTATTAATCGTTTGAAACAAATTGAGCGTATGGAAGAAGATGGAACGTTTGAAGTTTTACCTAAAAAAGAAACAGTCGAGTTAAGCAAAGAAAAAGACCGTTTAGTTAAATTCTTAGGTGGAATTAAAGAAATGAAACGTATTCCAGATGCAATGTTTGTTGTTGACCCTCGTAAAGAGCGTATAGCAATTGCTGAAGGTATTAAATTAAATATTCCTATCGTAGGAATTGTTGATACAAACTGTGATCCAGATGAAATCGACTATATTATTCCAGCTAACGATGATGCAATTCGTGCTGTAAAACTACTTACATCTAAAATGGCCGATGCGATAATAGAAGGTAGACAAGGCGAAGAAACTGCTGAAGATGTTCAACAAGAAGAACAAGCAGAAGAAGCTCCTAAATCTGAAGAAGTAACAGAGCAAACTGAAGCCAAAAAATAAAAGGTATTAAAATATATAGGTGATAAGAGGATAACCTTTTATCACCTTTTTTAAAGCAGCTATGGGCTGTCTGATAAATATAAGGAGGAAATTATTATGGCAATTACAGCTAAAATGGTAAAAGAGTTACGTGAACAAACAGGTGCAGGTATGATGGATTGTAAAAAAGCTTTACAAGAAACAGACGGAAATATGGAGGCAGCAGTAGACTATTTACGTGAAACTGGTTCTGCTCAAGCAGCTAAAAAAGCAGGCCGTATTGCTGCTGAAGGTTCAACACATATTGCTACAGAAGGAAATAACGCTGTTTTACTTGAAGTTAACTGTGAAACAGATTTCGTAACTAAAAATGAAACTTTCCAAAACTTATTAGTTAAATTAGGAGCACATATCTTAGCAGAAAAACCTGCTGATGTAAAAGAAGCTCTTACTCAAACTATGATTGATGAAGAGGAAACAGTTCAAAAATATATAGACTCAGTAATCGGTACGATTGGTGAGAAAATTGAATTACGTCGCTTTGCATTCTTAACAAAAGAAGACAATGCAGCATTTGGTGCTTATACTCATTTAGGTGGTCGTATTGGAGCTTTAGTGCAACTTAATGGAACTGAAGATGAGACGATAGCTAAAGACGTTGCAATGCATATTGCAGCAGTTAACCCTTCATACATTTCTAAAGAAGATGTAGCAGAAGAAGAAGTTAATCGTGAAAAAGAAGTATTAAAAACACAAGCTCTAAATGAAGGTAAACCTGAAAAAATTGTTGATAAAATGGTTGAAGGTCGTTTAGGCAAATTCTTTGAACAAATTTGTCTTTTAGAGCAAGATTTTGTTAAAGACCCTGATATGAAAGTTAAAAAGTATGTAGCTAATGCAAATGCTACAGTTGAAACTTTTGTTCGCTATGAAGTTGGCGAGGGCATGGAAAAACGCGAAGAAAACTTCGCAGATGAAGTTATGAACCAAATTAAAGAATAATGATATAAATAATAGGGAGCACTTATAGTGTTCCCTATTTCTAAAAAGTAAACAGAACGACTATAAAATTTCTTTGGGGGTTTCTATGACAACTACAAGTTACCGTAGAATCGTATTAAAACTTAGCGGTGAAGCTCTAAGTGGTGAACAAGGGTTTGGGATTGAACCAAAAGTAATCCAATCAATAGCAAAACAAGTTAAAGAAGTTGCTGAATTAGGTGTTGAAATCGGAATTGTAGTAGGAGGCGGAAATATCTGGCGAGGTAAAGTAGGTAGCGAAATGGGTATGGAACGCGCCAATGCTGACTATATGGGCATGCTTGCTACAGTGATGAACTCATTAGCACTTCAAGATAGCTTAGAAACAATGGGAATTCCAACTCGCGTACAAACCTCTATTGAAATGCGTCAAGTAGCGGAACCTTATATTAGACGTAAAGCAATTAGACATTTAGAAAAAAAACGTGTTGTTATTTTTGCCGCAGGTACGGGCAACCCATATTTCTCAACAGATACAACAGCTGCACTAAGAGCGGCTGAAATTGAAGCTGAAGTTATTTTAATGGCTAAAAACAATGTGGATGGCGTTTATTCTGCTGACCCTAAAACTAATAAAACTGCTATTAAATATGAAACATTATCCTTTATGGATATGTTGAATGAAGGTTTAGAAGTGATGGATTCTACAGCATCATCTCTATGTATGGATAACGACATTCCGTTAATTGTATTCTCTATTACCGAAGAGGGCAATATTAAACGGGTTGTAGAAGGTGAAGATTTAGGAACAATAATTAGGGGGAAATAATATGGCTAATGAAGTCATGAAAGAATTAAAAGAAAAGATGAATGACGCTGTTCAAGCTTACTCTAAAAATTTATCTACTGTGAGAGCTGGTAGAGCCAATCCAAGTCTTTTAGATAATGTGACAGTAAACTATTATGGTGCGTACACACCACTTAACCAACTTGCTCAAGTTGGAGCACCTGAAGCGAGGTTGCTAGTTGTTACACCTTATGATAAATCAGCAATTAATGAAATTGAAAAAGCAATTCAAAAAGCTGACTTAGGTCTTTCTCCATCAAGTGATGGGAATGTTATTCGTTTAAGCGTACCAGCATTAACAGAAGAGAGACGTAAAGAGTTAACAAAAGTTGTAAGTAAATATGCAGAAGAAGCAAAAGTTCAAATTAGAAATGTCCGTCGTGATTCAAATGAAGACTTAAAAAAGTTAGAAAAAGATTCTGTATTAACAGAAGATGAATTACGTACTGAACAAGATAAGGTACAAAATGAAACAGATTCATTTATTAAACAAATTGATGATCTGGCTTCTGCAAAAGACGCTGAAATAATGGAAGTATAATATAAGAAAGCCCTCTTATTTATAAGAGGGCTTTAATTACTTTCAATAAAAAGCTAGATATAACTAGATATATCTAGTGAACTTATATTATACTAGTCTGTAGAAAGTTTTAATTATTATCTGTAGTTTTGGAGGACAAATAATGTCTATAAGATGGCCTTTTTCAAGAAAAAAAAAGCAAGAAAAAACTGAAGTAGAATTAACCCAAAACATTCCGAACCATGTTGCTATTATTATGGATGGAAATGGACGATGGGCAAAGCAAAGAGGTATGCCTCGGATTGCAGGGCATAAAGAAGGTATGGATGTTGTACGTGATATAGTCATTGCTGCAACTGAATCCGGCGTCAAAGCATTAACTCTTTATGCTTTCTCTACAGAAAATTGGCAAAGGCCAAAAGCAGAAGTTGATTTTTTACTGAGATTACCAAAAGAATTTTTACATATCTACTTACCAGAAATGATAGAAAATCACGTAAAAATTGATACTATAGGTGAATTTAAAGGATTACCAGATCATACGCGTGAAGCTATCGACCATGCAAAAGAAGCAACAAAAGAAAATACAGGTTTAGTTTTAAATTTCGCACTTAATTACGGTAGCCGGCATGAAATTATTAAAGCAGTTAAAGAAATTTCAAACCAAGTTAGCCAAGGAACTTTAGAAATTGAAAACATTGATGAAAAAGCATTTTCATCTTATTTATATACAAAAGACATAAGAGAGCCAGATTTATTAATCCGCACAAGTGGAGAAGTAAGATTAAGTAATTTCTTGCTTTGGCAATTAGCATATACAGAATTGTGGTTTACAGATGTATTGTGGCCAGACTTTAATGAAGAATTATTTAAAAAAGCATTGAAAGATTACCAAGCGCGCAAGAGACGTTATGGTGGTATATAAGGTGGAAATAAAATGAAAACACGTATTATTACAGCAATTATCGGATTGATCATAGTTTTACCAATCATAATATATGGTCGGTTACCATTTATCGTTATTGCATATCTACTTGCATTAATCGGTTTATTCGAATTAATAAGAATGTATAAACCAAAAGGGATATTTACTTATCTGTTATTTAGCATCTTATTTTTAGTTGCTTTAATTTATCCAAGTAACACGATTACTTTCTTTGATTTAACATTAGATAAAGGTGATATTTTACTTTTATTAGGTTTATTCTTACTTAGTTTAACGGTATTTACTAAAAATAAATTTAACTTTAATGATGCAGGATTCTTACTGATCACAACAATGTACATTGGTTTGAGTTTTTTCTATTTAATCGAAGTACGTAGTGCAGGACTTAATTACTTACTGTTTATCCTGTTTGTGATTTGGTCAACAGATTCTGGTGCATATTTTTTTGGAAAAGCATTTGGAAAAAGAAAATTATGGCCAGAAATTAGTCCAAATAAAACAATCGGTGGAGCATTAGGTGGTATACTAATGGCTGTGGTAGTTGGTATTATATACCAGGTTGTTTACCCATTTGATTTCTCACTTGTTGTTATTGTTCTATATGCGTTACTTATTTCAGTCGTAGGGCAAGTTGGCGATTTGGTAGCATCAGGTTTTAAACGCCATTATGACGTTAAAGATGCAGGGAATTTATTTCCTGGCCACGGTGGAGTTCTAGATCGATTAGATAGCCTGATCTTTGTAATGCTAGTATTATATATTATTGAATTTGTGTAATGGAAGTCGGTAATAACCCGATTAAAGGAGTGTTTTAATATGACTACAGTAATAGCATTTATACTAATGTTCGGGTTACTTGTATTTGTTCATGAGTGGGGTCACTTAATTTTCGCTAAACGAGCAGGCATGCTAGCACGTGAGTTTGCGATTGGTTTTGGACCAAAAATATTTTCGTTTGTCAGAAATGAAACTTTATATACGATAAGACTTATTCCTGCAGGTGGATATGTGCGTGTCGCAGGAGATGATCCTGAGATTATTGAAATAAAGCCAGGTCATCATATTGGGTTAGAATTTAATGAGTCTGGAAAAGTAGATAAAATCATTGTAAATAATAAAGATAAACATCCTAATGCGCGTGTGATTGAAGTTGAACGTGTAGATTTAGATCACGATCTTGCGATTGAGGGTTATGAAATTGGCTTAGAAGAAGAAAAAATAGCGTTTGAAGTTGATGAAAAAGCCTTCTTTATTATGGATGAACAAAAAACGCAAATCGCTCCTTATAATCGACAATTTGCATCAAAAACAGTCGGTCAAAGGGCAATGCAATTATTTGCTGGTCCTTTAATGAACTTTATTCTAGCAATTGG
>DATGTX010000125.1:0-7556 GCA_035301645.1 Pseudogracilibacillus sp. | reverse complement strand
GAAAAAGATAAGTTTTGTAACTCAGGAGGTTGAGGCACGAGTAAAACAAACACTTTGTCATCCAAGTGGAAGTTTAAACTACCTGCGATATGACCTGGTGTTTACGTATGGCTCCTGGTAGGAGTCTTTTATATAATTAGTCAGCTATGGTAAATTATTAAAAGGTGGTGATTATTTTGCTTAAAGTAACAGATAAAGCAGTCGAAAATATCAAAAAAGAAATAGAAGGCATGTTAGTTGATATAAAAGAGCCATTTATTCGCCTTTACATGAGTGTCGGTTGAGGTGGACCTAGTCTACAATTGGCTCTGGAAGAGTCAATTCATGAAGAGGATTCAATAACTGAGGTGAACGGTATTACGTTTGTTATTCACTTAAATCAAGTCTATTACTTCGAAGATAAGACATTAGATTATAAAAAAAGCATGTTTGGTGGCGGATATACTCTCTTAGACACCTAATAATAATGACAAAAAAGCTACACATAATTGTGTAGCTTTTTGTTTATTTTAGATATAGTACGCTGGCAGGTATAAACAAGATTATTTTGTTAGTACTTCTTTAATTTTGTCTAGCGCCCAGTCTAAGTCTTCTTTTTCGATAATTAACGGAGGTGCTAAGCGAATTACCGTGTCATGTGTTTCTTTACATAGAAGGCCTTTTTCTTTAAGTTCTTCACAGAAAGGACGAGCTGATGTATTTAGCTCAACACCAATGAATAATCCTTTTCCGCGAATGACTTTAATATATGGACTATCAATTTTTGCGAGTTCACTTCTAACATAATTACCAAGTTCTTCAGAACGTTCTGGTAATTTTTCATCGACAATAACATCAAGTGCCGCCATCGATACTGCACAGGCAAGAGGATTCCCGCCAAAAGTAGAACCATGTGAACCTGGATCAAAGACACCGAGAATCGGTTCGTTTGCGACAACACAAGATATTGGGAAGACGCCTCCACCAAGTGCTTTACCTAAAATAAGGACATCTGGATCAACATTTTCCCAATCGCATGCTAAAAATTTACCACTTCGACCAAGTCCTGCTTGAATCTCATCAGCCATAAATAATACATTCTCAGACTGACATAACTCATACGCTTCTTTTAAGAAGCCTTCAGGTGGCACATTCACACCAGCTTCACCTTGAATTGGTTCGATTAAAAAGCCAGCTGTATTTTCGTTAATAGCCGCTTTTAAAGCATCCATATCTCCGTAAGGAACGAGTTTAAAGCCTGGTAAAATCGGACCATAAGATTTTTTATCTTCTTCATCAGATGATAAAGATACTGCGGCCATCGTACGTCCATGGAAATTACCAATACATGTAATAATTTCTGCTTTATCTTCTTCAACGCCCTTAACTTCATAAGCCCAACGGCGAGCGGCTTTAATAGCTGTTTCAACAGCTTCAGCACCTGTGTTCATTGGCAAGGCCATATCCTTATTCGTCAGTTTACAAATTTTTTCATACCAAGGGCCTAATTGATCGTTATGAAAAGCACGCGACGTTAAAGTCACTCGATCAGCTTGATCTTTTAATGCTTGAACAATCTTTGGATGGCGATGTCCTTGGTTTACCGAAGAATACGCACTTAAAAAATCCATATATTTATTACCTTCAGGGTCCTCTACCCAAATGCCTGAAGCTTTAGAAATAACAACTGGAAGTGGCGAATAGTTTCTCGCCCCATATGCATCAGTTAATTCAATTACTTCTTTACTGTTTTTAACCATGTAATCACTCCATTTTCTAAAATAATATTGTTCTCAATGTAAGAACAAATCACGTTGCAAGTGTTCGGAAAAATCTTAACATACCTCTTTCTGTTTGTATACTATTAATAAAAGAAAGTCATTATCGTAATCTACCAACTTGGTTATATATTCAAGAGCCCAAGCTGATTATGATATATTCTTTTAGAACTCCTAAATTAAATGTTTTTATAAATATTAATTTAATTTTGATAAGACACGATAAAGCATATTTGATATACTTTAATTTAGAAAAGACATACACTAATAGTGCAATACTACGCACATGTTACTACTACACTTAATGTTATATATTATTAAGTGACAAAAAGGAGTAGATATATTCAATGAAAGACTTAACGAATATAAATAATCTTGTCGATTTTAAAAACGTACTTATTACGGATAATAAAGGAAACGTTATTTTTTATGACGTAGCTGATTTAAATGTATTGAGTAAGCTTAGACTTCGACCTGAAGAAATAATTGGAAAAAACATTACTATTTTTTATCGTGATTTTACAAAAGAAAAAAGTACAATTTTACAAGTGCTAGCAACAGGGGAAGCGCTTTGGAATATCAAGCAAGAGCTTATTACAGCTAATGGAAACAAAATTATGTCAATTAGTTCGACATTTCCCATAATAAAAGACAATCTCATAATCGGGGCTATTGAATTTTCTAAACATCGTTACACTAAAGACGATATTCATTTTCTGAATAAAGTATCCAAACATAAGATATATCGTAAAAATAATACAATTTATACGATTGATGATCTCGTAACAATCAATCCGCAACTATTAAAAGTTAAAGAAAGTTTATATAAAATTTCTAGAACATCGTCTACTGCAATGTTAATTGGTGCAACAGGAACAGGAAAAGAAATTGTAGCCCAATCAATTCATAATTTAAGTGATAGATATACAAGTCCATTTATTTCTTTAAACTGTAGCGCTATTCCAGAAGGCTTAATCGAGAGTATATTATTTGGAACAGTTAAGGGAAGTTATACGGGTGCGGAAAACACACCAGGTCTATTTGAACAAGCTGAAGGAGGAACTTTGTTTCTTGATGAAATTAACTCATTACCTATCCACCTTCAAGTAAAATTGCTCCAAGTTATAGAAGACAGACAAGTGCGAAGAATAGGTGGTGAAAAAAACATCCTACTCAATGTAAGACTTCTATCAGCCACAAATGAAGACCCTGAAGTTTTAATAAATGAAAATCGTTTACGAATAGATCTTTTTTATAGACTATGTGTTGTTCAAGTCGATTTGCCAAAATTAAAAGAACGTAGAGAAGATATAGATTTGTTATTAAGGCATTATATAGAGTTCTATAATGAGAATATGAATATACAAATTAAACATGTTGATGCAAATGTAGTAGATCTATTAAAACAATATGATTGGCCAGGAAATGTTAGAGAATTTCGAAATGCAATCGAGACTGCTTATAATAAAGCTTCTGATTCAAGAATTACAGTTGATGACATGCCTCAACGGATTAAGGATAGTGTAAAAAAACGAACTCAAAACAATCATTCACCTACTGAATTAAATTTAAAAGACAAGTTAGAAAGTTATGAAAAACAACTTATTAAAGAATCTTTGTTGTCTAACAGAATGTCAATGACAAATACAGCAAAATCTTTAGGTATATCAAAACAATCTTTACATTATAAAGTTAAGAAATATCACTTAAAATAAAAAAAACTTTATAAAAGTAAAGTTTTTTTTATTTTTAATCGAAATATTAATTTGTATATAAAATCTGACTATAATAGTTAAAAGAGATTATATTTCATTTGATAAACGTACGAGTTTTGTTTTCATAGCTTTAAAGAAATAAATAAAGTTGAAAAATAGATATTAAAACATCAAAAAAATGTTTTTTTGATGTTGGCATGGATATTGCAAATAATATATCTAGAATCATTTAATTTTGTAGAAAATATTTTGATTAATATTAGGAGAGATAAATATGAAAAATGAAAATTATGCATTAGCAAAGAAATTACGTCATGAACTTCATGCTCATCCTGAGCTATCTAATGAAGAAGTTTGGACGAAAGAACATTTAATGGACTTTATGAGAACGCATACAAATAACATAGAATTAGTTGATAAAGTGAATTGGTTTTATGGAATATATAGAGCTGGAGAAAATAAAACAAATATAGCTTTTCGTGCAGATTTTGATGCACTGCCAATGGATGAAGTCATTGATATTCCACATGCCTCTAAATTTCCTGGAAAGGCACATAAATGTGGGCATGATGGTCATTCATCAACATTAGTTGCACTAGCTCTTGAAATTGATCAACAAGGAGCGGACAAAAATGTTTTCTTTTTATTTCAACCTGCTGAAGAAACAGGTGATGGAGCTATACAATGTGTCGACTTTATCAAAGATAACAACATAGATGAAATTTTCGCTTATCATAATATGAGTGGCTTACCATTTCATTCAGTGTCTATTATTGATAATACGGCTCTTTGTGCATCTAAAGGAATGACTATACATTTTGAGGGCTCTGTTACACACGCTAGTCAGCCTGAATTAGGAATTAATCCTTCTTTTGCCATAGCAGATATCATCAGCAAGATTCCTGATTTTACTTCATCGAAAGAGAATAAGGGTCTTGTGCTATGTACAGTTGTTCAGATTGATGTAGGTGAAAAAGCATTTGGGATCGCCGCATCTAAAGGTGATTTACGTTTAACTATTCGTGCACTACATGAAGAGGAGTTAAATAAGTTACAAAATAATATAGAGTTATTAGCAAAAAAGCATGCTGAAAGTGAAGGGATGAAAGTGAGCTTTTCATACAATGACGAATTTCCCGAAACTAAAAATCATAAAGTGAGTGCAGATAAAGTTCGACAAGCTACAAAAGATAACAATCTTGAATTAATTGAACTTGAAGAAGCTTTTCGTGGCTCTGAAGATTTTGGGCACTTTACAAAATTAACAAAAGGAGCTTATTGTTTTATTGGAAATGGAGAAGATTATCCATCAGTACATACAAGTGAATATGATTTTCGGGACGAACTGATTAAAACTGGAGTGAAATTATTCAAAAGTCTAATTAATTCATGATATATATGAAATTAATCAATATAAGGGGATGACATATGTCTAAAAATGAAAAAAAGCAGGGGTTTAATTTTCCGCACGTTTATATCATGTTTTTAATTGTAATGTTAATTGTAGTTGCACTTTCTTGGATTGTACCTAGCGGTGAGTATGAACGAGTATTAGACCCAGATACAGGAATTGAAACATTAAACACTGATGTGTTTGAGTATGTGGATCAAGATAATCCAATAGGAGTAATGGATTTTTTTACTGCTCTACATAAAGGTGTAGTAAATTCAGCTGATATAATTGTCATGCTATTATTTGCTAGTGGAGCACTATTTGTTCTTGAAAAGTCAGGCGCAATTGCAGCTGGAATTCATAAATTATTAAAAGTAGCTAAAGGAAAAGAAAAGTTAATAATTTCTTCTTTATTAATATTATTTTCTATCATGGGAACTATAGGGTTTGGCGAAGGTGGTATACCATTTATTCCTCTTGCAATGGCAGTCATTATGGGGATGGGGTTTGATAAGATTACTGCTTTTGGAACCGCGACTGTTGGTTTAGCAATTGGTTTTACAGCAGGAGTCGTAAACTTCTATACAACAGGGGTCAGTCAGACTATTGTAGGTCTACCAATTTATTCAGGCCTGATATTCCGTATTGTTTCATTAATAGTTTTTATTCTTATTTCACTTATATATATATTAAGGTATGCTGCTAAAACTAAAGCAGATCCTAGTAGTAGTATTGTAGCAGATGAATACAAAGAACAATTAAGAAATGAAAAAGAAGCTAAGTATGAAGAAGAACCTTTTACTATGACGAGAAAAATTGCTTTATTAGGATTACTTGCGGTATTAGTTAGCAGCGCTTTCGGAGCAATTCAATTAGGTTGGGCAATGCCAGAGCTTTCGGCTGTGTATGCTATTTATGCTGTATTTTTAGTGATTATTTTACAAATTAATCCGAGTAAAGCTGCAGTAACATTTGGTGAAGGCGCTGCAAGGCTTCTACCTACAGGACTTGCCATTGGATTTGCAAGCTCTGTGATGGTATTAATGGAACAAGCTAAAATAATTGATACTTTCGTATATAATTTGTCTAATCTATTGTCTAATACGAACACTTTGATTACTCTGCTTGTATTATTTTTAGTAGTTATTTTCTTTAACTTCTTTGTTGTTTCAGGAAGTGGTAAAGCTTTAATTTTAATGCCTATTATGGGCCCATTAGGAAAGATACTAGGGATTAATCAACAAGTTATGGTAGTTATTTATCAGTTTGGAGACGGTTTCACAAATTACTTATGGCCAACATCGGGAGGACTGATGGCTGCTTTAGGAATGGCTGATGTAAATTATGGTGATTGGGTTAAGTTTTCATTTAAGTTGTTTTTAATATTACATTTTGTAGCATTCATTCTTATAATTATTGCTAGTTATATTGGTTTAGGGCCTGCTTAGGATGCTGTCGATTATAAGTTAAAGTAATTTATATATTTAGGAGGAGTAAAGTGATTAATTTTTTTGAAGAAGCAAAATTATACGAAGATAAAATAATTGAGGACCGGAGACACTTGCACCAATATCCAGAACTAGGATTTGAATTACCCGAAACACAAAAATATATTCAAAAACGTCTTGATGAGATGGGTATAATACATGAAAGTTGCGGGTTATTAACTTCAGAAACAAGTCAGAAATATGCAAATGCAGGATTTGAAAAGCAAGATAAGTGTACAGGTGTTGTTGCGACAATAGGTGAGGGTGCTCCTTGTATTCTTTTGAGGGCAGATATGGACGCATTGCCTATTCAAGAAGAGGTTGATTCGCCTTTCAAATCAAAAAAAGAAGGTTTAATGCATGCATGTGGACATGACTCACACACAGCTATGTTATTAGGAGCTGCTCAGATATTAAAGAATCACGAGGATAAAATACAAGGAACGGTAAAACTATTATTTCAACCAGGTGAAGAATGGGGTTATGGATCTAAATTAATGATTGATGATGGAGTGCTGGAGAATCCGAAAGTGGATGCTGCGTTTGGTATTCATATTATGCCAGACCAAGAAGCGGGTACACTTTCTGTTCATAAAGGAACTTTTTCCCAGGCTATGGACACATATATTGTAGAAATTAAAGGGAGTGGTGGTCACAGCTCTCAGCCACATAAAACAATAGATCCTAATATGATTATGAATCAGCTTTATACTAGCTTAAATTTGATGTTTACTAGGGAAGTTGACCCAGCACAAGAAGTTACTTTTTCGATAGGTTCAATGTCAGGTGGAACGGTAACAAACGTAATACCGGAAACAGCTACTTTAAGTGGTAATATGCGTAGTTATCATCAAGAAACACGTGATCATTTTTGTAAAAGAATACCTGAAATGATTGATCATGTTGTTAAATCATGGCGTGGTGAATATACTATAACAGAATTTCATACACCGACCTCCTATAATAATCCTGAGTTTATTGATGAAATTTTGCCTTCATTAGAAGGAATAATGAAAAAGGAAAATATTGTCGATAATGGTGTTTTAAGCGGTTCAGAAGACTTCTCGTATATTTCTCAAAATGTACCTTCTGCTTTTGTTGTACTTGGAACCGGATCTGAAGGCGAGGCACCAGTTCACAATTCAAAAATGAAACAAAACGAAGAAATATTTAAATACGGAGCTGCATTACATGCAAAAACAGC
>DATGTX010000124.1:0-6946 GCA_035301645.1 Pseudogracilibacillus sp. | reverse complement strand
CCCATACTTCTTTTTCAAATGGATTAACAAATGCTTCCCCTTTACCGTTTTTCCAAACCTCACCATTTTCTTTGAATGATAGTTCCGGCTTGTTTTCAGCTAACACAGAATCCTTGAATACAACTACTCTTGCTATAGGGTAAATTTGTTTTTCTTCTAAAACTTTCATCATTTTTTCTGGATCGTCTATAAAAACAGTCGCTATATCATCAAATGGGGAACCCTCTTCAGGTGTAAAAGTAATATTCCCATTGTCTTCTTTTACATCAATCACCATCGTGTTTAAATCAGTACTGTCAATTAAATCAACTAAGGAATTAAAACGCTCGCTACCAGCAGAATTCCCAGTGACATATATCCCTCTGACTGCATCAGGATATTCGAAATTATAACCAGAATCGAATTTAAATCGTGCTATGTTTTGATTGACATCTATTGAACCAAGCGATGTTTTTCTTTCTTTATGTAATGAGGCTTGTAATTCATGCTCACCACTACTTGTAGTTGCAATCAGCAGAGGAATGGAAATACCTACTAGGAGAATACCTATTAGCAGATAAAGCTTTGTTTTTTTATTTTGCATTCTTCAGTCTCCTATTCTTTATTTAATACTGGGATTTATCCTAATACGACATTCTTTGACATAAGTATGCTTGTTTAGTAATGATTCCCTAATTTCCTTATATAATAACATGAATTTTTCAATTGAGTAAACATAATTAGAGTGAAAAGATAGTTCGTTAATTGGAGGCATTCTTATTAGAACACGGTCTAGCGATTTTTACGACAAATTACGACATTTCAAATTATATTATTTAAATAGTCGACTTCTGTAATTTTCAGTGTATAGTATCAACTTAAAATAAGAAATAGTATAGCAAATAACGTAATAGAGGAGATTAAATTGATGAATGAAGAACATATCGTTAAAGAACTAATTTACAAAATCATTAGGGATAGCACAGTGTTCATGACAAATATTCATGCTATTTTTTTGAATCCTTTTTTCTTAGTCACTGCTTCATATTTGGGATTATATGTCATTATCTATTATTGAACCTAATTTTAAAGAATGATTAAACGCATAAGATCGCCTTGAAAGCGAAAGATAAAATTAATAAATTATCTAGGAGGTGAGCTTAATATGGATACCTTGAAGCGCATTGCCTTAACATTGCTTATTATTGGAGGAGTCAACTGGGGTTTAATTGGTTTATTCCAGTTTGATTTAGTAGCCGCAATTTTCGGAGGCCAAAATGCTGCTTTTTCCCGAGTGATTTACACGCTTGTCGGAATTAGTGCTTTAGTTAGTATAGCAATATTATTTGATCCTTTGTCAGATGCCACAAATGAAGACGATTATCAGCCAATCCAGACAAATAAAGCAAATTACGGAATGGAAATAGGAGATGAAAATGATCCTGATTCCTTCCATAATGATGATCAGAAATAAGTAAGCATACTTAAAAAGCGGGTAGAATGCCCGCTTTTTAAGTATTATTTAGATACAACGTATTTTTGCAATCGAACCATTTCTTCAGCGAGTGCTCGAATTCTTACCTTCACATTGTCATCAATAATTTCGTTCACATCACTAAAACAATCGCTATGAACAAACACATTTGTAGATGGGACCAAACCTTTAAGGTAAGAAAGGATAGGTTTTAATTGATAATCAGCTACAAGGAAGTGCTTCTCAACAGCTCCTGTTGTGATGATTCCCGTTACTTTCCTTTTAAATGCATCCACTGGCAGATGATCTAACAAATTTTTCAGAGCACCCGAGATAGATGCTTGATATATTGGTGTTCCAAACACAAGGATATCTGCTGATAAAATTGTATTAACAACATTCCAAGTATCATCATTATAATAAGATAGCGGTTCCCCGCGAGCAAATTCAATATCGTATTCTTTCATTTCAATCAGTTCTGTTTCTATATTTGAGTCAAAGTCTTTTGCTGCTTCTAATACATTATGTAAGACGACAGTCGCTTTCCAGCCAGTTAACTCCCCTGCGACCCCTACTATTTTCATTTTGCTGCCCCCTAAATTAATTTCCGTATATTTGATTATATCATTGTTCATTTAGAATACCTTAATATTTAGTTTGCAATTGATTATTTTGAATGTTCTTATATAATGTATAAACGTTAGATGTATATATAAAGGAAGTGAGCCATGGCTTATAAAACACGTACGAAGTCAGAGGAATTGTTAATCACGGAATTTTTAAATAATCGAATGAAATTATCAAACAAAGACAAGCAGCATTACTTAAATTTGAAGAAGGGATATGAAGGAGAAGTACTTTTTGATACACTTACTGAAAAACTTCAATGTGATTGCCTCATATTAAATGATTTATTACTTCAAGCAAATAGTACAACCTTTCAAATCGATACCCTAATCTTATTACAGAAAATGGTTTTCTTTTATGAAGTGAAAAACTATGAAGGCGATTATTATTACGATTCAGAGAAGCTGTTTAAAAAATCAAAGAGAGAAATTCTTAATCCGCTTCTTCAACTAGCAAGAAGTGAATCCCTACTACGACAGTTAATTTTTAGTTTAGGATTTAAGCCCCAAATTGATGCCTCCGTGCTTTTCATCAACTCAAAATTCACCATGTATCAAGCTCCTCTTGATCAGCCATTTATTTTCCCTACGCAAATTACCAATTACTTAAATCAATTAAATGCCACGCCTTCACGAATTACAGATAGGCATTACCAACTAGCTGACAAATTAATCTCATTGCATATGACAAGGTCACCGTATAAGCAGATACCTTCTTATAGTTATAGACAACTAAGAAAGGGCATTGTATGTGCAAATTGCCATTCGTTTTCTGTAAATGTAATTAAGTGGAAATGTGTATGCAAAACTTTTCGTCACGAAGAATTAGTTGCTGATGCAGTGATCAGGAGCGTAAGGGAATTTAAAATGTTATTTCCAAATGAAAAGATTACAACAAACCTTATTCATGATTGGTGCAGGATTGTACCTTCCAAACAAAGAATTAGGAAATACTTGAGGAGCAATTATAAGGTTGTCGGGGTCCGTCAATGGACTTATTTCGAGTAGGTATAGTTTTAATCAACCCCTATTCTTCATGTAATTGTGGAGAATAGGGGCTTTTTTGTATTTGGACGTCATAACACCCATGATGATCTTTTGCCTCGGTTTATCTCGGCCATTTCATCGTCATGACATTCATGATGATCTTTTACTCCGATTTATCCCGTACGTTTGAACATCAATATAATAAATTATAATCAATAATGAACGTCTCTTGATTTTATAAGTATAAATCGTTTATAATAATATCAACTTAATAATATAAGCAATGAAAAAGGCGAAGTACAATTACCCGCTGATGATTAGAGAACTTGTGGTTGGTGAAAACAAGTATCAAGGTAGATTGGAATTGGACTTTGGAGCTTTATTCGTGATCAAGTGATCTTGCTAGTATGGCAAGATAATTAGGGTGGCACCGCGGTTCATTCGTCCCTTCGTTTATCGATGGGATGGATGAATATTTTTATGGCTCTTCATCCCATCTAACCATCATAAAATTGGAGTGAGTGAGATGAAAGTTATTTTTTCAGGTATTCAGCCAAGTGGCACGTTAACTCTTGGTAATTATTTAGGAGCACTGCAACAATTCACAGAATTACAAAATGATCATGAATGTTATTTTTGTATCGTCGATGAACACGCGATCACTGTCCCACAGGATCGATTAAAATTAAGAGAGAATATTCGCTCTCTTGCTGCTTTATATTTAGCGTCAGGAATTGATCCAAAGAAAGCAACGTTGTTTATCCAATCTGAAGTGCAAGCGCACGCTCAATTAGGATGGATGATGCAGTCTATCAGTTATATAGGCGAGCTCGAACGAATGACTCAATTTAAAGATAAAGCTGAAGGTAAATCAGCTGTATCTTCTGCTCTTTTTACCTATCCTGCTTTAATGGCAGCTGATATCTTGCTTTATGGAACAGATATTGTACCCGTTGGCGATGATCAAAAACAACATTTAGAATTAACGCGTAATTTAGCGGAGCGGTTTAATAATCGTTACAACGATATTTTTACCATGCCTGAAGTGCGCATTCCAAAAGTTGGCGCGCGTATCATGTCCCTGCAAGAGCCGACTAAGAAAATGAGTAAATCAGATGAAAACGAAAAAGGTTTTGTGTCAATGCTTGATAATCCTAAGAAAATTGAAAAGAAAATTAAAAGCGCAGTGACTGACTCTGAAGGTATTGTGAAATATGATAAAGAGAATAAACCAGGTATTTCAAACTTACTCACCATTTATTCTAGTTGTACTGGAGAATCCATTGAAGACTTGGAGAAAAAATATGAAGGTAAAGGGTATGGCGATTTTAAGCAAGATGTTGCTGATGCAGTTGTCAATCTCTTACAACCTGTGCAAGAAAGATATAATGAGTTGGTCAACTCACCAGAGTTAGATGATATTTTAGATGATGGTGCAGACAAGGCATCATTTAAAGCAAATAAAATGCTGAAAAAAGCAAATAAAGCGATGGGACTTGGCAGAGTGAGAAAGTGACATTGCATACGTTCAACAGGGCTAATTCATAATTTTCAAGTGTCATATGAATTAGCCCTGTGATTTATCAGTATTTACTCTAACGGTAACCCTTCAAAATAAACGATTTCTTCTAATCGAATATGCAATGCGCGTTCGTTTCCTATATTAAGTTGAATATGATCTATTGCCACACCAGCTAGTTTACCTTTAACTTCCTTGGCCGAGGTTTGAACTGTAATATCAAGTCCTTGGTGTCGACTTAAATGATCAAGGAAAACAGGATTAACATTGGTTACATAACGATTTGACTGAGGTATCTTTTTCACGGGATGAATGTCTGTGTAAGCTGCTGGACTGTGATTGACATAATTTGGTTGGGCAATTGCGTGCATTTTTAGTTTTTGGCTCTCCTGTCGTACATCCATATCCTGCACCTGGGGATAAGGCATCACTGTGTTAGGAGACGAGTAATTTGGATAATATCCAAAATTATGATACATATCTCATGGCACTCCTTCATCGTTAATTATTCCTACCTATAGTATGTAAATATAATGTAGAGCGTTCATCTAGGTGGTGAATCATTTTAATTTAACTAAAAAATCAGTGAGGAGCATTCCTCACTGATTTCTTGATTTTTGCTTAAACATTGGTTCGCCTTGCTCATTTTCAATTTCCCACATTTTCTCCAAAAATGGCTGACCTTTAATCAACTTGGCACATAAGTCTTCATGCGCATCAGTCCATCCTTTTTTAACCCCATTGTATAGTTCTTGCCAAACTTCTTCTTCATCCATAAAACGAATAAATTCATAACCTTTAGGATCCCACTCTGTTAACCAATAACGTAATTCTTCTAAATTATTCGAGGTTCTTAACTGATCAAGTCCCATCATAAGCAATTGCTTCAATTGACGTTCACGGCGAGTTAGTCCATGAATATATTCTGGAGCCAATGATAATATATGATACTCTTTTTGATAAACTGCTTTATCAAACGGAATATTCTTAGGTTTAGTATTTTTTATCATGTCATAAACCATTTGTTCCTGACGGGGAATTAACCTACTTTTTCTAATAGGAATTGAGTAACCAATCGTGTCAAATACAACAATATCGTTACCGTCAGTCACAATACAAGCGTATTCTAACCCGGTGCGTTCTTGCCCTTTCCTAACATAGGCTCGTTTATATATCATATCAAGTAAATTTTTCGGTAAATCTTGCATATCATTTTCAATATGGTTATATAATTCTTCCGTTATGTACACCAAAGGTACTTGGTCCAAAAGTTCAATCTTATCTTCTTTCCTCCACTCATGGAAATAGCAAATATTATAAGCATTTTCTTCACCTTCAAACCAATTTACCCAGACATCATGCATGTATAACATTTATCAACCCTCACTTTTTTTGATTCATTTAACATTCATTATGACCAAAAGGGTATAAAAATATTCGGGCCAATTACTATGATTTGTTTGGAAAATGGTAAATAACAATACTTATAATGAGTAATCCGATTGGAAAAAAGTAAGCTTCAACACGGCCTTGTATAAAAATAAAGTACTCAATCCAAGTCACTCCAGCGGGTAAAAAATTCATATATGCAATAAGAATGGCTCCACCTGAAACAGTTAGTCCAAAACCTATTAAAAATAAAAAAACATATCCCATTTTATAATCCCACCCATACTTGTCCACATCCTCTATTTTAGTTTATGCGATGTTGGTGAAATTAATGACGGTGGTGTATTGTGTTTTTTTGGCTTAGCGATGGATGCTCTATCGGTTTTTTCAACTTTAATAACTTAGAACACGAGAGATATCCGTCGCGATAACAAATCCACCAAAAATAAAAGTTATACATCGTGAGACAACCTCTCATGATAAGAATTTATCCAAAACAAAAAAGCTGACTCTTAAATGATTTACTTTGTTTTTTAAAAGCATGTAAATCACTAAAAGTTCAGCTCTTTATATTTTACTTATATTCTTTAAATATTAACGATGCATTATGGCCTCCAAAGCCTAATGAGTTACTTAGAACCGCATTAACTTGTTGTTTACGTGATTCATTCGGTACATAGTCTAGGTCACAATTCGGATCTGGTGTTTCATAGTTTATCGTTGGTGGGATGATATCATCGTTAATAGATTTTACAGAAATAACAGCCTCTACCCCACCTGCTGCACCTAGCAAATGACCAGTCATGGATTTTGTTGATGAGACCGGCAGCTTTTTGGCATATTCTCCAAACACATCCTTAATGGCTGATGATTCATAAGGATCGTTCAAGTCTGTACTTGTGCCATGGGCATTAATATAATTAATATCCTCTGGCTTTAACTTTGCATCTTCAAGCGCCTGCTTCATAGCCC
>DATGTX010000123.1:0-5726 GCA_035301645.1 Pseudogracilibacillus sp. | reverse complement strand
TCAAACAACGATTTAAAATCAGCTCTTAGACCAATATCTTCATAAATATTAAGCTGTTCTAAAAATCTACTCATGTTTGTACCTTTACTGTTTTTATCTATATTGGCTGTTAAATTAAACGTCGCAATTGATGTTTGTGTTGTTGGGTTTAATGTACTGTTTACTGTAATTGGATATTTTACCTGACTAATTCCTACAGAATCTATATCAAATAAAAAGTCTTTGCGTTCATTTTGTATATCTGCCATTTTTTCTTTTTCACTAGGCTTCGTGGAAGGACCCGGTTTAACCGAACCAAAAAGTTTATGGCGTTCTTCTTGTTCAGGTAAATGTCTATCTATTTTTTTATTCATTATGTGCTCCTTTAAAATAAATTGTCTACGTTTGTCTTAGTTAAAGTATATACGATAACCTAAATGTATATCAATGAATTAGATTGCTTGGGCTTAAAGCCAAGTTATCTTTGGTTCAGTTTTATTCATAATTCTTTTAATATTATCTTTATGCCTTATACAGACAAAAATAGTAAGTGCTAAAATAATAAAAAATAAAAATCGATCACTAATAAAAAATGCAATAACAGATGCTATAATTCCTGTTAACATTGATGCAAGAGAGACATATTTTGATAAATATAATACAATAATAAATATTAATAAAATAATTCCAAACATAAGTGGACTAACTCCTAATATAACTCCTGCAGATGTAGCTGCAGCTTTACCACCTTTGAAACCAGCAAATAATGGATATGTATGTCCCAAAACGGCAAATAAACCGACAAGTAATGGTGATACATCCACATCAAGATAAATAGCAGCAAGCAATGGAGGAATTGTCGCTATAGTTCCTTTTAAGATATCTGCTAAAGTCACAATGATGCCTGCTTTAGTGCCTAAAACTCTAAAAGCGTTAGTAGCACCCATATTTCCGCTCCCGTGCTCTCTAATATCAATTTTTTTGGTGAGTTTACCAATGATTAATGCGGATGGTATGGAACCTAATAAATAAGCTAAAATGATAAATAGAATGATATACATAATGTTCCCACTTTCATAATTTTATAACTAAATTGATTTTAGCATAAATTCATTTATTTATACATCAGACTGTTAAATTTTAATTGTAAATTTATATAGATATCGTTTTTACGGTAAATATGATACGATAAGTGTAAGTAGAGAATGTATATCTTAATTAGGAGGTCTTTATATGTCTTGGAAAAATCCTTCAAATGAGCAAGTTAAAGCTCTACTCGAAGAATCAAAAACGATTGCTGTTATTGGTTTGTCTAATAATCCAGAAAGAACATCTTATCAAATTGCAGAAGCTATGCAAAATAATGGTTATAAAATTATTCCAATTAACCCAAATGTAGATGAAGTATTAAATGAGAAAGCTTATAAGTCATTAAAAGACGTTAACGAACCGATTGATATCATAAATGTATTCAGAAGATCTGAACATTTACCTGCAATCGCAGAAGAAGCTAAAGATATTAAAAGCAAAGGTTTTTGGGCACAACAAGGGGTTAGTCATGAAGCTGTTCCTGAAATTCTAGAGGATAGTAAGACACTTGTTATCATGGACCTATGCATAAAGGTAGCGCATGCAGTCTTGGTAAAATAATAACTTATTAAAGAGATGGCGTAGAGTGTCATCTCTTTTGTTCTGTTATATATACATTTTTATGTAGATGTATTATTATAGACTTGGTGTTTTACCCATTCTTTATGTTAATGAAATTTTTTTGTTTGAAATGAGTGAAGAAGGAGTCGATCTTGATTGGTAGATAAATCTAATCAATACACAGAACAATCTATTCAAGTTTTAGAAGGACTTGATGCGGTAAGGAAACGACCGGCAATGTATATTGGAAGTACTGATATTAAAGGATTACATCATTTAGCATATGAGATTATAGATAATGCAGTAGATGAAGCACTATCAGGGTATTGTGACGAAATAAAAGTAACATTACATGCTGATGATAGTATTTCAATTGAAGACAATGGACGAGGTATTCCTGTAGGTATGCACCAATCAGGAGTACCAACATTAGAAGTAATTATGACTGTGCTTCATGCTGGTGGAAAATTCGGACAAGGTGGTTACCAGGCAAGTGGTGGTTTACACGGTGTTGGTTCATCAGTTGTTAACGCCTTATCAGAATGGTTAGACGTTACAGTTTATCGTGAAGGTTATGAGTATTTTCAGCGATTTGAACATGGTGGAAAGCCTGTAACTAGCTTAGAGAAAAAAGGTAAAACGAATAAAGTAGGTACATTAATCAGGTTTAAAGCAGATGAATCAATTTTCTCAACAACGACATTTAACTTTGAAATTCTTTCAGAACGTTTAAGAGAAGCTGCTTTCTTATTAGCTGATTTAAAAATCCAAATTAAAGATGAACGAACTGATACATTAGAAGTTTACGAATATGAAGATGGGTTAAAAGCTTTTATTAATTATTTAAATGAAGGTAAAGATGGTTTACATGATGTCATTTCGTTTACTGGTAAAAATGATTTAGAAGTTGACTTTGCATTTCAATTTAATGATGGCTATGCTGAAAATATGCATTCATTTGTTAACCATGTTAGAACTAAAGATGGTGGAACACACGAAATTGGAGCACGGACAGCAATTACACGTACATTTAACGATTATGCAAAACGTCATGGAATTTTAAAAGAAAAAGATAAGAATATTGAAGGAAAAGATATTAGAGAAGGTTTGACAGCAGTCGTTTCAGTTCGGATACCTGAAGAATTACTTCAATTTGAAGGACAAACAAAAGGCCGCTTAGGTACTCCTGAAGCTCGTTCAACTGTTGATTCAATCATTTCTGAGAAATTAAATTATTTTTTAGAAGAAAATAACGAAGTTGCAACACAATTACTTAAAAAAGCTATTCGAGCTCGGGAAGCACGTGAAGCTGCACAAAAAGCTAGAGAAGAAGCACGTTCAGGTAAAAAGCAACGAAGACAAGATGCTTTATTAAGTGGAAAATTAACACCTGCTCAATCAAAAAATCCAAAACGTAATGAACTTTATCTCGTTGAGGGTGACTCAGCTGGCGGATCTGCTAAACAAGGAAGAGATAGAAAGTTTCAAGCGATACTTCCCCTGCGAGGTAAAGTAATAAACACGGAAAAAGCTAAACTTGAAGATGTTATGAAAAATGAAGAAATATCAACCATTATTCATACAATTGGTGCTGGCGTTGGAAGTGACTTTAAATTAGAAGACTCACAATATGATAAAATTGTTATTATGACTGATGCTGATACAGATGGTGCTCATATTCAAGTTTTACTATTAACATTCTTTTATCGCTATATGCGTCCTTTAGTTGAAGCAGGTAAAATCTATATTGCACTCCCACCTTTATATAAGATTTCTAAAGGGAAAGGTAAAAAAGAGAAAGTCATTTATGCTTGGGATGATGATGAGATGAAAGCAGCAATGAAAAAAATGAAAGCAGGATATATGGTCCAACGTTATAAAGGTCTTGGTGAAATGAACGCAGACCAATTGTGGGAGACTACAATGAATCCAGACTCTCGTACATTTATCAGAGTCGTCATTGATAATTTAGCTCGCGCTGAGCGAAGAGTAACAACTTTAATGGGCGATAAAGTAGCCCCAAGAAGAGAATGGATTGAAAGTAATGTTCAGTTTGGCTTAGATGACGATGATAATATTTTAGAAAACGAACAAATCCATTCATAATAAAGGAGTAGTTAAATGTCTGAATTAGAACAGAATTTTGATTTGCCGTTGGAAGAGGTCATTGGAGACCGTTTTGGTAGATATAGTAAGTATATTATCCAAGATAGAGCACTCCCTGATGTTAGAGACGGTTTAAAACCAGTACAAAGACGGATTTTATATGCAATGCATGTAGATGGTAATACGTTTGAAAAGAATTTTAGAAAAGCAGCAAAAACTGTTGGTACAGTAATCGGTAATTATCACCCACATGGTGATAGTTCTGTTTATGAAGCGATGGTACGTTTAAGTCAGGACTGGAAAATGCGTCATGAAATTATTGAGATGCATGGTAATAACGGAAGTGTTGATGGCGATCCTCCAGCAGCAATGCGTTATACAGAAGCACGTCTTTCAAGTATTACAAGAGAATTAATGCATAACCTTGATAAAAATACAGTGGATTTTATTTCGAATTTTGATGATACAAATTCAGAACCTGTTGTTTTTCCAGCACGTTTTCCTAATCTTTTAGTTAATGGTTCAACTGGTATATCTGCAGGTTACGCGACTGACATTCCTCCTCATAACTTAAGTGAGGTAATTGATGCTGTTATTATGAAATTAGATAAACCAAACGTCTCTGTTGATGAACTGATGACTGTAATAAAAGGACCTGACTTTCCTACAGGTGGAATAGTCCAAGGTACAGATGGAATTAAAAAAGCTTTTGAAACAGGTAAAGGGCGCTTTATCATCCGAGGCCGCGCAGAAATTGAAAAGATGCGTGGGAATAGAGAACAAATAGTTATCACTGAGATACCTTTTGAAGTAAATAAATCAGCAATGGTTCGAAAAATTGATGAACTAAATTTAGACCGAAAAGTTGAAGGTATTACAGAAGTAAGAGATGAAACTGACCGAACGGGTATGCGAGTTGTTGTTGATTTAAGAAAAGATGCCGACAGTAGAGGTATTTTAAACTATTTATATAAAAATACTGATTTACAAGTAACTTATCATTATAATATGGTAGCCATTCAAGACAAAACACCTAAATTATTATCATTACAAGCTGTTTTGGATGCTTATATTGCTCACCAAAAAGAAGTGATTACGCGTCAAACACAATTTGATTTGACAAAAGCAAAGGATCGTTCACATATTGTTGAAGGATTAATAAAAGCTATTTCAGTTTTAGATGAGTTGATTCAAACAATCCGCACCTCAGCTAATAAAAGCGATGCGAAAGAAAAAATTATGGCTCAATATAAATTTAGTGATTTGCAAGCGGAAGCTATTTTATCACTCCAGTTATATCGTTTAACGAATACCGATATTACTTCGCTAACAGAAGAACAAGCTGAATTGACAAAAGAAATTAATGCCCTAGAAGATATTCTTTCGAGTGAGAAAGTATTGTTATCTAAAATAAAAAAAGAATTAAAAACCGTTAAAAAAGAATATAACTCTCCAAGAAGAACTGAAATAGTTGCCGAAATAGAAGATATTAAGATTGATATTGAGGTAACAGTAGCAAGCGAAGAAGTTTTAGTTTCTATGACAAAAGATGGTTATATTAAACGTACGAGCCTAAGATCTTATACAGCATCAAATGGAGAAGGATTACCCCTAAAAGAACGTGATTTTTTAATCCAAACATTTGAAATGAATACAACAGATAATATCCTCATTTTTACTAATAAAGGAAAATTTGTGAGCATTCCAATTCATGAAATTGCTGATGTTAGGTGGCGAGACCCAGGACAACATATGTCTAATATAACTAGTTTTGATAATGATGAGTATATAGTTGAAGCAATCCCTGTTCGAGAATTTACAGAACATCAATACTTAATCTTCTTTACTAAACACGGAATGATTAAAAAGAGTACATTAGATTTATATGATTCACCAAGATATACACGTAGTATGATTGCTTTAAACTTACGGAAAAATGATGAATTAATCAGTGTGAATCAGAGTGATGGAACAAATCATATTTTCATGAG
>DATGTX010000122.1:0-2449 GCA_035301645.1 Pseudogracilibacillus sp. | reverse complement strand
GATAAAACAGGTACAGTTACAAAAGGAGAACCAACATTAACAGATGTCATTCCTGCAGAAGGGTTTAAAGAAAATGATGTACTACAATTGGTCGGTACAGCAGAAAGTCAATCTGAACACCCATTAGCACAAGCTATTGTAAAAGGTGTGAAAGAAAAGGATATTACCTTACAGGAAGTAAATGATTTTGAAGCTTTACCTGGTTATGGTATATATGCCAAAATTAATGAACAAGAAGTTTATGTTGGTACAAGAAAATTAATGGCTGAACAAAACGTCACAATAACAAATGAAACAGAAGCGATGATGGAAGAATTAGAACAAGACGGAAAAACGGCTATGTTAATTGCAGTTGCAAACAAACTTGCAGGTGTTATTGCTGTAGCTGATACGGTAAAAGAAACCTCAAAAGAAGCTATTTCAAGAATGCATCAGCTTGGGCTCGAAGTTATCATGTTAACGGGCGATAATGAGCGGACAGCAGATGCAATTGCTAAACAAGTTGAAATTGACCGAGTCATTGCTGAAGTCTTGCCAGATCAAAAGAGTGAACAAATTAAGCAACTACAAGCGAAATGGAAAAAGGTTGCTATGGTTGGAGACGGAATTAATGATGCACCGGCTCTTGCTATGGCGGATATTGGTATGGCAGTTGGTACAGGAACTGATATTGCGATTGAAGCAGCTGATATTACGCTTATGCGTGGTGACTTAAATAGTGTCGCTGATGCAGTGATAATGAGTCAGAAGACTATACGTAATATTAAAGAAAACTTATTCTTTGCGTTCATTTACAATACAATAGGTATTCCTATAGCCGCTTTAGGATTTCTTGCACCATGGGTTGCCGGTGCAGCCATGGCGTTTAGTTCTGTATCTGTCGTTTTGAATGCTTTACGTCTACAACAAGTTGATTTGGGGAAATAAATAGCTAAAACGCTATTTTTTCTCGGCCAATCAATTTATAATGAGTAGGAGAGGGGTGTAACGAATGGGAGACTTTCTTCATGAAGAGCCAGTTGTACCAAGAACAGACGAAGAAAAACAGTCTGTAGTGAATAGATTAAAAAGGATTGAAGGACAAGTCCGTGGTATACAACGTATGGTTGAAGAAGATCGTTATTGTGTTGATATCCTTGTACAAATTAGTGCGATTAACGCTGCTTTGAAAAAAGTCGGCTTTTCCGTTGCTGAACGTCATATGAAACATTGTGTTAGTCATGCAGTGAATGATGGTGAAGGAGATTTAGCAATCGAAGAATTATTAGAAGTTATGAAGCATTTTTCGAAATAAAAGGGAAAATAGACCGAACTATGTTATTTCTGATGTTTTATCATTTAAACAGTTACTTTAATCTACAGTTAAATGTGTGAATCAATTGTTTTTCATGAAGATTTAAACTGGTGATTGCCTAAGATATCACTTTACAGTACAAATGTTGCTTATAAAACGTCGACCTAAGACTAATTGAATAATGCTTGATATAAAAAAGGGCTGATGAACAGCCCTTTTTTATAGTGGATTAATTAGCTTGACACCTTGATTATACAAATCTATAAAAATTATGGAAGATTTTAAAAACGCTTCAAGATTTATGTCACTTAATGGACAAAGACTCAGTTATATTCAACTTATTCAAGAATCATTTCAATTAATTATCTCGTTTATATGATAAAATGGAAATGATAATAACTGAAAGGTAAGATGAAATGGATCCTAAGAAGAATGTTAACGAACGTAACTATAAACCTATGATTATAATTATTACTCTTGTTTTGATAGGCACAATTACCGCATTGCTCAGAATGCCCGGTATTGAAGATTTTGATAAGTTTGATGTAACGATATTACCGATGTTTAATGCAATTTTTAACTTGTTTTCTTTTAGTTTCCTACTTTGTGCGCTAGTCGCAATTTTAAGAAAAAATGTAAAAGTACATCGGAGATTCATTTATGCTGCGTTGGTTTCAACAAGTTTATTTCTTGTTAACTATGTGTTCTTTCATTTTATCTCATCATCTACTTCATTTGGAGGAGAAGGTGTATTAAAAGGTATATATTACTTTGTATTAATTTCACACGTGTTATTAGCTATGATTATTATTCCATTGGCTTTAACAAGCATAACACTTGCGTGGAATCAGAAGTATGAAACACATAGAAAAGTTTCTCGTTGGACAATGCCTATATGGCTTTACGTTAGTTTATCAGATGTGATCGTCTATCTATTAATAAGACCATATTATTAGTTGTAAAGTGTGCTCAATTTTTCTCATTTTCATTAACATAACTTTACGTACTATGGTGTTTGAGTTTACCTGAAAATAATCCTTGACATTCAAATATGAAAAGGCATCAAAAAGTTCAAGTGTAAAAAGAGCTTTTTGATGCCTTTTTTGATGGATTTTTATCAAAATATCGTCCATTTAATGTTAAAATAACAGAAAA
>DATGTX010000121.1:0-3706 GCA_035301645.1 Pseudogracilibacillus sp. | reverse complement strand
GATTGATTGAAGGGAGGTAGGAAATTGAAAATAGGAGTGATAGCTGACGATTTGACTGGCGGTAACGGTACTGGGGTGAAGCTCAATAATTTAGGATATAACGTGGCAACTATAATCAACTATAATAATTTACCTTCAGATAAGTTGATTAATGCGACAGTTATAAATACGGATTCAAGATATTCTGAAGAGCGTGTTGCTAAAAATAGGATTAATACAGTAATAAAAAATTTAAATGAATGGAATACCGATATACTTTGTAAACGTATTGATAGTACTGTTCGGGGAAATATAGGTGTTGAAATAGACGAGATTTTACAATCATTAGGTGATGACGCAGTAGTTATTTTAGTACCAACTTATCCTGAATCTAACAGGCAAATGGTCGGTGGCTATTTATTATTAAATAATGTTCCAGTTGAATTATCAGATGTTAGTAATGACCCAGTAAAACCGATAACGACTTCTTATGTACCCAAACTTATCGGCCAACAAACTGAAAATAAAGTTTCACATATATCGTTATCAGATGTTTTAAAAGGAGAAAAAAATTTAAAAGAACAAATGAATTATCACATAGATAATGGCGGGAGAATAATTATAGTTGACGCAATGACAAGTGAAAATATAGAAGTAATTGCCAGAGCAATGGTGTTAGTAAACCATAAAACGTTAATCCCAGCTGACCCTGGTCCACTCACTGAGTCCTATATAAAATCATTTACTATAAAGAATCAAAAAAACAAAAAACTCCTTCTAACAGTTGGTAGTATAACGATTAATAGTCGAAAGCAGCTTGAGTATTTAGAAGAAAAAAGAGATATCGCTAGAATATTTGTAGATTCAAATGAATTAGCAACAATACACGAAGAACAATGGGAAAAAGAAGTTAACAGAGCTACAGAGAATGTTATGAAAGAATTATTAAACCAAAACATTATATTAGTCACCACTGATCATCCAAATAATGAAGTTGTCAATTTAAAATATTTAGCACAAAAAAATAACCGATCTCAAGATTATTTCGCGAAACGTATATCAGATGGTTTAGCAAAAATAACTAGATTAATATTAGAGTCTACAGATGAAATTGTAGGTTGTTTTTCAAGTGGAGGAGACGTGACAGCATCTATATGTTCTGTAGGGCAAACTGAAGGTATTCAGTTAAAAGACGAAGTATTGCCATTAGTATCTTATGGAATTTTTACTGGAGGATATTTTGATGGCATGCCAGTAATCACAAAAGGGGGGACCGCTGGAGAAATTGACGCAATATACACAGCAGTAAAGTATTTAGAAAACAAATATTAGGAGGAAATTTATTATGAATAACAGACAAATTATAGCAATTCCTATGGGAGATGCAGCAGGTATTGGACCAGAAATCGCAGTGAAATCACTCACAAACAAAGATATTTATGATGTTTGTAAGCCAGTTATTGTTGGAGATTTAGATGTAATTCGCAAAGCAGTAAACATCACTAAATCCGATGTTGAAATTAATAATATAGATGACCCAGAAAATGGCGTTTATAAAATAGGGACAATAGATGTTATTGATCTTAATAATATTGACGCAGATAATTTAGTATATGGTAAAGTTTCAGAAAAATGTGGTGAAGCAGCGTACGAATATATTAAAAAATCAGTAGAATTAGCAATGGATAAGAAAGTTAGTGCACTAGCAACAACGCCAATTAATAAAGAATCTTTAAAAGCAGCAAAAGTTCCTTACATTGGTCACACAGAAATGTTAGAAGCTTTATCAGGATCAGAAGACCCGTTAACAATGTTTGAAGTAAAAGGTATGAGAATTTTCTTCTTAACTCGCCATTTATCATTGAAAGATGCTATAAACCAAATGACTAAAGAAAGAGTTCATGACTATCTTCTAAGATGTAATAAAGCTTTAGAAAGACTTGGCTTAGATGATAGAAAATTTGCTGTAGCAGGATTAAACCCGCATAGTGGTGAAGGCGGATTATTCGGTATGGAAGAAGTTGATGAAATAACGCCAGGCATTGAGATGGCAAAAGAAGATGGAATTGATGTAGTTGGTCCTGTACCAGCAGATTCAGTATTTTACCAAGCATTAAATGGTAAATACGACGCTGTTTTATCTCTTTACCACGACCAAGGTCATATTGCAGCTAAGATGACAGATTTCCATATGACTGTTTCTATTACAAATGGTTTACCATTCTTAAGAACTTCAGTAGATCATGGTACTGCCTTTGATATTGCTGGTCAGAATATAGCTGAAAGTATCAGTATGGAAGAATGTATAAAAGTAGCAGCAGAATATGCAGAGAGTTTTGTGAATAGTAAATAAGTAATTAAATAAAGGAGTTTAAGCTCCTTTATTTTTTAGGTTTTAATAAAGCGTTTACATAAGGAGGGGGAATATGCCACTACTAATAGTATTAATAGGTATTTTACTATTATTGATAATGATTATGGTGCTTAAGTTAAACACTTTTGTGGCCTTAATAGTTTCATCTTTTGTTGTAGCAATTATGCTAGGGATGCCCTTAAGCAAGGTTGTAGATTCCATTGAGTCAGGTCTCGGAGGTACTTTAGGTCATATTGCACTTATTTTTGGAATGGGAGCGATGCTGGGTAAACTAATTGCTAATGCTGGTGGCGCACACCAGATTGCTCACACTCTAATTAATAAATTTGGAGAAAAAAGGATACAGTGGGCTGTATTATTAGCATCATTTATCGTCGGTATAGCATTATTTCTTGAAGTAGCTATTGTATTACTTATCCCAATTATTATTTCAATTGCAAAAGAACTTAAAATATCCGTTGTAAAATTAGGGTTAGCAATGGTTACAGCAGCATTAGCTACTCATGCTTTTTTACCACCTCATCCTGGTCCTATAGCTGTTTCCGCAGAATACGGTGCTAATATTGGACTGGTTTTAGTATACGGTATTATCGTAGCTATACCTACAGTAATTATTTCTGGAATTTATTACCCGAAAGTAGCTCGAAAAATTGTGCCTTCAGCTTTTGGGAACGAGCAGTTAGAAAGATCTACATTTGCAACCACGGAAGATGTGAAATTTAATAAATTGCCAACTTTTAGATTGAGCTTATTTACTGCACTATTTCCTGTATTTTTAATGGCTATAGGTGCGTTATTAGATATCTTACAAAAACAAGTAGGTTTTGAGGATAATGTATTTACCAATATTCTTAAGTTAATAACTAACTCATCAACTGCTATGTTATTATCCTTAATCATAGCTTTGTATACAATGGGAATTAAACAAAATATATCAAGAAAACAGATTGCTCAGTCATGTACTGATGCTATTAACGCAATGGGGATGTTGCTTCTTGTTATTGGTGGTGGCGGCGCTCTTAAACAAGTTATTATTGATGGTGGCGTAGGTGACTATATTGCAAAACTCTTTGATGGGTCAAACCTATCTCCTATTTTATTTGCTTGGGTAGTAGCCGCTATTTTAAGACTTGCATTAGGTTCTGGAACAGTAGCTACTTTGACAACGGCTGGATTAGTAATACCGTCGTTAACAGGAGTTCCAGACGTCAATTTAGAACTTGTTGCGTTAGCGACAGGAGCGGGTAGCGCAGTTGCTTCTCATGTGAATGATGCTGGATTTTGGATGGTCAAAGAATCACTTGGAATGACTTTAAAAGAAGCGTTTGGAACATATACTATATTATCAACAAT
>DATGTX010000120.1:0-4216 GCA_035301645.1 Pseudogracilibacillus sp. | reverse complement strand
TTATGTAAATAATCATAAAAAAAGAAGGTCGATGGTGCTAAACCTTCTTTTTAATAGCTATCATCTATGAGTGAATTCTATTCTTTTTCTTCACTCTCTTGTTTTTGGATTTTTTCCTCTAAATCTTTTATACTTGACTCGATTTGTTCTAAGTAGTCAAAGATATTATCTTGATGTGGCTCGATTGCTTGCTTCCATTCCTCAACCGAAGTTCTCATATCTTCTGTTAAATCGTTGATTAATGCAACACCTTCTTTAGAAGTTTTTGCAATTTGATCTTTTAGTTTTAAGCCATCTTGAATAATATCATCTGCAATTTTCTTTAATTCTACTCCTTGTTCTTTCACTTTATTGCGTAAATCTCTTCCTGATGCAGGTGTTAATATTAATGCGGTAGCCGCACTAACTGTTCCGGCTAAGAAGAAACCTACTGCAAAAGATTTTCCTCTCGACATAGGAAATGTCCTCCTTTTAAAGGGTCAATAAACTTTTATATAGCGTCGTTAATATCTTTAGCAATTGCTTGCAACTCTTCTAAATAAAATTGGTCGTCGCGTGTTACCCACTGGGCGTTGAATCCATCATGTTCATCATATCGCGGAATGATATGAATATGTAGATGATAGACAGATTGTCCTGCAAAAATACCGTTGTTGTTTAATAAGTTAACACCTTGTGGGTTGTAAACTTTTTTAATCGCATTGGCAATTTTCGGAACACGAGAAAATAACTCTCCTGCAACACTGTCAGGGGTTTCAAAAATATCTGTTGTATGTACTTTAGGAATGACAAGTGTATGACCAGTTGTTACTTGGCTAATGTCTAAAAAAGCATAAACATGATCATCTTCATACACTTTTGCTGAAGGAATTTCACCTGCAACAATTTTACAAAAAATGCAATCGTCATGTTTCATCGTTTAACAACTCCTAACATTGAATGATGTATCATTAGTTTATCATAAAGACACATACAAGTATATATAGGAAATGTTAAAGATGTGTAACTTTTTCCAAGAGTATGAAAACAATTGAAAATAAGTTGGACAATCTTAATCGATACTTTTTAACTTCACATTATCATCGTGCTGTTAAGGTGATGTGTAAAAGTTATTATGTAACAAACTCCCCATAAAAACAACAGACTACGTAATAAAACGTAGTCTGCTTTAAGAAGAAAAGTAAGAAATGAATATTGGTTCGGGGACTTCATCACTTCATAGTAAATAAGATGTGAATGAATTCCAATATTCCTCATCACAACGGTAGTGGTTATCATGTTTCTTATCATTTCTTCAATAATAGTATAGACAATAGAGGAATTAATATACATATTTCTTTCTTATCATATATACTATACTTAACAGAAGTATTACGTATTAATTAGAAAATTGGTCGAGGTGAGATATGTTGCAATCATTATTAGAAATATCTAATTTAACAGGTGGTTATTCAAATAAAAATGTATTACATAATATTTCATTTGAAGTAAACCGAGCAGAAATTGTCGGATTAATCGGCTTAAATGGAGCCGGGAAAAGTACAACGATTAAGCATATTATCAATTTACTAACAGAGAAAGCTGGTACGATTAAATTAAATGGCAAAACATTTAAAGAAGATCCAACAAGTTATCGCCAGCAAATTGGCTATATTCCTGAACAGCCTATTTTATATGATGAACTGACCTTATATGAACATTTAAGATTAACAGCAATGGCTTATAATGTGACAGAAGAAGCATTTGAAGAGAGATTACCGGCATTGTTAGAGGCATTTCGAATGAAACGGCAATTACATTGGTTTCCAGTTCATTTTTCAAAAGGGATGCGCCAAAAGGTGATGATCATGTGTGCCTTTTTAATAGAACCATCTTTATATATTGTCGATGAACCTTTTGTCGGCTTAGACCCGTTAGGAATTCAATCTTATATTGATTGGATGGAAAAAATGAAACATAATGGTGCTGGAGTATTAATGTCAACACATATCTTAGCAACTGCAGAACGGTATTGTGATCGATTTGTTATTCTTCATGAAGGAGAAATTCGTGCCCATGGGACAATCAACGAATTACGGATGGAATTTAAGATGCCGGAAGCTTCTTTAGATGATTTATATATTCAACTAACGAAGGAAGAAAGCAATGTTTAATGCGACGCAATTATTTACAAATCGATTAAAAGAACATTTGACATTATTAAATCGTTATTACCGATACATTTTTAATGGTCATTTTATGATTGCATTGTTGTTTATTATCATTACGATTGCCATTTACTATCAACAATGGTTAGAACAATTAAGTCCTGATTTTCCAGCAGCTATCGTTATTGCTTTATTTTTCGGATTTGTAGCAAGTTACAATCCTATTCAGTCCTTTTTAAAAGAGCCAGATAAAGTATTTATTATTGTGAAAGAAGAAAAAATGCAAAGTTACTTTAAATGGAGTTTAGTTTATAATTACGTTTTTCAGTTATATATTGTATTAATTGTAGTAGCAGCACTAGCACCAATGTTTATGCAAGTTTATCAACATAAAACGATAAAAGATTACTTTCTAATCATACTTATTTTGCTCTTGTTAAAAGGGTGGAATATGACGACAAACTGGTTTATGTTTAAAGTGCAACATACGATGATTCGTCGATTAGACAGAGTCATTCGCACTTTTATAAGTATAGCGATTTTTTACTTTTTGCTTCAAGAGTCAATCTTCGTAGTTGTCGTTATTCTTTTTTACTTTCTACTTGCGATAAACAATTACTTTTTAGTAAGAAAGCAACCAGGATTAGCTTGGGAAATATTAATAAATAATGATTTAAATCGTCTTGCCTCATTTTATCGCTTTGTAAGTATGTTTGCAGAGGTGCCACATTTATCAAATCGAATAAAAAAACGTCGTTTATTATCGAGGTTCGTTCATTTTCAAGTGCCGTTTTTGTATCAAGCCACATATGCATTTTTATATCGACTATCCTTTATACGGAGTAGCGACTTTTTAAGTATGTATCTACGGTTAACACTTATCGGAATGATAGCTATTTATTTTGTTCCGAATGCTTGGTTGAAATTGGCATTTGTATTACTGTTCCTATACATGACTAGTTTCCAGATGATTTCACTTTATCATCATTATCGGACAATTATTTGGATTGACTTGTATCCTATTGAAAGAGAACAGCGAAAGAGAACATTTTTAAAATTCCTCAGTAGAATTACTATCTTACAAGCGATTATATTCGCTATTGTATTTATTTTCCTTACACAATACATGTATTTTATTTATGCATTAGTTCTTGGTTTGATCTTTGATTATATATTTGTACAATTATATGTAAAACGTAAGATTAAATAGTTTAAAACAAAAGCTGAAAAGATGCTAAGTATATCTTTTCAGCTTTATTTATAGTAATGAATTATTTAAGTTGTTCTTGATATGCTAAGTATGTTCCGATGAGCATTTTTGCTGCAATAGGCATGGCGCGCTCGTCAAAGTCGAACATTGGATGATGGTGTGGATATTCATGACCATCGATTTTAGCTCCGGTGAAAAAGAATGCTCCAGGAATTGTTCGTAAATAATGTGCGAAGTCTTCGCCCGCCATTTGCGGTTCACAAACTGTAGTTTCATTTATCTCATGAATATTTTCGGCAGCTTTAAAAACTAAATCGGTCTCTTTATCATGATTGACAACAGGTGGATACCCATCTTCATAATCCAATTCATATGCAGCATCATTTGCAAGACAAATACCTTTTACGACACGATTTATCTCTTCTTTCACTTTTTTCTGCACATTACTATCCAGATATCGAACGGTACCAGTTAATTTTGCCTTATCGGCGATGATATTAAAGGAAGTACCTGCTTCAAAACGACCAATTGTAATGACTGCTGTTTGAAACGGTGAAATTTTCCGACTAATAATATTTTGAATATGTGTCGTTATTTCCGCTCCAATTAAAATGGCATCTTTTGTTTCATGTGGATATCCTCCGTGGCCACCTTTACCTTTAATAGTAATAGTAAAACTATCAGCACCTGCCATAAATGCCCCTTTTTTAGTCGTGATTTCCCCAAAAGGAGTAGGTGCCCACAAATGATTTCCAAAAATAGCATCTACATCCTTTAGTGCTCCGGATTGTAATATAGAAATGGCACCACCAGGAGGAATTTCCTCGGCATGTTGATGGAGAAACACAATGGTACCTGC
>DATGTX010000119.1:0-3999 GCA_035301645.1 Pseudogracilibacillus sp. | reverse complement strand
CTTTATTGGTAACTTTGCCGAAACTCCAAGAGACACTGTCTTTACGACAGAGTATTCAGTTCGGACGGCAATGGAAGCTGTCTACACTTTGCTTAATATTGACCGCGGTGTACCAGAAGTCTTCGCTTCCGCATTTGATGTAAGAATGTTGATGAACGCAATGTATTACTTGAATGACCAGAAGAAGTTGGTTGATCTTGATTTGCCTATGCCTGAAAAGTTGGCAATTAAGGGGATGCTTAAGAAGGTTAAGGGCACTTATATCGAAGAATTAATGAAGAAATATAAGTTGATTTAGATACATGAAATAGTGAGTAATGGAACTTTCATAGAAGCTGTATCTATGAGAGAGCCGAAGAAAAAAGTGAGCAGATAATTTTATCTGTTCACTTTTTTTGCACAATTTAAAAATATGTTGATACTATGATATAAAAATAATATTATTAAACTGATTTTAATAATTATGATTAGCATGAAATCTAGGTGATTTAAAAATGAAGTTTTGGGAATTAGTTCGAAATAATAAACTTCTATTCACTGTTGTAGTTCTCTTAGAAATATTATTTGCGGTAGGTTCTGCAACAAGTTCATATATCATTCAATTCGCATATAATCAATTAGTAAAAAATTTGTTGACGGGTTTTCTGTTATTCATTATCAGCAGTATTTTGCTTTCTTTTTTTGCGGCGGTTTTAGCTTCCGTAGCAACTTATCTTTTTAGCAGAATTTCTCAAAATGGCATTCACCAGATCAGGCATCGACTAGTACAAAGATATTACCATTACAAGGCACCTAAAGTAGCAGAAATGGAAAATGAATTGAACAGCAATTTGCAATTAGTTACTAGAAATTATGCTGATCAAGTTCTAAGCATTATGCAATCGTGTTTTTTATTGATAACTTCGATCAGTAGTCTTCTGCTCATGAATTGGATGTTGATGATTTTGGCATTAGTATTGTCAGTTGTAACTCTGTATATTCCTCATCTTACAAGATCAAAGAATTCTATGGCTACTAAGCAGTTATCAAGTAAAAACAGTGCCTACTTACTAGTTATTGAAGATTGGTTTAATGGCTTAGAAGAACTGAGAAAATATCTTGCTTTTAATAAGCTAAATGAGATTATGCAAAAAGAAAGTGATAATTTGGAAAAGTCTTTTGTCAAAAGACAAAAAATAATTTCGATAGCTGACTTTTTGAATGGTTGTGCTAATTCCTTTTCTCAAATTGCTATTCTGCTGTTAGCTGCTATTTTGTTTTTTAACCATCAGATTGCTTTCGGTGTGGTAATTGCAGCAGGAAATTTTTCTAGTGCTATTTTGAGTTGCTTATTGACGACTACAACAGCACTGACTCGTATTCAATCAGTTCGTGGCATTAATCAACAACTTACTGAATTGCAACATGTTAAAAAAGAGCAAGCAAATGCGAATTCAGAAAGTATTTGTTCTATCAATATTTGTAATTTGGGTTATTCATTTAAGAATGGCGAAACAATCAGTTACCCTGATATCACTATCAAGAAGGGTGAAAAAGTTTTACTTTGTGGAGATAGCGGAGTTGGCAAGTCTACTTTATTTAAGTTGATTTTAGGCAAATTGCAGCCTACTGAGGGAAAGATAATTTTTAAAGATAAAGAAGGGCAAGTGATTTCTCCGAATTATGCACAGATAGGCTATATTCCACAAGATGGGACTTTATTTCCGACGTCGATTATTAATAATATTACGATGTTCAATGATAAACTAAGACGTTTAGTAAAAACGACGGTTAAAGAGAATGAACTGGAAAAAGATCTGGCAGGGATGCCTGATGGAGTCGAAACTGAAATTGACCTGGATGTAAATAATTTCTCAGGTGGGCAAAAGCAAAAAATTATTTTAGCACGTAACGAAGTACATGATTTTCCTATTATCATGGCTGATGAAGCAACTAGTGCAATTGACGCCCAAAGTAGCTATCAAATATTAAAGCATTTGGTATCATCTGACAAAACAGTTATTGTAATAGCTCATAATTTGAATCCTGCTACTGAAAAATTATTTGACAGAAAGATATATCTTACGAACAAGAGGTGATAGCAATGTCTTTTAAGGGGCTATATTCTGTTAATAAATTAAGAATGACTGCTTTACTTATTTTAGAGTTCTTAACCTCAGGTCTAACAATTGGAGTTAGTTATATTAATACATATCAAATAATGGCTGTCAAAGAAGGAAAATGGCAACAATTTATTGTCCTGATCATGGCAGCGTTGTTTGCTTTTGTCATAAGCTATATTGGACTGAATGTTTGCCAGTATTGGATCGAAAAACAGATCCAGCAATATAATCATCAAGTTAGAGCCAAAATAGTAAATCATTACTTTTATGATCAGAAAGTTCATAATACAGCTAAAGTTCAAAACCGGTTGACGAATGATTTGAACTTGATAACGCAATCCAAACTCTCGGTATACACAGATATTCCTTATTATGCAGCTCAGATAATTTTCTCGTGTATCGGTTTATTACTATTTCATTGGAGCTTATTAGTTATTGTTTTAATCTTAGGTACGTTAAGTTTTTATTTGCCCAAGTTTCTTCATCCTGTAATGCAAAGAGCAGCTTCAAGGTTATCTAAGGCAAATCAGAATTACCTTGATGTGGCTGAAAAATGGTTGGACGGCTTAGCAGAATTACGAAAATTTACTGCGGAAGCACAGCTATCTAAAGTCATGGACCAGGCTTCTGATACTTTAGAAAAAGCAAATGTTTCTAGGACAGGTACAGTGCAGGCCCTTACTATCTTGAACAAAGCCACGGCTGCTATATTACAGTTTGCATTACTGGCTGTGACTGCTATCTTGGTTACCAAACATCTTGTTTTATTTGGGGTAATTGTAACTGTTGAGAGCTTTAGTCTTTATATAAATTCATCGTTTAGGATGTTAATTACTGAATTAGGGCAGATTCATTCAGTAGATGGTTTAAATAAAGAAATTGATCAAGATAGTACAAAAGTTGATAATTCTCTTGTCTTAAAATCACCAGCTAGTTTAACGACTGCCAATGTTTCGGTTCGTTTTGCTAACGGTAAAGTGATTCATTTTCCTGATTTAGATATTAAAAAGGGTGAAAAAGTACTGCTGACAGGTGATTCAGGAGCAGGGAAGACTACTTTGTTTAAAGTGCTTCTTGGTAAAATAAAACCTCATACAGGTAGAGTTAATTTTAAAGATGAGGCTGGAAACGATCTTGAGATCTGCAAGGTTAAATTAGGATATATTCCTCAAGATCCGGTCTTGTTTCCTGATAGCATTGAAAATAACATTACCATGTTTAACTCTAAACTAAGTGATAGGGTTAGATATTATGTTGATAAATTTTCCTTTAAGCATGATATTGAAAAAATGTCATTGGGATTACAAACCAAAATAAATCTGCAAGAATTAAATGTTTCGGGAGGTCAAAGACAAAAGATTGTTTTGGCAAGAGCCGCAATTCATGATGATGATTTTCTTTTAATTGATGAGGGAACAGGTGCTATCGATCAAAAAGCCACTATCAGAATTTTAAAAGAATTGGCTAATAGTCCAGCTACCATAATCTTTATTGCTCACAACTTTAATGAAAAAATGAATAGTTTGTTTGATAAAGAAGTTCATCTGACTAGTAAATGATATAGAAAAATCACTCAGATTGTATTAATGCACTGAGTGATTTTTTTCATGGGCAGAAGCCTATTTTTCAATTTCGTAATGTTTGTTAGAAAAGCAAAATCAACACTCATCTATCAGTTTTTCTTGTATAATGTAATTATTCAATTGATAGTAGTTTTTAATTAGAAAAGAAGGATACTATTTTAGACTCTAAACCTGCCCGATGGGGCACAAAAGCATATCGTGACGCTAAGAAGTTATATATGAAGGCTTTTCCAGCTTGGGAAAGATTCTCCATGTTTTCTCTTTTAGCAATGTCATTACACCGAAATGTTAAGTTTCACGCAATTTATAATGAT
>DATGTX010000118.1:0-9966 GCA_035301645.1 Pseudogracilibacillus sp. | reverse complement strand
AATTCCTAAAATTAAAAATAAGTTATTTCGTGATTTCATTTTCATACCCCATATCTTCATTAATTGTAATCTAATCTTGTATTTTACAAGATTTTTAGAAGATATACAATGCTTCATTGATCAGTTTAACCTCAATGTAATTATTACAGATTTTAAAAACCTTTTGGTTTCGCCCAGTGAAAGCCGTCCCCTTTTGTAATGACGGCAACGTCTGTTGTACTCTCACCGATTTCTTTGTTTAAATTAGAAAAAGTTGTGGCCATCTCTGTCAGTGCTTCTTTTGATGCGTTATTTAATTTATCAGTCAGAGGCTGGACATATTCGCTTTGCTTAAATTCAAACACAGCTTGATTATAAGTTTGATAAACATCAATTAATTCATTATGAATAACCTCTTTTACTGCTTCTAAATCTATATCTTCTTTAAATTTTGTTTTAAACTGATCAATTAGCTTAGTTTCCATTGAACCGAGCATCGTTCCCAAACTAGTTAATGAAAAATCCTCCATGCGCTCATCAATCCCAGTTGTTAAAGCATCCACCTTACTTGCTTCATTCAATGGAACAATATAAACAGGATTTGTTGCATTGACACTTTTTGATAAGTTAGACGAAGCGGCATATTTTAACTTACCATTTATTTTCCCTTCAATCATGACTGTAATCACAGAAGGGAATAATTCATTTTCACCAAATCCAGCAAAAACAAGACGAGAATAATTAGTGAAATTTTTGAGCACATTACTACAAACAATTGTTTTAATCTTTCCACGCCACGATTTATTTAAAAGAGATTCTTCAAAATGAGTATCCATCATTTGATCGATCGATTCATCGAATTTCTTTGTCATAATTCTAAAATCACTATCCGCAAATGCATTTATATAATCTTTTTCTAAAACGTTTAGTCTATCAGTTATCAATGCCTCTGCATGTTGCTGATACTCAGTTGTGATGTCATCTTTTGAATGAGTTGCTAACTCACGTTTTATTTGGGATAAATCTGCAGCTAGAATTTTCACTTCATTATTTAAAGCATCATATGCAAACTGTGCTTCTGCTTCTTCATTTTGAAAATCTGCATAATTACTATTATCTATAAAACTTAAAAAATCAGCTACATACTGTTCAAGTGTCGTAAAATGCTTTTCTTCTAATTGATCACGGTAAATTTTAATAAATATTTCCCAAGGAACTCTCAAGTAATTAGGTTTGCCATAAACCATGATACCTACAGGATGGTGATTCGATAATTGAAATAAATTACTTCTTGCTGATTGTTCTTTTCTGCTCGTCGCTAATGCGATGCCTTTCATATTCATGATTGCTATTTCTGCCATTAGATTCGTTCCTCCTCAGAAGACTCTTTTTAAAGATTTAAAACCTTAATTCGCTAAATGAGCTGGATTAAATTTAGCCTATATTATTTTCGTTGTAAACAGATATGCCAAATGAACTAATGATTTCTTTAAAGTTACTCATTTTATTTACATTATCTTTACGTGTAATTTACAAGTTTTTAACATCTATTCGTTATGATGTAATTAATCGCGATTATATCATTAAAAATAAGGTTATTCGGAAATCCATATGGAAAATAAGACGTTATTTTCTAAAAATGTATAAGTTTACTCTTCTACATAATTATCCTAATACCTAAAATCGGAGGAATAAAAATGAAAAAATTAAATTTATTTACCCTCTCTTTATTAAGTTTATTGGCTATTATTACACTCAGTGCATGTGGTGATGGTAAAGCAAGCGATACTAGTTCTCTAGATAATGCTAAATCGATTACCGTTTCTGGGTCAAGTGCTATGCAACCTTTAGTCGCGGCAGCAGCTGCCTCGTATATGGATGAGTTTGAAGGTGAGATTATTGTTAATGCAGGTGGATCTGGTACCGGGTTAAGTGAAGTTTCTGAAGAGACTGTGGATATTGGTAATTCAGATGTTTTTGCTGAAGAAAAAGAAGACATTCCAGCAAACGAGCTTGTTGATCATAAGGTAGCTGTTGTTGGTATCACTGCTGCAGTTAATCCAGAGGTAGGTGTTGATAATCTTTCTAAAAAAGATTTGATAAAAATTTTCACCGGAGAGATTACGAATTGGGCTGATGTAGGTGGAGCAGACCAAGAGATTGTGTTAGTTAATCGACCAGACTCTTCAGGAACGCGTGATACATTTGTTAATTATGCTTTAGACGGCGCAACGCCTGCTGAGGGGATTACAGAAGACTCATCAAACACAGTTAGAAAAATCGTTCAAGAAACACCTGGTGCAGTCGGATACTTAGCTCTTTCTTACTTTACAGATGACTCAGTAGTCGCTTTATCGGTAAATGGTGTTGAGGCAACGGATGAGAATATTCAATCAGGCGAGTTTCCAATTTGGGCTTATCAACATTCATATACCAAAGGTGATCCAACCGGTCTAGAGAAAGACTTCTTAGATTATATGATGAGTGATGACATACAAAATAATTTACTTGCAGAACAAGGTTACATCGCTGCAACAAGCATGAAAGTAGAGCGGGATGCAGAAGGAAATGAAGTTGCTAAATAATTTCTTCTATCAAACTCAGTTACTTTTAGGAGGCCAATTTCATGAAAGTTGGAACAACAGCAAGTGAAAGACTTTTAAAATCCAGTAAAAAAAGTTCTATAAATGAATTAAGAGGAAGAGTACTTGTCACTGCGTGTGCGTTCATACTTATTACAGCAACAATTGCCATTACAGCGTTTTTAACAATAAAAGGTTTACAATCCTTTATTGTAGACGGAATCAACCCAATTAAATTTTTAACAGGGAAAGATTGGGACCCGACTAATAGTGCTGCTCCCCAATACGGGGTATGGCCGTTTATTTTTGGGTCTCTTGCAGTCACTTTATTATCGGCTTTGGTCGCTGCCCCTCTCGGAATTGGGACGGCTATCTTCATGGTAGAAATTGCTCCTAGCTGGGGGAAGAGAATTTTACAACCCGTTATTGAATTACTTGTCGGGATTCCTTCAGTTGTGTATGGATTTATTGGTTTAGCTGTTTTAGTCCCTTTTATTAGAAATACATTTGAAGATGCTTCGACTGGATTTAGTTTACTTACAGGTACGGTTGTTTTATCTGTGATGATATTACCTACAATTACGACCATAGCAACAGAAGCTATAGATGCATTACCTAATAGTCTTCGTGAAGGGTCATATGCTTTAGGAGCTACAAGGTGGCAAACGATTTGGCGTGTGCTCTTCCCAGCAGCCTTTCCTGCATTATTAACTGCTGTGGTACTCGGTATGGCACGCGCATTTGGAGAGGCACTCGCTGTGCAAATGGTCATTGGGAATGTAAGAGATTTACCTCAATCATTATTAGACCCGGCTGCTACATTAACGACCATCATAACGTTAAATATGGGACATACAACTTATGGGAGTGTCGAAAATAATACATTGTGGTCGATGGGGTTAATCTTGTTAATTATTTCATTCTTGTTTATTTTAATTATTCGCTACTTGTCAGCTAGGAGGAAAATTTGATGAATAGTAAAATAACCGACCGAATAGCTACGAGTATCTTTACTTTATTAGCATTAATTATTGTCATTATACTAACCAGTTTGTTTGCCTATATTTTATTTAAAGGCGTTCCCGTAATTTCCTGGGATTTTTTAACGACTGAATCTAGTACAGTTCAATCTGGGGGTGGCATCCGAGATCAGCTATTTAATTCTTTTTATGTGTTATTCATCACGATGATTATCACTGTGCCCTTAGGTGTTTTAGGTGGCGTTTATATGGCTGAATATGCTAAACAAGGGAAATTAACTAGCTTTATTCGTTCATGTATTGAAATGCTTGCTTCACTTCCATCTATTGTTGTTGGGATGTTTGGTTTGCTTATCTTTGTGAATTCTATTGGGTGGGGTTACTCAATTCTTGGTGGTGCCTTAGCTTTAACCATTTTTAATATTCCAGTTATGGTGCGTGTTACTGAAGATGCGATCAGGTCAGTACCTGCTGAACAAAAAGAAGCAAGCTTAGCATTAGGCGTAACGCATTGGCATACAATAAAGACATTGCTTATCCCAAGTGCATTTCCAGGCATTTTAACAGGCGCCATTCTTGCCTCTGGGCGTGTCTTTGGTGAATCGGCAGCATTACTTTTTACAGCGGGTATGTCGACGTCGAATTTAAATTATGCAAATTGGAATCCTTTTTCCGAATCTTCACCGCTCAATCTTTTCAGACCTGCAGAGACATTATCGGTGCATATATGGGCTGTAAACACAAATGGCATCGTGCCAGATGTTGAAAGAATTGCAGAAGGCTCAGCTGCTGTTTTAATAATCTCAGTATTAATGTTTAATTTATTAGCCCGTTTTATCGGTAATATTGTCCATAAAAAAGTGACTGCAAGTAAATAAGCTGGAGGTTAAAATATGATTCAAACAATCACTCATTCTCATAAAGATACTATCTTTCGTATTAAAGATCTTAGTGTTTTCTATGGTGAGAAAAAAGCAGTTAATGAAGTGACAATTGATATTAAAAAAAATACAATAACAGCTTTAATTGGCCCATCAGGATGTGGTAAATCTACTTTTCTTAGAAGTATCAATCGCATGAATGATCTGATTCATACGACACATAATGAAGGTGAAATAATTTATGAGGATATCGATGTGTTAGATAATAAAATTAATATTATCTTATTAAGAAAAGAAATCGGGATGGTCTTTCAAAAACCGAATCCATTTCCTAAATCGATTTACAATAATATAGCGCATGCTTTAAGATTTTATGGTTTGAAAAACAAACAAAAGCTAGATGAAATTGTAGAAGAAAGTTTAAAAAAAGTAGCCCTATGGGAAGAGGTGAAGGATCGTCTTGATGAGAGTGCTTTAAATTTATCTGGTGGACAACAACAAAGACTTTGTATAGCAAGAACACTTGCAATGGAACCAAAAGTATTATTATTAGATGAACCTTCTTCCGCACTTGATCCAATATCTAATGCAAAAATCGAAGCGTTAATTCTCCAATTAAAAAAAGAATATACGATTATTATTGTCACCCATAACATGCAACAAGCATCAAGAATATCTGATAAAACAGCCTTTTTCATGAACGGTGAGGTTGTGGAATATAATGATACTAAAGTAATATTTACAAATCCAGCTGAACAGAAGACAGATGATTATATATCAGGCCGGTTTGGCTAAGGAGGACTTTATGACTACGACACTAACAAAACCAGCTTTTCGTGTGGAAGATATGAACTTATGGTATGGAGATTTTCATGCGCTTAAAAGTTTGAATTTTTGTATTCCTGAAAATGAAATTACAGCTATTATTGGTCCTTCGGGTTGTGGTAAATCGACATTTTTAAAAACACTTAATTTAATGATCAATATGATTCCAAATGTAAAAACTACAGGCAAAATAAATTATAAAGAGGTTAACATTTTAAATAAAGAAATGGATTTAGCTTTCTTGAGAAAAAACGTTGGGATGGTTTTTCAAAAAGGGAACCCTTTCCCGCAATCAATTTACGACAATATCGCTTATGGGCCACGTATTCATGGTGTAAGGAATAAACAACAACTAAATGAGATAGTTGAAGCTTCTTTAAAAGATGTCGGGTTATGGGATGAAGTGAAAGACTCATTAAATAAAAACGCTTGTGATTTATCAGGCGGACAGCAACAAAGAGTGTGTATAGCAAGAGCATTAGCAACAAAACCAGAAATCATACTCATGGATGAACCGACATCTGCATTAGATCCCCTTTCTACTTTAAAAATTGAAGAACTCATCATGCAATTAAAACTTAAATACACAATTGTGATTGTGACGCATAACATGCAACAAGCTGCACGAACAGCCGATCAAACTGCTTTCTTTTTAAATGGAGAACTAATTGAAATAAATGATACAGATACTTTATTCTCTAATCCAAAAGTTCAAAAAACAGAAGATTATATTACAGGACAGTTTGGTTAAATAAAAGAAAAGAGGGATAATAAGATGACGTTAAGAAAACAATTTGAATTAGAACTCGACAAAATAAAACAAAGTATCGTACAACTTGCAACGGGAGCAGAAGATCTATTAGTTAGAGCAGTTGAAGCTTTATACAATCAAGATGTTAACGAAGCTAAACAGATCATTGACGATGATAAACACTTGGATAAAATAGATACAGATGTTAATAATATGGTCATTCTATTAATTGCCAAACAACAGCCTGTAGCTAAGGATTTAAGAAAGTTAATTTCTTATATTCGCATTTCATCTGATTTAGAACGCATGGCTGATAATGCTAAAAACATTGCTAAAACAACGATCCATTTAGGTGAAAGTAACCAGATAGCTATTCACCCTGCTATTAATAAAATGTATGAACAAGCGATTGAAATGATTCATCTTTTAATTGAAGCTTTTAAGAATGAAGATATTGAACTCGCCAAAAAGTTAGCAGATAAGGATAATGTTTTAGATAGTTTATATGGGAAAGTAGTAAAAGAAATGTTAGAAGAAAAAAGTAATAATCAGCACGAAAAGCAGTATATTATTCAAATGGTTTTAAGTGTGAGATATATAGAACGAATTGGCGATCATGCAACAAATATTAGTGAAAATATTATTTACCTAGTTAAGGGTGTCACGCTTGATTTAAATAAGTAAAACTAATATACAAGGAGTTGCGTTATGAAACCTAAAATACTACTCGTCGACGATGAAATACCTATTATTACATTATTACAATATAATGTTGAAAAAGCTGGGTTCCAAACAGATATTGCCCAGACAGGGCCAGAAGCGTTGGATAAAGCGATTAACAACACATATGCTTTAATCATCTTAGATATTATGCTACCTGGTATAGAAGGTACTGAGGTGTGTCGGCAGTTAAGAGAAAGAAACATTGATACGCCGATTCTTATGCTTACTGCTAAAGGGAGTGAGTCAGATAAGGTGACAGGGCTTGATATAGGGGCTGATGATTATTTAACTAAGCCGTTTAGCCCGAGAGAAATGATTGCTAGAGTCCAAGCAATTTTAAGGAGAGTTACTGAACAGGTTGATACTAATCAAGCAATCTGTATGGGGCAATTGACTATTTTTCCTAATCAATATGAAGCAAAAATAAATGGAGATACGTTGGATTTTACTCGAAAAGAGTTCGATTTACTACTTTATCTTGCAGAAAATAAAGGTTTGGTTTTGTCTAGGGAACAACTTTTAAATGCTATTTGGGATTATGCTTTTGAGGGAAGTACGCGAATTGTTGATGTTCATATTAGTCATTTAAGGGAAAAGATTGAAGCGAATGCGAAAAAGCCGCGTTTTATTCAAACGATTCATGGGCTTGGATACAAGATGGTGAGTGTGCCTTAGTTTAATTAATGATATAACTGCTTTAATTACACCTCGTTTTAAACACTCTTCTTTTAAGTCAATAATAACTACTATACTTTTTTTGGAAAATATCAAACTAAAATGCACGAGTACTTCTCTCACCGTTGACTTTCGTTTCAGATGACCGCTTACCGCGGGCAACGTCTCAACTAATTTTATCAGTTTTTTCAAATCTGGTAAAATGGATTTTCGACTGTTGCTTTTCCCGCAGGTGTCGGTCTTCTTCCACTACAGTCAACTTGATTTTATTATAAAAAATAATGTAGGTGAATTTCTAGCATTTTCACCTACATTATTTTTGTAGAACTATTTTATTATTTAGTTTGACTTTTTTAGTCTTCTTTATGGAATAAATGTTCCATAACATCTTTTCTTGATACAATACCGGCAAGCTTTCCTGTTACGTCTACTACTGGTAATCTGTTTACCTTTTTACTAACAAGTATATTAGCTGCTGCTTCGACCTCTTCATCTTCAATGACTGTGGCAACTTCTTCTGTCATAACTGTTTGTACAAAATGACCCATCGATTTTTTGACGTTTTCTAAGTATTTATTTGGGTTATCAAGATAAATGATTCCCCCAAGAATTTCTAAAAATGCAGGGACTTCTACTTTAGTATTATGTTTGATTAAATCAGCCTCTGTAATAATCCCTTCAATATATCCTTCATTATCTACAACAGGTAGACCACTTAATTCATACCTTGAAAGTAAGTTGGCGCATTTTTCAACTGTATCATCTTTACTTACTGTAATTACCTCTTTTGTCATAATATCTTTTATTTGCATGATGGTTTCTCCTATCTATAAAGATTATAGTGTGCTTTAAGCTTAACACAAAAATTATAAAAATGATGAATCTTTCCGTTAAAATTTTCAATCAATTATCTTATAAATCTATATAGTTTTTCTTCTTCATTGTCAAGCTGAAATAGGCTAAAAACCCTATTAAATTGCATATCCACGTTAGCTGTTGACTTTTATTTTTATCATGCTTATACTGCATAACACTGTGATTTTCTTATCACATAATTAAGCTTATCTTTTTACTCACATAAAAGATGGGCAGAAGGGTGTTTTTATATTAATGAACCGTATGTTAAAACCAACAATTATTTCTATCGCGATGGCAACTGTTATGGCAGGCGCTGCAATATCTCCTGCTATTGGCTTAATTGCCGCTAATTTTTCGGATACGCATCCGACACTGATTAAACTAGTTCTTACTGCACCATCTTTATTAATTATCCCATTTTCTTTTATATCCGGATACTTAACAAAAAAGATATCGAAACGATCAATCGTGTTAATTGGTCTAGCTATTTACGTTATAGCTGGTGTCGGAGCTCAATTTACCAATACAATTGAAATGTTACTCGCTTTTAGGTTTATATTAGGAGCTGGAGTAGGACTTGTCATGCCACTATCTTTCACGCTCATTAGCGACTACTTCCAAGGAAAAGAACAAACAAAAATGATGGGTTACAATACTGCGTTTAGTAACTTAGGTGGCATTGTGACGATGTTACTTGCTGGATTTTTGGCTACATTTAACTGGCGTGTACCATTTAATGTTTATTGGATTGGTCTAATTATATTTGTCTTAGTCTTCTTCTTTTTACCTAAAGACAAGCCTCTTAAACAAGATCCAAATCAACCGAAAGCTACAATTCCTAAGTCGATATTTGGATTAGCAACTGGAGCAGCACTTGTCATGCTTGTCTATTACGCGATTGCGACAAATATGGCAATTTTTCTTGAAGAAAGTAATTTAGGAGGTTCACAAACTGCTGGATTAGTTATCTCTTTTACAACAGTAGGTGGAATGATCACAAGTATAATATTAGTTCGCTTAGAAATGGCTTTCAAACAGTTTCTAATTCCTATAAGTATACTTGTGATGGGCCTTGCGTTTGCTGGTCTTTCCTTAACTCATTCAATACCACTCATTCTAATAACTGTGAGTTTAGTTGGCTTTGGTCAAGGTGTGATCTTCCCGCTTATTAATGTCAAAGCACTTAGTCAAGTCGATCCGCTTGTTAGTGGAACAGTTATCGCAGTGATTTCAAGTAGTATTTACATTGGTCAGTTTTTATCACCGATTGTGCTTGATGCGATTAGTGCGATTGCAGGATACCCGTCAATTCGTTTCCAATACGGTGTTATTGCGGTTGGCATGATGATTGCTTTTGTCATTATGCTGATTAGTACTTTGAGAAAGCCGAAACAAGATATTTCTAAAAATTAAATTTTGTTTAAATAAACCACCTTCTATTTCAGGCTTTTAAACCTTGGATAGGAGGTGGTTTTTGTCTTAATAATCATTAAACAGAGTTTAGAATTACATAGGTAAATATAAACTGCTAAAATAGAATAATGAGTGATTTTTTGATTATTCTAAACTACCTTTAAAGGAGCAATCTTATGCAGATGCTTAAAACAGCTTATAAACGTTTAAGTTTTCAAACAAAAGTGATGACCTTAATAAGTCTGTTGATACTCATTATATTTATTGCGCTATCCTTTTATATTCAAGCGATTATTGCT
>DATGTX010000117.1:0-8552 GCA_035301645.1 Pseudogracilibacillus sp. | reverse complement strand
CCGCAAGATGCATCGACTTTTTATGATCATTACAAGGCCGATATTAAACGAATGAAAGCTATTAATTTTAATTCTTTCCGTACATCACTTTCATGGTCACGTCTCATGCCTGATGGGGTGACTGTAAATGAAGAAGCTGTTCAATTTTACAGTGATGTCATTGATGAAATGTTAGCGAATGATATTGAACCAATCATTAATCTTTATCACTTTGATATGCCAATGGCTATGCAAGATAAAGGTGGTTGGGAAAATAGAGAGGTTGTTGACGCTTTTGCCGCTTACGGTGAAACAGTCTTTAAACGATTCGGTGACCGCGTGAAAAAATGGACGACCTTCAACGAGCCGATCGTGCCAGTCGAAATGGGCTACTTAAATCATTATCATTACCCATGTGTCGTCGATATGAAGCGGGCAACAGTAGTCGCTTTTCATTCGATGTTAGCGAGTGCAAAAACGATTGAAGCTTACCATAACTTAAATTTAGACGGCGAAATTGGTGTGATTTTAAACTTAACACCATCATATGCCCGAAGCGATGACCCGGCAGATATAAAAGCTGCCCAAATTGCTGACTTAATTTATAACCGTAGTTTCCTAGACCCATCTGTCCTTGGTGAATACCCAGCAGAGCTCATCGAATTCATTAAAGAGCTTGATATGCTACCACCTGTTCAAGATGGTGATTTAGAAACAATTAAACAATCGACAGTCGATTTTTTAGGTGTGAACTATTATCAACCACGCCGAGTTCAAGCGAAGGAAACACCAGTTGATTCAGAGAAAGTCCTACCAGAGAACTTTTTCGATCCATATATTTGGCCTGAAAGAAAAATGAACCCGCACCGCGGTTGGGAAATATATGAAAAAGGGATTTATGATATCGCTATTAACATTAAAGACAACTATAAAAATATCCCGTGGTACATCGCAGAAAACGGCATGGGTGTTGAAAACGAAGAACGTTTCATCGATGACAATGGCACTGTTATTGACGATTATCGTATCGAATTTTACCAAGACCATTTAAAGTGGCTTCATAAAGGCATCCAAGAAGGTTCTAATTGCTTCGGTTATCACGTATGGACCTTTATCGATAACTGGTCATGGTTGAATGCTTATAAAAACAGATACGGCTTTTACCGTTTAGATTTAGATACGAAAGAAAGAAGCTTAAAGAAAAGCGGAGAATGGTACCGTGACGTCATTGAGCGAAACGGCTTTTAATGTTTGATAGAGGAGACAGACTAATGGAAAACATACTCGCTATTGACATAGGTGGAACATTTGTAAAATTTGCTGTAATAGATGAAGCTGGAAACATTAAAAAAAGAGAAAAAAGTGAAACACCAAAAAGCTTGAATCAACTCATGACATTAATTGAAGTCAATGTGAAGGAAGTAGAAGAATATGCCATTGCAGGTTTAGCGATCAGTTCTCCGGGCTCTGTCTCTAAACAAGGTATTATTTACGGTGCAAGTGCAATCCCTTATATACATGGACCTAACCTAAAAGAAGCTTTGGAAGAACGGACACAAAAACGAGTGGAAATAGAAAATGATGCTAACTGTGCAGCTCTAGCCGAAATATGGCAAGGATCAGCTAAAGGAAAAAAAGAAGTAGCTGTAATCGTTATAGGAACAGGAATTGGTGGTGCCTTAGTTCATCAAGGCTCAATCGTACAAGGCCATCAACTCCATGGTGGTGAATTCGGTTATATGATACTCGATCCAAATCAGTTAGGTTCTGGAATGAGTACATTTAGTGAGTTAGCATCAAGCTACTCTATTATTAAACGTGTTGCAAACAAGAAGAACGTAGCCCCTTCAACTTTAACAGGCGAAGAAATTTTCATATTAGCGGAAGAAGGGGATAAAGATTGTATAGAATCAATCGAATCATTTTATGAAATGTTAGCTTTAGGTATTTATAACATACAATATGCTTATGATCCGGAATTAATTTTAATAGGTGGAGGTATTAGTACGCGACAACATTTAATCCACAATATCAAGGAGAAATTACAAGTAATTGTGGAAAGCGTAGATGTTGCGACGATTGTACCTAGTATAGATATATGCCATTTTAATGAAAATGCTAATTTGATAGGTGCAGTCTACCATTATTTACAAACGGAAGTGAGAGCATAAGTTTGTAGTCGAGGGTTGTACAATGAAGGAGTATATATTATGAAGAAATATGCAATTGGTGTTGATATTGGAGGTACGAAAATTGCAATCGGAGTTGTGAATGAACTCGGACACGTGATTGACAGTGTATCGATACCAACTAATGTAATGATACCTCCAGAAAATGTCATACATGATATCAATCAACAAATAAAAAATATTCTAATTGAAAACAAACTGAAAGAAGATGAAGTTATAGGAATTGGTGTCGGTGCTCCTGGCCCTTTAGATAGTAAAGCAGGAATGATCACTTGTCCTCCTAATTTACCATTATGGAGAGATTTACCAATAAAAAAGCTCATTGAAAATGCCTTCTCTATCCCTGTCTTAATAGAAAATGATGCTAATGCAGCTGCACTCGCAGAGAAATGGATTGGTGATGGGCAAGCATGTGATCATTTTATTTATATGACAATTAGTACAGGTATTGGATCAGGGATCATAACAGAAGGAAAATTACTTCGCGGTAAAAAGGGAAATGCAGGAGATATTGGGCATATGGTTGTGAACCCGACATATGGTGTTTGTACATGTGGTCAAGAAGGTTGTTTAGAGTGGATAGCATCCGGGACGGCTATTGCTCGAATTGGCTCTGAAATCATGGAAGAAAAGAAAACAACTGAAGAGATATTTAAATTATATAATGAAGGACAAGATAAAATTGTGCCTTACATAAATGATGTTTTTAAATCTATTGGCCAAGCGACAGTGACACTGATTAATACATTTGATACTGAGAAAATTATAATTGGCGGTGGTGTTTCACAAATTGGAGATACACTCATAAAGCCGATTCAAACATATATTAATCACTTCGCATTAAATCCAGAAGGGCGAAAAGTAAAGGTCGTTCAATCCCACTTAGGGAGTAATAATGGGGTTATAGGAGCAGCAGCCCTGTGGTTAAATCAATAAGGAGGCCAAAAAATGTCTGATAAATTAATATTTTTAAAGCCAGTTTTTAAAGAGAAAATATGGGGTGGTGATAAGTTAAATACGATTTACCACTATGATATTCCTTCTAATAAAACAGGGGAAGCCTGGATAATCTCAGCACATGAGCATGGTTCTAGCTTAGTAGAGAATGGTCCACATAAAGATAAAAGTTTAAGTGATTTATGGGAGAATGAACGCCATTTATTTAATCGTTCAGAAACGGATGATAATGCATATCCTTTATTAGTGAAAATTATAGATGCAAATGATGATTTATCAGTTCAAGTTCATCCAGATGATACATATGCCCAAGAAAAAGAAGGCGTTCCTTTTGGAAAAACAGAATGCTGGTATATTTTAGATGCCGATGAAGATTCAACAATTATACTAGGCCATTATGCTAAAACTAAAGAAGAATTGACAAACTTAATTGATACAGGTAAATGGGAAGACCTCTTGCAAGAAGTGCCAGTCAAAAAGGGAGATTTCTTTTATGTTCCGAGTGGTACCATTCATGCAATTGGGGCGAATGTCGTTATTTTAGAAATTCAACAAAGTTCAGATATTACTTATCGAGTTTATGATTATGACCGTAAAGATGATCAAGGTGACAAGCGAGAACTTCATTTAGATAAAGCGAAAGAAGTTACTCAAGTACCACATCAAATGATGAAAGGTCAGGCAAAAAAAGAGGAAACATCAGATTATACAATTGAACAATTAATACAAGAACAATACTTTACAGTGAGCCACTGGAACATTCATGGCAGTTTAATATATGACATGAAGGAAGATTATTTACAAGTAAATGTTCTTGAAGGGAAAGCTAAGTTAATCATTGACAATGAAGAGATTACAATTGAAGCAGGACAACATTTTATTATTCCACATACTGTTGAACAATTCGTAATAAAAGGTGATATAAATATGATGGTATCTCACGTAACAAAATAAATTGTTACGTGAGAAATATTAGAAAAAGAAAGGTTGTTTACATGTTTTATAAACCTAATCATTTTTTAAAAACATTAATGATAACGATTACATTACTATTATCTTTAAACTATATACCAGGAAATAAAGTTTTTGCTGCTGAAGTACCAGAAAGTCGACCAATTGTAAATGAAGAGTATGCGAATAAAGAAAGTCTGCAGCCGTTTGGAACTGTTTTACAAGTAGATGAATTAAAAAACTGGAGTCCAGATAAAGATCCAGATGCAAAATATAATCGGAGTTTTATTCCGTTACAAGATAGATATATGGGAGAGTTAGTAAACGAATTCGCATCTGAAGAGGCAAGAGTTTTAAGCCTAGCTATGACCAATCCGCGAGCAAGTGAGTCAAAGTCTCAAGGTGGTAGTGGAGCAGATGTTTATGCTTTTACACACTTTCAATATTTAGATATATTTAACTTTTGGGGTGGATCAGCTCATGAAGGGATTATTGCCATTCCAAATCCTGAGCATATAGATGCCGCTCATAAAAATGGTGTTAAAGCGACAGCAACCATATTCTTCCCGTGGGGAGATTCAGAATTCGTTGAGGAAGCGATGGAACAATTTACGGAAAAAGATAGCGAAGGTAATTATATTATTGCTGAAAAATTGTTTGAAATAGCAGAATATTATGGATTTGAAGGTTTTTTTATTAACCAAGAATCTGATATAAGTGAATCACTTGCCAATGACTTAAAAGCGATGTTGAAGTACATTCAAAATAATAAACCAGAAGGTTTTGTCATGCAATGGTACGATTCCATGACACCAAATGGAAAAATAAATTATCAAAATGGTGTAAATGAGAATAATATTGGTATGATTCAAGATGGTGAAGATAGACTTAATGATGATGTGTTTTTAAATTTTGATTGGAATAAAGATCGTATCGATAAATCGTTAGAAACGATGGAAAACGCTGATCGTAGTCAGTATGATATACATGCAACTTGGGAGTACTTCCCTTACTCGAAAGATCCAGGACGAGTTGAAGATATTATAGATGATAATGGAATTATTCAAACCTCAATTGGTTTATTATCTGCAACAACCACTTTAACTAATTCAAATAATCCAGATGATTTCCAAAACAATGAAGATCCAAAATTATGGGTTGGACCATCTGGTGATCCACGTGATTCAGAAAGAAACGAAGATGAATTTCCGGGTATTTCAAGCTTAGTAGCAGATAAATCACCGGTAGTAGGTAGCAATTTTATTACTCATTTTAACGCAGGAAATGGACATCGTTTTTATGAAAAAGGTATAGTTATCAATGATGAAAGTTGGCATAATCGTTCATTAACAGATATATTGCCGACATGGAGATGGATTGTTAATTCAGAAGGGAATAAGTTATCACCAAAAATTGATTATGAAGATGCGTATTTTGGTGGAAGTTCATTGAAAATTCAAGGGAATCTTGAGAAAGACAAACCAAATGATATTAATTTATATAGTACAGACTTAGACGTAACAAATGAATCTACATTAGAAATAACTTATAAACCAACATCTTCTAATCACGAAATGAAAGTCGGTTTAAGTTTTGAAGAAGAGCATAATAATGAATATGATGCATTAATTGATTTGCCAAGTGGTAACCTGAATGAATGGAATGATGAATCAGTAGATTTAAGTGAATATGCAGGGGAAACAGTGCATAAAATTTCTCTCTTATTTGAATCTGATACAGGTGACGATGTAAATGTAAATATCGGAAAGTTAGCCGTTATTGATCAATCTCTTTTACCGGAAGAAGTAAATGAACTGACTTATGACGAAGTGATGTTTACAGACTATGCTAGGGCTGAAGCAAGGATTGAATGGAGACATAGTAAACATGCGGAATTATATTTAGTCTCCCGTGTCTCAGAGGGTAAGAAAGAGTTTTTAGGGGCAACTTATAATAACGCATTTTATACAGACACTTTTGAACGTCAGGACGGAGAAGAAGATTTTTACTTTGAAGTAAGACCTGTATCAAAGACAGGTGATATTGGAGAAGCAGCCAACTTATCGTTTGATTGGCTTATCGAAGAGGGAACAGCGGAAATAGAAGATTTAGAAGAAGGTGAAAACTTTGCACTAAATCAACCAGCCGTATCGAACGTCGAAGTTGAAAATGATGGTCCAGTAAGCAATATTAACGACGGGATTATTCCCTTAAGTAAATGGGCGACAGTTGGTGGTGCAAGTCAATCCGATCCACACACAGCTACCATCGATTTAGGTGAAGAAAAAGATATAAGCCGCTGGGTTGTACATCATGCCAATGCTCCAGGTGCTAGAGAAGATAAAGACATGAATACAATCGATTTTGAATTACGCTATGCTAAAGATGATGGAGAAGCCCAATTAGAGGGTGATACAGAAGCTGCAAAAGAGCGTGTAGAAGCAATGGAATTTGAAGTTGCTGATAGTGTAGAGGACAACACATTAGATATTACAGACAGAAACTTAGAAGAACCTGTCAAAGCAAGATATGTACAACTTTATGTAACTGATTCAGATCGTTCACCTTGGAAGGCGACACGTATTTATGAATTTGAAGTATATGAAGAAACACATGATGCAAAAACAGAAGCAATAAACAGTGAGTTTGTAAAAGCATTTAATGAAGAAGGATCTAAAGATAAAGTAGTTGTGAAAAACGTGACAGAAGGTGACACAGTATATTTATATGAATCATTAGACGCAAAAGAAGCAATAGCAGAACAAGAAGCAAGTGAAGAAAATGACGTCTTAACATTTGATGATCTGGATTTTGGTGAAGATGCTGGTAGAATTTACTATTCAACAAAAAATCCTGACATGAAAGAAAGTGTGCGCCGAAGTGTACCGTATGATGCAGAAAAAGGTGATAAGCTTGAAGCACCTACAGACGATCAAATTTCTCTGTTACAGTCATTAAATGGTAATCCTTCGACAACAGGGGAAAGCTTCGGTATTTTACGTATAAATGATTTAGAAGACGGAAGCCGAATTGAAATATATGAAAAAGAAAATGACACTTTCCCAATTTTACAATCAGCACCAAGTAAAAATGGAAAAGCAAAGCAATCAAGAATTCCATTAAATAAAGATGGTGTATTTTATGCGCAAATTATAAAAGAAGGTAAGAACTCATCAGAGCGTTTCCCAGTAACATTTGATGATGAATTACTGGCAGATGTCTATTCTTTACAAACCCTATATGATAAGTATCAAAACTTACTAGAAAATAATTATACAATTGATTCATGGACAAACTTCAAGCAAGTTATGAAACAAGCGGAAGATATTGTATCGTATGGGCAAGGTTCAGTAAATGATATTGTAACAGTCAGAGAATCATTAAAAGAAGCTGCAAACAACCTAGAAGAAAGAGAAGAACCTGTCATTGATACTGATAAGTTAGCACGGCTTATAGAGAAAGCATCTGAATACAACGAGGAAGATTATACATCTGAAAGTTATCAAGTATTAATGGATATTATGACAAATGCAAAAGAAGTCATTGAAAATCCAACAGATCAAAGTGAAATAGATGATATCCTTACTCAACTTGAAGAAGCTATTGAACAGTTAAAAGAAATATCTGAAGATGAAGGCAATGACGAATCAAATGATAATGAAAATGAAAAAGATGAAGATGAGAGCAACAACGAAGATAACAATGATATGGATAACGAATCAGAAGATAACGAGAATCACAACGAAAATGATGTGAATAATGAAACAAATGATAACGATGATAATAATAATTTAGAAGAAAACGAAGACTCAAATGATGCGAACAAAAATGAGTCCAATGATGGGACAACAGAATCTAAGGACGATAATAACAATAACGAAGGAAGTACATTACCTAAAACAGCAACAAATATGTTTAATTGGTTATTAGTTGGAGTTATTGTCTTAATTGTAGGTATTGTTAGTACAGTCGTTATTCAAAGAAAAAAATAAGTAATAATGAAGTTAAAGACTAGCTTGTATACAGATTGAATCTGTAACAAGCTAGTTTTTTTGTAAAAGTTGATTCACCAGTCAAATCGAAAACAAATCACTCCGCACCAAATTCACCGGCCAAACCGAACCACTCCCCCAAGCAAAAAAAGCCTCCCTATCCAAAGGGAGGCTTCACCATAATTAAGATTGTTTAATATATTCTTTATCTTTCGTATGAATCGTTAATCCTTCAATGTTACGGCCCTTATCCCAGTTCGGGAATAGGAAGCTTGCTAAGTAGCCGACAATAAATGACGTGAAGAAAGCAACTGTACTAATAGCAAAAGGCGTTAAATCTGTTGGCTGTACAAAGTAAGCTGTGACAGCTGCTACAAATAAACCAACCCAAATACCTGGTGTGTTGGCACGCTTTGTAAAAATACCTAAAGCGAAAATACCTGCAATCGGTACACCGAATAATCCGGTAATATCTAAGAATAAG
>DATGTX010000116.1:0-16011 GCA_035301645.1 Pseudogracilibacillus sp. | reverse complement strand
GTGACGCTGATTTGATTCCATTGCTCCCAAGGCTTCTCGCATCTTCTGGCGGGTTATCGACGCACTCTCTCCAGTCTATAATGCGGTCTCAATTGTTTAGAATGTACGAACGGAACTCTCCGACTTTTTTAAGCTTCTTGGCATCTTCAAGCGTGCTTTAATAAGTATCGAGCCACGAGTGAAAATAGTCCAAATCTCGTTTACGTTTAAAGGAAAAATGAAATTCTAAAAAAAGCTATGACCATATTCGCCAAAAAGTAAATGATGCTGGAATCAATGACTTTATTCGAGAACAGAAAGAAAATCACCCTATTCAAACGATGTGTAATATGCGAGATGTGTCAAGAAGTCCCTATTATCAATCGCTAGATCAAACGATTTCTAAACGAGAACGTGAAAATCATGAACTCACTAAGAAAATTATAAAGATCCATAACGATAGTAATAAGCGTTTACGGTGCACCTCAAATTCATTGTTGTTTACTGAAACAAGGCTATCAGGTTGGTATTAAACATGTTCAGCCTTTAACATCATCAATTCGCTTCTTTAGCATCCATAGCAAACAACCTGATTACCATAATTTTTTTCTCATATGATAAACACATAAAGATAGAACCTTTCTATATGTGCCCATCAAGAAGGGGGGATGGATAATGGATGTTAAATTCCCGATTGGAAAATTGCAGTTTCCAGAAGAAATAACGATGAAAAATGTTCAAGAGTGGCTACAAGAAATTAACACGTATACGAAACGCTTACGAGAAATCATCAAGTCATTAACTGATCAAGAGCTTGAAAAAACGTATCGTGAAGATAGTTGGAACATCCGGCAACTCATCCATCATATTTCAGACTCACAACTTAATATGTATCAACGTTTAAAACTTGCCTTAGCAGATGAAAATCCAACAGTTCCGCCTTTTGACCAAGATGAATGGGCGATTTTACCTGATACCAAACTTCCCGTAGAAAGTTCCCTTAGTATGCTAGAATGAATCAATCAACGAATTGTTTCTCTAGGTAAACATTTAACGGAAGATAAGCTCAACCGAACCTTTCTGCTTGCGGGAGGTGAAAAGATTACCGTAGGGGAAAAACTCGCGAAATTATTCTGGCATGAAGAACATCATTTAGCATATATAAAAATTGCGCTAGAAAAATAATCGATTGCCCGCTTAAAGGCAATCGAATTTTTTCGACATGAAATAAAGGAAAGAAGTACATATGTATCAAAACGTAAATATATGCTCCCTTTCCTTTGAAATATAAATAGATCTTTTGATCTATTCAATTTCATATTCATGCCTTCCTAACTCATCATCTAAAAATAAATTATCTTTAGCTATTAATTCAACAGGTGTTTCCTCATCAGTTAGTTCGTATGAGATTGAACTTGAAACAGTACCACCCGGCTTAATTGTCTGCATCTGAGTATCTAAATGATCTTCATCAGGGAGAATACCGACGTCTAATTCATTAACCGCATCTGGGTCATTATCTTGTATAGCTTCAAACGTTAAAATCCAAGCATTATTTGGATCAATATCATCACCTTCATAATCCTCATCTAGTGTTACATCAAACCAAAATCCCAAAATAGGTTCATCACCGAAATTATTTCCTTCCCCTGGTTGCAATACTTGGTAATCAGTTATTTCAATTGTAAAGTCTTCTGTTACAAGTTCATCACCATCGAAATAATATTCATCGTCTTCTGAGGACTCGATATTATCATCATTTTCATTTGCATTTACTTCTGCCTCGGCTTTGGCCTCCTCCTGATTATTATCGCTTTCGTTTGCATCATCTGCCCCACACCCTACTATTGCCAGAGAAAAAATAGCCATTAATACAACTAGCATAAGTCTTTTCATGATGTTATACCACTCCTTAAAGATTTTTTCATAATTGCCAAAAGATATTATAACAAAAAAGGTATACAAAAACATGTATATCTACTTGAATTTAACATTTTTTTACTACAATATAGTAATCTTAGTGTAAAATATATTGTAAATGCGCCTTAACAAATAGTTTTTCAATCTCTTTCCCTATCATAAAGATATTTTCGCATATGTAAGAAAATGGAGAGATGAGCGTCTGCTTATCATTAGTAACTTTACAAAAAAGCACATTATATTTGACGTCCCGGAAAATTTAAGGGAATATAAATATACTCGATTATTAATCGGAAACTACCTAAATCAAGATGAGCATCTTAAAAAAAGTTTCGTTTTACAACCATACGAAACAAGGGTATATCACATGTGTGAATAATGAGCTGCACTAAAGAAGTATCTTTAGGTACTTACATAAAATAGATATAGACATGAAAGAAGGAATAAAGTTGGCAACGAAGGCGAAAAAATTAACCTTATTTGCACTTACATGGCCGATTTTTATTGAATTACTTTTACATATGTTAATGGGTAATGCAGATACCTTCATGCTTATCCAATATTCTGATCAATCTGTTGCCGCTGTCAGTGTAACAAATCAAATCCTATCCGTCGTCATCGTTATGTTCGGGTTTGTCGCGCAAGGGGCTGCAATTTTAATTGCCCAAAATTTAGGTGCAGAAAGAGTGAAAAAAGCAGGCGAAATCACTGTTATGTCGATCAGCTTAAACTTGATTTTTTCGTTAATCTTAAGTGTTGCTTTATATGTTTGGTGGTCCCAATTCTTAATTTAATGGATCTTCCTTCTGAAATTATGGGAGAAGCAAAAGCTTACATGCAAATTGTTGGTGGGCTTATTTTCATCCAAGCTTTAATTATGACAACTGGTGCCATTTTAAGAAGTTATGGGCTATACGAAAGATACAATGAACGTAACGATTGTCATGAATATTTTAAATGTCATCGGAAACTTTTTTGTTATTTTTGGACCCTTTGGATTTCCAGTTCTCGGAGTTGTCGGTGTTGCATATTCAACAGCAATTAGTCGTTTACTTGGATTTATCGCTCTTATCATTTTATTAATTAAAAGAAGTAAAGGTCAGTTAGATTACCGAAGATTTTATCGTTATCAAAAGGAACAAATTAAAAAACTACTTCAAATTGGTATTCCTTCAGCGGGTGAACAATTATCCTATAATGCGAGCCAAATGATTGTCACCTACTTTGTCGCACAAATCGGTACAGTAGCGATTACAACAAAGGTATATACACAAAATATTATGATGTTTATCTTTCTTTTTTCCATTGCAGTTGGTCAAGGTACACAAATTATGATCGGGCATCTTGTCGGTGCTGGAAAACATCAAGAGGCTTATCAACGTGGCGTAAAAAGTTTACGTTTAGCGATTATCATTTCGATTATAATGTCAGGACTTGTCTTACTTTTTGCAAAACCACTTTTAGGAATCTTTACAAGCGACATGTCTGTTATTGAAATGAGAACAATGTTATTTATGCTTACAATTATATTAGAGACAGGGCGAGCGTTTAACTTGGTGATGATTAACTCACTACGTGCAGCTGGTGACGTTAAGTTTCCCGTTTATATCGGTATTTGGATATCATTTATTGCCGACGAATGGGTGCGTGGAATCTTTATGTTTAGAAGATGGCGAAAACAAGATTGGATGTCAATGAGTTTTGTAGAAAGAGCTTAATAAATATAACGAACCTGATCATTATTTAAAGTGATCGCAAATCAGAGGAACTTTAGGAAAATCTTTTAATGTTTCCTTTATGCAAAATGAAGTAACAATTATCCTTATCATTGCGAAATATGCTAGCTTTAGAGCATAGATAGAACAAATTTCACCTCCTTATGATTTCATACAATGATATGAAACGATTGAAGATTACCTTTTTTGTTTTAAATGTTTGATAATTTCATCCGTAACTTCATTTGTTGTCGCATGGCCACCTAAATCTGGAGTTATGATTCCAGAAGAGGTAGCATCTTCAATTGCTTCTAATAGTAGTTTAGCCAGATCATCCTCACCGAAATGATCTAACATCATTTGTGATGTCCAAATTTGGCCAATCGGGTTCGCTTGTTTTGTACCTACAATATCCGGCGCTGAGCCATGCACAGGTTCAAACATTGATGGATATTTACCATTTACATTAATATTTGCTGCTGGTGCAATGCCTACGCTTCCCATAATAGCTGCACCGATATCTGTTAATATATCTCCAAATAAATTGCTTGCAACAACAACATCAAAGGTTTCTGGCTTTGTAACAAGAGCAGCAGATAACGCATCAATATGTTGTGAATCCGTCATAACTTGCGGATAATCCTTTGATATATCTTTAAATACCTCATCCCAAAAGGGCATTGTGTGATATATACCATTTGATTTCGTCGCACTTGTAATTTGTTTTTTACGTTTTAAAGCTAATTCAAATGCATATTTCATTGCGCGTTCAGTAGCTTTTCTTGAAAAAAAACTATTTTGAATCGCAATTTCATCATCCCCTTGATACATTCGACCTCCGACAGAACTGTACTCTCCTTCACTATTTTCACGGACAACAATGATATCAAAGTTATTGGGATGTGCTAATGGTGAGGGAATACCTTTTAAAATTTTAGCGGGACGAACATTAATCACCTGCTCAAATTCCCTGCGAATCTTAATTAAAAGCCCCCATAATGATATATGATCTGGAACGAGTGTTGGATCTCCTACAGCCCCTAAAAAAATCGCATCAAAATGTTTTAAACGATCTAACCCGTCATCTGGCATCATCTTTCCAGTTTGGATGTAGTACTTACTTCCATAAGGGAACTCCGTGAATTCAAACGATAAACCACCATGTATTTCAGCAAGAGTATATAACACTCGTTGTGCTTCAGGAACGACTTCTTTCCCAATCCCATCTCCCGGAATGGACGCAATTTGGTATGTTTTCAATGAGTGACCTCCAATCCTAAATGAATCACTTACATGTATATGAAAATATAAAAATTATAATCATTACTATTTTATTCTATAATTCTTTAACCCCAACGGAAAACATTTAAATCACAATACATTAGATAAATTTTACAAATACACTTACAAAAAATATTGAAGGGCGAAACACAAAAGAACATCATTACCTCATACATATTTTACCCGAGTATCTTTAAAATAACTGAATAACAAAATTAACTAAAACTAAACTAATTAATGCAACACCCCATCCTAGCGTTGTTGGAACAGACCAAACAAGCATTTGCTCCTTTACATCTTTAATCCCTAACATTCTATTTACTATCCAAAATAAACTATCATTAAAATAAGAAAAGACTAAAGCACCTAAGGCCGCTGCCTGAGCAGCTAATACTAAATTGACATCTAAATTTGTAACAATCGGAGCAGAAATAGAGGCTGCTGTAATCATCGCAACTGTCCCGCTTCCTTGAACTAAACGAACAAATGTTGAAATAAAAAATGGTACTAATATCGCTGGAATAGACCAAGTAGCTACTTTGTTTGCAATTAAATCACCAGTTCCGCTGGCTCGTAAAACTTCTCCTAATGCACCACCGGCGCCTGTTACAAGTAAAATAATACCTGCTGATGTAAGGCCCTCCTCCATACGATTGAGCGCATCGGGCTTTCGCAAATGATTTGTTAATGTATAAATCGCAACAACTAAACCGATACCAACTGCAATAACAGGATCTCCAATAAATTGAACATAAGATAAAAACGTTTCATTCATAACAAATGCGCCTGAATCATGTAAAGCATTTAATGTCGTATTAAGAAAGATTAAAACGATTGGTATTAAAATTGGCATAATCGACTTTGTAAATGAAGGTAATTCCTTTCCTCTTTCTTCCACTTCATTTAAAAATTCTTTGTAAATTTCACTTTTATCTGGACGGACAAAACTTTCTCCATCTTCATCAGGTAATTGATAAATCCGCTTCCCTATCCATCTTGCATAGAAAACGCCTACAGCAATAATAGGAATTGAAAAAAGTAGTCCTGTCAAAATCATCATACCTACATCTGCACCGAAAATACCTGCAACACCAAGTGGGCCTGGAGTCGGTGGAACGGAATGATGAGTAGCAGCTAATCCTACTGCAAGGGCCACTCCTAATGCAACAACAGATTTTCTCGTTCTACTCGATAATTCTTTCACTAAGGGTTGTAAAATAACAAATGCAGAATCCACGAAAATAGGAATAGCCACAATATAACCCGAAATAGCAAGTGCCCATTCTTCTTTTTTCTTCCTAATCTTCTCAATAAGAGAATAAGCAAGTCGTTCTGCAGCCCCGGAAACTTCTAAAATTCTACCCATCATAACTCCTAATCCGATGATAATACCTATTGAACCTAATGTGCTACCAAAACCTTCTGTAATCGTTTCAATAACATCATTTGGCCTCATTCCACCTACAATTCCTGTGACAGATGCTGCTAAAAGAAGTGCAATCAGCGCATGAATTTTTGTCCTTAAAACTAGAAAAATTAAGAAAGCTATCCCAATTACTAATCCTACGATCATCTGTGTTCCAGATACTTCCATAATTACTCTCCCCCGTAATCGTTTTCAAATTTACAACAAATCTACTGAGGCAATTAGCCCCAGTAAATTGACGTCTTTATGTTACAAAATATTTCTCCTTCGTTATTTATCCATTATTTCTTCAGTAAATTTCGGACCATATTCTGCTGCAAGCTTAATACATTCCTCCATACTTACGCTTGAAGCAATATTTTTCCCAGCAATATCATATGCTGTCCCATGATCAACAGATGTTCTTAAAAAAGGCAAACCATTCGTAATTGAAATCGTTCGATAAAAATCAGTCATTTTAGCTGCAATATGCCCCTGGTCGTGATATAAAGATAATACAGCATCATATTTTCCATTCAACGCTTGATGAAAGACAGAATCAGCTGGTATAGGCCCAACTGCATTTATTCCATCTTCAACTGCAGCTTTTATACCAGGAGTAATTTCATCGATCTCTTCAGTTCCAAACAATCCTCCTTCACCACTATGGGGATTTAAGCCTGCTACGGCAATTTTTCTATCTTCGACCCCTAATCGTTTTAAAGCAAGATCACAACGATTTAAATAATCACGAACACGTTCTTTCGTCATTTGACCAATTGCATTCTTTAACGATAAATGACGTGTTAAGAAAAATATTCGCAAATTATGCACCTGAAACATCGTTAATGGATCTTCAGTACCTGTTAGCTCTTCTAGTATTTCTGTATGTCCGATATAAGGAACATCCGCTGCTCGTAATGATTCCTTATTAATTGGTGTAGTGGCTAAAGCTTGTGCTTCGCCATTTAACGCTAAATTTACAGCTGTTTCGATATATTCAAAAGAAGCTTGTCCACATTGAGCTTGCACTTCACCATACTCTAACTGATTTGTATCAATATTATTTAAATCAATCAAATCTACCGTGCCATATGCAAATTTTCCATTTTGAGGATGATCTATTACGTTAATTGCTAAATCTCCTTCAACAATTTGAATCGCCTTTTCAAAAACTTCTTTATCTCCAATAACAACCGGCTTACACTTATCATAAATTTCTTGATTCATTAAGGATTTAGCCGTAATTTCTGGTCCAATACCAGCCGGATCGCCCATAGGAATTGCAATAATAACTTGTTCATTACTCATTTTTTTGTGCACTCCTTATTGTTTTGGTTTGTAAATACTTCACACATTCATAAATTGTATCCTTATCCCCAACCATCCCACCTTTAGTCACAATTGGAAGCTTGGGAAGATGTCCATCTAAAAGCATTCCATAAGCTACCAATGGTAAAACTTCATCTTCTAATTTAATTCCTGATGCAAGTGTCACCGCACATAATGAAGCCGTCACATCCCCACCACTTGTAAAAAGACCATGAATAGGAACATTAGCTTTTTCAATAACCCGCCTAGTAATCTTTGCTAATCCATCTGTAATTCGTTTCGCTAAAGAGTCTGGAACAACATTTTCTCTTTTAGCAATTCCCTTTAAATTTATTAGCTTATCACCTTCTTTATTTGTTGTAATAATTAGAACATCATCTTTTTGAATTTGCACTAAAGCTTTGTTAATAGATCTTTCTACTTCTTCATCCCACGTCGACTTAAATGAAGCTAATTTTTCCGCTGATACATAAACTGGTGTAGAATTTGTTTTTTCTTTTAAATATTGTAGTTGACGACTAGAAATAGAAGTTACACTTCCAACAGTTACAATAATCTTATTTTTTTCGACAAGTTGACTTGAATAAGCCCTAGCATAAGCTGCTGTTAATGGTCCTGGATCAACTGGAATGAGCTCTTTTTTCTTAATTTTCACCATTGATTCAGCAATAACTTCAATATCCTCTTCAGTCACCGCATCAATCACTATAATTCTTTGCCCAAGCTTAATTTGTTCATTAATATTTGCTTGTAAAACATCAACACCTTCTAAGACCTTTTCAAGTCCTATATGTGCAACTTTATGTTTACTTTGGCTTTTAATAATTCCCGGGACATATGATTTCATCAGTGGCATTACTGTATCATTAGCTACATCTGTTTCTTGTACAGGAACACCTTCAACTAACAGATAACCACCAGATAATATCCGCCCCGATCTAGGAAATGATGCCACAACTATTGCGACACTTTCTTCACCAATAGCATCTAAAACCGTATCAATCTCAAGACCAATATTTCCCCTGACTGTACTATCTATTCGTTTACAAATTACTTCAGCTTTCCAAGATTGTAAATCCTCGATCGCTTCATTCACACGATTTATAATCACTTGATCCTCTACATATCGAGAATCTGTATCAATAATCAGAGCATCTATTTTCTCAGATGTTGGAATACTGCTATTAAAAACAATTGTTGCCGATGTAAATCCTTGTTTGTTGAGACGAACGCCTGTTGCATTCGCACCTGTTAAATCATCTGCTATAACACCAATCTTCAAGTTCTCTTCATCCCCTCTGTTTAAACAATAACAGTTAACTGAGATAAAATTCTCTTTGTTTCATCCGACATTTCATCATCTATAATAAAACCTGTTAATTCACTTACATCGCAAATTTTGGCAAATGCTTTTTTTCCTATTTTGCTCGAATCAGAAACAAGCCAGACATTTTCCGCAGCTTGCATCATCAACCTTTTTAAGTGCGCTTTTTCTAAAGTTGGTGAAGTTACCCCTGCTTTATGGTCAATAGCCTGAGTACCAAGAAAAAATACATCAACATGGATATTTTCTAAAAACGAATTCGCTTGAGGACCGAATAATGCACCTACTTGCGATTGTAAATGGCCACCTAAAACAATAACTTCTAAAGAACTATCTACTAATTCTGCAGCAATATAAATATCATTCGTTAAAATAGTGATGTTTTCGCGCTCCTTTAACAAACGAGCAATTTCTAATGTAGTTGTTCCCGAATCTAATAAAATTATTTGGCCCTCGTGAACGCGTGTCATGGCTTTTTGTGCAATCTTTTGTTTCTGATCTATTTTTTCGCTTTTCTTTTTCATAAAAGGGGTTTCAATCATTAATGGTTTTGCTAAAATAGCACCCCCATGTGTCCGAATAACTTTCCCCTCTTTTTCTAACAGATCTAAATCCCTTCTAACTGTCATAGATGAAACGTTTAAAGCTTCGACTAATTTATCAATCTTCAATTCGCCTTCTAATGTTATTTGTTCAACAATCCAATTTCTACGATGTTCTGGTCCCATAAATATCGATTCCTTTTTAATATTTAGGTAGCTTTTATTTGTAATTATGTTATTTTTAAACATAAATGTCAATATATTTGATTGATTTTACCACAATTATGTTTGAAACAAACATTTTGTTTGTATCACAAGTTTACGACATAGTAAAAATAGATTTTACTAAATAATGTAAAATATATATTAAAAAAATATGCTAGCAAGCTTCATCACCTAAAATAAAATAGACTATTTTATCCAAATTTTAATTCGTTTTATGTAAAGACAGATCTTTACAATGATCATTCGGTTTACCTACCTTTGAAAATTTCACTTTAGTTTGACGAAGGGATAAAAACTTTTTATATTACAATACATACAACCATTTTTAGATTTACTTTTTTATACAATCATATAGTTAAATCGGAGGAAAATATATATGGACAGAACAAAAGCATGTACGATGTATTTGCGTCGATTTTGGGAGACGTATTCACCAAAATGAATACCGTTATTGTAAAAGAGAAAACAAGCTGATGGTTGAACTGTAGAGAGAAATGATGAAAGGGACATCCAATTTACTTTTGGTGTCGTGAAATTCACACACACGTTTATGTATGATTTCCTGCTATCCTTCTGATGAATGGGCGGGATTTAAGAAATACGATCGTAGAAGCCCGTTTGTAGAAGTCAAAATTGCGGAAAGCACGTATCGAGAAACCGCACATGTTCTAAAGGAATGGACAGCTGTGAACTACATCTTCAGAAAGGATTGGATCTATGGAAGTTTTAGTGTATGAATGTGTATAACAATAGTATTCCTGAAGATGCCTCTTTCTAAATGTATTTGCCCGGTATGCATACAATTATGATAGAATTGGGTGTATCTGAAGTAATAATTTATGCATGGATAAAAAAGTTTACTCCAATGGAAATGGAAGATACCGTAACCTCGGATGATTATGCTGAATTACAAAAGCAAATGTTACGTTTAAAGGAAAAAATGAAATTCTAAAAATAACTATGACCATATTCGCCAAAAAATAAATGATGCTGAAACCACTTAATAGATCTTATAATTTAATTACCACAACAAAACGTTTTCCGTGGGCACGGCCTCGGCTTCTGTAGCGCCCCAAATGGGCGATAAAGTGATCCTCGGACTCGTGCAGTTCCCACAGGAGTCTTCGTATATTTCCTCCACTCTGATTGTATATTGTTCGTTTTTATTAACCGTTTTTTTGTCCTAGTCCCGTTCAGAAGATGTTATATTAACTTTTACATTTTCACAAGATCTTTTGTAACACTCACTAGGATTAGGAAAGATATTTCTTCACTACATCTTGTACGGCTTTTTGTACAACATGATTAAATGAAGTTCCTATTACTAACACATGGACACCTGTGTCTTTGAATGCTTGAAAGTTTTCGAGGTTAATTCCACCTTCTGCTAATGTTGGAACTGAAACTGTTGAAACTAGAGCATCTAAACGCTCCTTCGTCTCATCTGAAATTTCTCCAGCACCTAATCCTTTATAAGTCATACCTGTCATTAAACCGATCATATCCACACCCATATCTTCCATTTCTTTAGATATTTTCGCTACATCTTCAGGTGTACTTGCCGGTATTCCAGTGGATTGTTCATCATCTGGATGAGATATATAGGCATCAACTAACAACCCATACTTATGTGCTTTTTCTACAATATTTCTTAAATCATCTAAATGGCATTTATGTGTATGCGGACTATCTGCACCTGATAACGATATTGCTTGAAAATCATCCTCACTAAGATAAATAGGTTTAACTTCCGTAAATCCTCCTGGGACTCCCGCCGTTATAAAAGGTTCCTCACCAATAACATTTCTTAAGCCACGAATTACTTCCGTCATTTCAGATAAATGTATCTCATGCCTTATGCTTTCAGCATCATTCATAGTTGTTAAACCACGATGTCCTCTAGATAATGCTACAGCAGGGTGATTCGGTTCAAGCATCTTGATACCTACATCAACGACCGCTTTGGCAAGTCTTGCATCATCCCCTGTTATTCCTGTACTTAAAACAGTCTGTCCACCATGATCATTAATTGCACTCCACACTTTACTAATTGCATAATCTCTTTTTAAATTCATATCCTTTGTAAACATATATATTCCTCCTTATTTATTCTTTTTGTTTTATCATTTTGTTAGCAGTTACTGTAATAATAAAAGCTGCTATTAACCCGACTATCATCGAAATAATAAATCCGATAATATTATTTGATAAAAATGGTTGAACTAAAGTAGGTACATACCCTACTCCTCTTGCCTTAAACAAACCGACAAATGTACCTGCTAATCCAGCAGATAATATAGCGCCTCCAAATACTACTCTGCTTGAAAACATAAACGGATAAGCAGATTCAACATATGTTCCAAATCCAAAAAGAACTAAAAACCCAGGCCATGCTAGGGCTCTTTCACCTTTTGTTCTTGGGAAAATAATATTCGCTAAATTAATACTCATAGCAACCATTCCAAGACCAACAACATCAATTGCACCAATGAAACTATTTCCTGTTGTTTCAATCTCTAATAAAATAATTGGTAAAATCGCAGCATGATAAATTCCCATTAAAATCGTTGGCCATATGAGTAATCCCGCTAACAAACCGGCTAAAATAGGATTTATATCTATTGTTGTATCAATGACCCATCTAATTTGATTAGCTAATTGCAATGCTAAAGGTGCAATCAATAAGTAAACAAATACACCAGAAATTAATCCTGAAATTCCACCTGTTACAATATTTACTGTTGTCATTGGAAAGTTCCACTCAACTGTTCGTTGAAAAATATAATGCGCGAGAATCCCTGCTAATATTCTCGCAATTAATCCACCAACAATACCTCCTTCTGTAGATAATAATCCCGCAATAACCCCCGCGACAATCCCAACTTCATCAAGCTCTGAAATTTGTTTAGCAGCTATTGCTGAAATAACAACTGGCAAAGATGTTATTAAAAGATCAAATATATCTTCCATCATATCTAACGTCGGAATTCTACTTAAGGCAACAGTAATGGCAAGTGCGATAAAGGCCGGTAGTTAAGACGTCATAATCCCGCGAAACCTTATTTTTTAAAAGGATTTCCTTCAGCCTGACCATCAGACGAACCCGCTGAAATGTTATATTTGATTCCCCAATGTTTTGCTAAATGGCTTATAGATGAAATTGCTCTCGTTCGGTTAGTTGTTCCTGTGGTACCAGATGTTGCAATAATATTTTCGCCCATAGAATTTGTAATCGCCATAGAAGTTCCTCCAGTACCTACAATAGGAAGTTCCTTTTCTACTGCTGCCTCAATTGCTTGTTGGTTAGCACCTTCAGGATCTGCACTTGCAAGTATGATGCCATCTACTAAACCATTCTGAATATCTTTTGCAATTTGTTGGTCGATTTCTTTTGCATCGTCATTTGCTTGTTTTAATGATAAAAGTTCCCCATGAGTAATTTCTCCCAATTCATGATTCCAATGGATGCCTTTGTATTTCTGGTAATATTATCTAAAGATGTCGTTGCCGCAATAAATTGAATATGACTTATGTTCATACCTGCAGCTTTTGCTTGATTAATGATTTCTCCCAGCAAGTTTTCAGGATTACTTCCACCCAAATTATAAAGATTCCCGCCACTACTACCTAAAATTGCGATATTCTTACTCACGATCGAAATTTCCTCCCCCTTCTGTAATCGCAATCATTTTAAAACTAGCAATCATCTTGTTTAATGAAAATTCACTACTTTTATCGTTATCTCTCACCACCTAATAACTTTATTTATAAACCCTAACACAAAATTTGTGTGTTGAATTGTCGTTATAGCGCAAATAGTTATAATGTAAACACATTTTGAGTGTTTTAATAACATAAGTCTCATTTTGTGTTATTTTCATGGCAAGTAGAGGTGTGAAAGATGAAAAATTTTGGCCAGCGTTTAGAAAATCTTCGTGAGAAATACGGATATACAAAAAAGGAAGTTAGCTTTAAGCTCGGCTAAAAGTGGAAAGTTTTAACAAGAGAAGATATTGAGGAATTAAGGAATCACTTTGAATGGGTTGTTGAAAAAGCAAGAAGGTCTAAATAGTATGAAGCTTGCTAATCTGATATGAGCAAGCTTCTGTTATTTTTATTTCCTTTTCATCAGCATCTTTAAAATTGGCATATAAACATTAACACTGCCTATTTAATATCAGTCACGAATAATGTATAATGCTAATTTCAATTGTTTCATAGAATCTCTTATTAATGATATGGAAAAGCCAAATATAAAACTTTATCAAATTTATAATCACGAATGTTGTTCATAAAAGTTATTTTAATACAGTTCTATTTTCAAATTATTTAGTATTTTCCTCCAAGAAAAAATCATGAAATTGTCTTCCAAATTGTGATATTCTAAAACGTTCTTTGGATCTCATTTTCGGATCTTTTAGTTTTGATGTTCTTTTTCCTCGAGACACTCTATCCAAGTATTTATGAATGGCTTTGATGGATTCAAAAAGAGATTTAATGTCTTTCATATATTCTTGATCTTTTACAGATGTCAATAACCCAAGACTATGTAAATTATTACGGACTGAATCATACTGGTCTGCTGTTAACCCGTATTGTTCCACCACATCTCTAAAAGTTTCCCGATTTTCTTCATCATAACTAGCAATATTATTGCAATAAAGTCTTAACACAGCTAAATCTACCATTCTTAAATCACTCATCAAATCATAATATGTTAACACAAAATCTTCTGTTATGCTGTCATGATCTGTTAAATGAACAAAACCATTAATAAAATACTTTATTTTATCTTCTTGTGGTTCATCACTTATAAAATCTAATATGTATTGATACATTTGATTTACTCTAGCTCTTTGTTCTTCAGTTTTCGTCCTTAAATTGTCTTCAATTTTCTCAATCCTATTTAAGGTTTCTTCAATGGCTTTATTTATATTCCTTTCGAATCGTCTACGTTTATAAGATTGGACGGCTCCAGAAATTCCAGGAACTAAAGATGCACCTAAGTCAATACCTAGCTCAGCAATTAAAGTTCTCGCTTCCTTCTTAAAGATGTCTGCACCATAATTTGCAGCTACATCTATAACTGTAGTTAATTTCAATTCATAAACAGATTTAAGGGCATCTTTACTTTTGGACATTACAAGATCACCCCATCAGTATATAATATGAATCCAAAGTAAACTCTAGGACATCTCTTAATTATTAGTTTTTATTTGAGTAAATTTTATCGGTATATCGTAATTTTCTGATACATCTGTTAAATATATCATAGATAATTTTGCAGCTGTCGATTCCAGACTTTCAGGATTATTTAAATCATTGTTTTTCTTTGGCCGATACGCACAGATAAATTCTTTATCTGCATGTTGAACAGTCTCAATGAATGCTTCTTTTATAGGAAAACGATCTATAAATTTTCTAGCTGCCCGTGAACTTTTTGTTTCTAAACCTTGTTTACTTATATTTCCAATTCTATTAGTTATATTTTCATAATAACCACTCAAAATATAAGAATCATTTTGGGCAATATCTAAAAAATGCAATGCATGCTCGATTTGTGCAGCCAAAATACGCATATTACCATCTAGACTATCTTTAACATGTACAAAATAAAGCTTATTATTTTGTTTATCCTCCACTAATAAATCACATATTTCTATATTTTGATATAAGATTTTATCCAATACATATACATTTTCTTCATCATTATGTTGAAAGTTATAATCTCCTTCATTTTTATTTAGAATCCATGGATGTAAAGAATCAAATTTAATATAATGGTCATTATTCTCGACAACTTTTTCCCTAAATAATTGATTTAATGTTTTTATAAAATCAGTTTCTAATGAAAGCCAATTTCCATCCAATAACCAATATATTCCCGAATCTACCTTAACAAGAGCATCAATTTGCTTGAACAAACCATTATTACTAATAGTTTCACCTTCATATTTTGCAATCAGTTTTATCTCTTGAATGGTATCTACTAAGTCAGCACTATCATCGCTTAATGATATATTATCAAGAAGGATTGTAATAATATCCTCTTCACTTTCATAGAGATAAAGTTCTCCATCTATTTCCAAATAAAGTTCATCATAAATATCATAATATGGTACTATCATTATATCTTCTATTTCCTGAGATAAAGTCCCTATAATTGTGTAAAAAGAGTAGGTCATTCGATCGCCTTTACGGTACAATTTTTAACGACAAACCTTTACCAGGAGGCAGATCAAGATGACCTACCTACATTTTACACCGGATACAGAGGAAATACAAAGC
>DATGTX010000115.1:0-9186 GCA_035301645.1 Pseudogracilibacillus sp. | reverse complement strand
CCTGTTGAGTAACTTGAATCATCTGATGCTAAGAATAGAACTGTTTGAGAAACCTCTTCTACTTTAGCAATACGTTTCATTGGAATTGTTTTTGAAAATGCTTCAACTTGCTCTTTAACATCTTCTTGCATAATCATTGGTGTTTCAATAACTCCTGGATGAACTGAATTCACACGAATACCTTGTGGTGAATATTCAAGTGCAGCAGCTTTTGTCATACCACGGACAGCAAATTTAGTATCTGTATATGCAATAGCTCCACCAACAATACCGTTCATTGATGAGATATTAACAATTGACCCTCCGCCAGCTTTTCTCATTGAAGGACCGACTGATTTCATTCCTAAAAATACAGAAACTTGGTTAATTTGGACAATTTTATTATAATCATCTAATGTTGTTTCTTCAATTGATTTTGACATTGTAATTCCCGCATTGTTAACAAGAACATTTACTGGACCAAATTTCTCTTCTGTTTCTTTAATAACATTATTCCAATCATCTTCACTTGTCACATTTTGTTTAACAAAGATTGCATTCTCGCCTAATTCATCAGCAAGTGCACTACCCTTTTCTTCATTTAAGTCAGTGATAACTACTTTTGCTCCTTCTTTGATAAACAAACGAGCATGTGCTTCACCCATACCTTGTGCTGAACCTGTAATAATCGCAACTTTATTTTCTAAACGTGCCATATTAAATTCCTCCTTGTTTTACATTAAAATTAACTATTTATATAATTTAAATGTAATTTCCTTACATATTCATTATATACCCCCTATTAATATTTTCTAACATAATGCTCGTGACAATTCCATGACTTTATTTTTTATGAAAAGTTGTAGAAAATGCTTATTAGGTAACTTTTTTAAGAGGTTCAGTTGCTGGTCCTGCTACGACTTCTCCAGTCGCTTTAAATCTTGAACCATGGCATGGACAATCCCAAGTTTTATCTCCGTCATTCCATTCGACACCACAACCTAAGTGTGTACAAGTTGTGTCTAATTGATGGAGCGTTCCCTCGCTATCTTTATAAACGCCGGTTTTATCATCATTTTCTTCAATAATTAACGCTTCGCCTTTTTCGAGTTCTTCTACTTTTTTCTTATGAATTGAAGCATCGTAGTCTGTTGACCCTTCTTTTTCAACTAAGCTCGTAGCATCAGGTATCTCTCTATGAGGATCAAATATTTCACTGTAATGGTTGTCATTATTGCTGAGTAAATCACTTATTAATTCTGCGCTAATCGCGGCATTTGCAAGCCCCCATTTACTAAAACCAGTAATGACAAAAACATTTTCTTCATCTGGATGAATCTTCCCAACCATTGGAATTTTATCTTTTGTAATTAAATCATTAGCGGACCAGTGGGCGACAACTTCTTTCACTGAAAAATATTCTTCAGCAAACTTGAGAATACTTTCATAACGCTCTTGGTCTGATTTGCCATCCCCTACAGGATGACTTTCACCGCCAGCTAGGAGATATTCTTTTCCGTTTGCTCTCATTGCACGAAATGTTCGTTTCGGGCTATTACAATTAATATACATGCCACCAGGGAATGGTTTGTCTATTTCACAAGCTATAGCAAAAGAGATTTCTGGTTGAAATTTGCTGGTATACATTTCTTCGGGATCATGGACTGGATACTTTGTTGCAACAATTGCTTGGCCAGCATCAACAGTGTATTCTGAAGATGTTGTCAATTTGACAGGATTACCATCTTTAATATCGTTAATTAACGTTTGCTCATAAATTTGAACACCCATTTCTTCAAGCTGGTTAATGATGCCTACTAAAAAAGCAACTGGATGGAACTCGTATTGTTCATGCATTACGACAGCAGAATCAATTTCGATATCTACTGGAAGATTTTGAGTAAGCTCTCCATCAATTTCTAATTGATCATATGCTTTTGCTTCTTTTTCAATATTTCCTTTTTGTGATTTATCTTGCGTGTACACATAAGCATCTTGCTTTTTTAAATCACAATCAATCGCATGTTTATCAGCAAGATTTTTAATAATGTCTATACCTTGCATATTCGCTTGATAATATAAATGTGCTGTTTCTTTATCGTAACGTTCGATTAATTCATTAAATAAAAGATTGTGCTGTGCACTTAACTTTGCGGTTGTAAATCCAGTTGTACCATTTAGCAATTCACGTGCTTCAAATAAGGCTACACTCTTACTTGTCTTAGCCAATTCATAGGCAGTCATGATTCCTGAAATACCGCCACCCACGACCGCAACGTCTACGCTTAAATTTTCTTTCAACTGAGGGAAATTTGGGACGTCTGCTGTTTGATGCCAAAAAGAAGCCGTTTCTTTAGGTAATTTAATTTTAGACATAAATATCCTCCTCTAGTATTCTTACTTGTTTGTATTCCACAGTTAATATATTTTAAACTTCTTTTATTTTAATATGTTCTTTAGATGCTAAAAGCTTTTTATATGCTAAACTAAAACTAATATTCATACTATTTTGAAGGAGTGATCGTATGCAAGAATTTGAACAGTCTGATGCAATTAAACGGCTTCCAGATCAGTTTTTTGCAAAACTTGGAAAGAAAGTGCAAGCAATGATTGATGAAGGGCATGATGTCATAAATTTAGGTCAAGGGAATCCTGACTTACCAACATCAGATCATATTGTTAAAGCTTTACAAAAAGCTGCTGAAAACCCAGTTAACCATAAGTATTCACCTTTTCAAGGCTTTCCATATTTTAAAGAAGCCGTAGCCGACTTCTATAAGCGCGAATATAATGTAGATCTTGATCCAGAAACTGAAGTAGCCTTAATGTTTGGTTCTAAAATCGGTTTATTCGAAGTTAGCCAAAGCTTGCTTAACCCAGGTGATACAGCACTAGTTCCTAATCCAGGCTATCCCGATTATTTATCAGGTGTTGCTTTAGCTGGTGCCCAGCCTGAACTTATGCCGTTGCTTGAAGAAAATGGTTTTTTGCCGGACTATAATAATCTTTCAAAAGAAATGTTAGAAAAAGCAAAAATGATGTTTTTGAATTACCCGAACAATCCAACAGCAGGTGTGGCGACTAAAGCGTTTTTTGATGAAACTGTTGCTTTGGCTAAACAACATGACTTTTGTGTTGTCCATGACTTTGCATATGGAGCCATTGGATTTGATGGCGTTAAACAGCCTAGTTTCTTGAGTTCAGAAGGTGCAAAAGACGTTGGTATTGAAATGTATACTTTATCTAAAACGTATAATATGGCAGGTTGGCGTGTTGCTTTCGCAGTTGGAAACCCTTCGGTGATTCAGACTATTAATTTATTACAAGACCACTTATTTACAAGTCTGTTTGGTGCCATTCAGGAAGCTGCGACTGTTGCTATTTCTGGTGACCTTTCATATGTGGAGAAGTTAGTTGATATTTATGAAGACCGCCGGAATGTATTAATCAAGAGTTTAAATGACATTGGCTGGAAAGTGAGTGCTCCAAAAGGAACCTTTTTCGCTTGGTTCAAAGTCCCTGAAGGTTACACTTCAAGAGAATTTGCTGACTTATTATTAGACAAAGCACAAGTCGTTGTTGCAGATGGTAGTGGCTTTGGTTCTCTAGGTGAAGGCTATGTTAGACTTGGCTTACTAGATAGTGAAGAACGTCTTAAAGAAGCTGCCGAAAGAATCGGAAAACTCAATCTATTTTAATTGACAAATAAGTATGTGACGCGTATTATGAATCTATAAAAATCAAATAGAACTTATCAAGAGTGATTGAAGGTACAGGCCTTGCGATATCACAGCAACCTTCCTTTTTGGAGTTGGTGCTTCTTCCTGCAGAATGCTTTCATTCTGAAAGATAAGGATACATATAGATAAAATCCTCTTTCAAATTGAAAGGGGATTTTTATTTTGTTGTAAGGAGGGAATATGATGATTAAACTTCATGAAATTAACAAAGTTTATCCAGGTAAGAACGGTGAGGTCTCTGCTGTGAAGGATGTAAATTTACAGATTAACAAAGGAGAAATCTACGGTATTGTTGGCTACAGTGGCGCCGGTAAAAGTACACTCCTTCGCTGTATTAATTTATTAGAACGACCAACGAGTGGTGATATTTTTATTGATGAAATAAATTTAACAGAGATGTCAATTCAAGACCTGCGCCAAGCTAGACAATCAATTGGGATGATTTTCCAAGGTTTTCATCTTGTTTCATCAAAAACTGCTTCTGAAAATATCGCTTTTGCATTAAAAGTCGCTGGTGTCGAAACAACTAAGCGCAATAAACGTGTTAAAGAATTACTTGATTTAGTTGGTCTTTCGGATAAAGCAGACCATTATCCTGCCCAACTAAGTGGTGGACAAAAACAACGTGTCAGTATCGCACGAGCAATCGCTAATAATCCCAAAGTATTATTATCAGACGAAGCAACTTCTGCATTAGATCCAAGTACGACTAAATCAATTTTAAATTTATTAAAAAAAATAAATGAAGAGCTTGGTATTACAATTGTTCTTATTACTCATGAAATGGAAGTAGTAAAAGAAATCTGTCACCGTTGTGCAGTAATGCAAGATGGTAAAGTCATTGAAGAAGGGCGTACATATGATATCTTCTCTAACCCTAAAAATGATTTAACTAAAAAATTTATTGAAACTATCTTACAATTTAACTTGCCTAAAGAATTACTAGAAACATGTACTGGAACGATTGTTAAGCTTCAATTCCAAGGTGTTATCGCTAATGAATCGATTGTTTCGGATATGCTGCAAGCTTTTCCTGTTTCAGGAAACATTTTACATGGGAAGATTGAATACATTCGTGATGAACCTTTAGGTATTTTCATTATGGAACTAAAGGGAAAAGACGATAAAGTCGAGCAAGCAATCGAATACTTAAATAAGCGCATGCAACAAGTGGAGGTGATACAACATGGACGCATTTATTAATTTCCTACCTGAACTAAATAAAGCTTTTTTTGAAACAATTTATATGGTTGGTATCGCGGTTTTTGTTGCGCTTATCGTTGGTATGCCTTTAGGAATTATTTTATACGTCACAGACAATGGTCTTATTTTACAAAATCGCTTTATTAAAGGTGTTGCTGGCGTAGTAACAAACTTAGTTAGATCTATTCCTTTTATTATTTTACTTGTTTTTTTATTACCTTTTACAAATCTTTTACTCGGCACCCAGATTGGTCCAACTGCTGCAGCTGTTCCCTTATCAATAGCTGCCATTCCGTTCTTTGCTCGAATGGTTGAATCTTCTGCTAGAGAAATTGATCGTGGCGTGATTGAAGCTGCTGTCTCAGTTGGTGCAAAGCCTTGGACGATAATTAAAGATATTATTTTACCAGAAGCAAAACCAGGCATTGTAAGTGGACTTACAATCACAATTATCAGTTTGATTGGGTACTCTGCTATGGCTGGAACAGTTGGTGGTGGCGGTATTGGAGATTTAGCAATCCGTTATGGGTACTACCGTTATGACAATCTTATTATGTATACGACAGTGGTTGTTTTAATTGTTATTGTTCAAGTTATTCAGTTCTCAGGTGATTTTATCGCAAAGAAAATAAATAAGCGTTAAGATATCCGAAATAGTGTGGACAGTAAAACACTATTTCCTAGCGCAAATCAAATATGCTCGCTTGCCGCGGGCGAGCAATGAGCCTCATAGGCTACGCCTCTGAAGTCTCATCTGGCTCTTTTCTCCCGCAGGCGTCTCGCATATTTGATTTGCTAAAATGTACTGTAATCTTAATTTTTTTACATCATAATCGGAATACCCAAAATATATACTTAAAAGGGGAAAATAAAAATGAAAAAATTTAACACTTTAATTTTAATCGGTTTAATCATTGCAGTTCTTGCTGCTTGTGGGTCAAATGATTCAGATAAAGAAGATGCTGCTGAAGGAGCAAGTGAAGAAAAAGACAAAATTACGTTCGGTGCAACGACGGGTCCCTATAGTGATATGGTAACTAAAGCTATCTTACCTTTACTTGAAGAAAAAGGTTATGAAGTAGAAAATATTGAATTTAGTGACTACGTTCAGCCAAACAATGCACTTCATAACGGAGATATCGATGCAAACCTTTTCCAACATAAAATTTATTATGAGGCATTCGCGGAAGAAAATGGCATGGACTTATCAGAATTAGTTATTGTTCCAACTGCTCCTATGGGTCTATTTTCTAATAAATTTGATTCAATTGAAGAAATTGAAGATGGTAGTAAAATAACTATTGCTAATGACCCAACAAACTTATCTAGAACACTTGTCATGCTTGCAGATGAAGGTCTGATTACAATTTCTGATGATGTTGATCCATTAACAGCTTCAATCAATGATATTGAAGAAAATAAAAAAGACTTAGTATTTCACGAAGTCGAAGCGGGACAACTTCCCCGTACAGTAGATAGTGAAGATTTAGCTTCTGTGCCTGGGAACTTTGCTTTAGCAGCTAACTTTGACTTACTTGATGCCATTGCGTTAGAAGACATGCCTGATGATTATCGTAACCGCGTCGTGCTTAACACAAGCGATTTAGATACAGATTGGGCTCAAGATATTAAAGATGTTGTAGAATCACCAGAATTTGAAAAAATTATTGATGAAGAGTTTGAAGGTTTTGGTAAACCTGAGTGGATGCAGTAAAATAAATTTCATTTAACCCATAATTAAACTTAATTATGGGTTTTTTTTATTTTTTTCTAACAAATGATATGATAGGAAATAGAGTGCTTTCATTGTTATATAACTTATAAACAAACTTTACAAAGAAATACATATCGTTTATGATGGAAAACATGGAATGAGGCATTAGTTAAATAATGCTTCATTCCATGTTTGTTTTTATCTAATAATTACTTAGTATTTTAAATGTGAATTGGAGGCTAATTTTTAAAAATATCAATTGGAAATAAGGAACTCTTAAACATAGAGTTAAAATATATAATTATCTAATTTATAAAGGGAGTTAAAATTAAATGAAAAGCACGAACCGTAAAAAGACATCTTTCGATACAACATCTTTTATTATAAGTGGTAGTATTCTCTTGCTATTTGTAATTATCTCAATTATTAACGCTGAATTTGTAGCAAATAGTGTTGATTATTTATTCGGTCTATCAGCTACGTATTTTGGTGTATTATATCAATTTGTTTTACTAGGAACATTCTTTATCGCACTCTTTATTGGTTTTTCTAAATTCGGTAAAATCAAACTTGGTAACTTAGACAAACCTGAAATGAGTACATTTAAATGGATTTCTATTATTATGTGTACATTACTTGCAGGTGGGGGAATCTTTTGGGCAGCTGCAGAGCCTTTAAGCCACTTTTTAACTGTACCGCCCCACCCACAATTTGCTGGAATTGAAGATGCTACATTAGAAGCTATAGCTCCAGGACTTGCAATGAGTTTTGTTGACTGGGGTTTCCTTTCATGGACAGTGCTTGGAACACTTGGAACAATCGTTTTAATGTATGCTCATTATAATAAAGGTATGCCATTAAAACCTAGATCACTTCTATACCCAATTTTCGGTGAGAAAATAATGAAGAATAGTGTATTTGGATCATTTGTTGATATATTTTCAATTATTTCTGTTGCCGCAGGAACAATTGGACCTATAGGGTTCTTAGGTTTACAAGCAGGTTATGGCGTTAGTGTCCTAACAGGTATTCAAGAATCATTAACACTTTATATTGTCATTATTATCGTATTAGTCGCTGGTGCAGCTATTTCTGCTGTAACAGGTCTTCATAGAGGTATTCAGTTTTTAAGTACCTTTAATGTTGTTTTAGCGATTGGATTAATGCTTGCTGTCTTAATTTTAGGCCCAGCAATGTTTATCTTTAATAATTTCTTTGAAGCTTTAGGATTATATGTGAATGAGTTTGTCTCATTAAACACTTTCCGAGGAGATGAAGCATGGCTCGGTGGTTGGACAGTATTCTTCTTTGCTTGGTTTATTGGATATGGTCCAATGATGGCTCTATTTACAAGCCGGATTTCAAGAGGACGTACAATCCGTGAACTTGTTTTAGCAGTTGCAGTTATTGCGCCTGTTGTAACAACTTTTTGGTTCACTGTTATTGGTGGAACTGGAATCTCTCAAGAAATTGACGTACCAGGCTCTATCTCAACCGCATTAGAAGCGGCTGGTCCACCAGCTGCGATGATGGCAATTACACAAAACTTGCCACTTAGTACACTTTTTGGAGCATTATTCTTACTCGTAACAACCGTTTTTGTTTTAACAACAACGGATTCAATGTCACTAACAATTTCAATGGCAATTTCTGGCGACGGAAATCCTCCTAAATGGTTACGTGCATTTTTCGCAATACTCATGGGAGCAGTTGCAGTTGTCTTAGTATCATTAGGTGAAGGTAGTGTTAACGCCTTACAGTCGTTCATTGTCGTAACTGCCGTTCCTGTTGTATTCTTACTCTTAACCACATTCTATACAGCACCAAAAGTAGCAAGGCAAATGTATAAAGATCAGTTCGAGAAATAATTGATCAAAAAAAACTAACTCCTTCTCTTATAATTGAGAAGGAGTTAGTTTTTTTATTTTTGCTTTAGAATTTAAAAAGTCGAAATTTTTTTCTCGTTTAACGCATCTCTAAAGTATGCGAGTTGTATATTGATACGTTCACTTATTTTTTCGTCAATGATAGGGAAGTTTAATTCCTTATTAACTTGGTCATTAAGTATATAAACACCATTAATACTGTTACCCTTTAAAATTGCGATAAGTGGTTTTAAAGCATATTCAATTGCTAATAAATGATTAGGACTTCCTCCAAGCATAACCGGAAAAACCGTTTTGTGCTGGAAAGAATCTTTTGGTAAAACATCTAAAAGAGCTTTTAAAACACCTGGATAAGACGCTTTATAAACAGGTGAAGACATGACGATACCTTGAGCTTGTTCTATTTTTTTAGTCACTTTTTTGATTGATTCACTATCAAAACGCCCATACATTAAGTCTTTTGCAGGAATATCAGTTACATTGATTTTTTCTACGAGATGTCCTTCATCTGTTAATAACGAACCGATATAATCTAAAACTTTATCAGAGCTAGAATTTTCAGATGGACTTCCTGAAATCAAAATAATTTGACTCATCTAATTCACCTTCCTTACTTACAATTTAATGAATAAGTATTTTATCTCTTTTTAGTTTACCATAAAAC
>DATGTX010000114.1:0-3998 GCA_035301645.1 Pseudogracilibacillus sp. | reverse complement strand
TATTTTCGCCTTCAGTTAATTCAACAACTAACGCCATATCAACATCGTAAACCTCTACTTCTTCAGTAGCAGCATTAAACTGAGTAAACAACTCTTCTTTTTCAGCTTCAGTTAAGTTCTTTTCTTGCTCTGCAGTTGTTTGTACCACTTCTACAGCTTCAGCATCTTTAGTTTTACTATCTTCATCTGTTGCTCCACACCCAACTAATAAACAGGCAAAACCAATCATCATAAAATAACGTAAAATAGTTTGCATAAACTTCCCTCCGACTGGATTTGAGATAAACTAATCATTTCTGCTAGCGCATCTACAAATCGTTTATTTTTCGGTAAGTAAAAGATAACTTTATGATATAACAGTTCTCATGCTAACTCAAGAACATCTTTTTTGATTTGCATAAAAAAAGAGTGATCATTTTACTGATCACTCTTTTAACAATCTATATTTTATTATACTCCTTGCTTAACCGATTCGGCTGCTCGAAGTAAATCTTCTTTATTTAAAATCAGTTGAGTTACCTGACGCGCTTCACCGTTAATCTTAGCCATCACTTTAACTGGTATAAGCTTTTCATCACTCACTATTTCAGGAAATTGTAGCCACTTTTCAGTAAAGGCACATTCTACATAACCTTCACCATGCTCATTAATTTGTCGCTGTTCGAATGAAACAGGAATTGGAATAACATTATTGGTCATATATATTAATCTCTCCTAATCACATAATTAACATTCAGTCTACATTAACTATTATATCATGAGTTCTTACTTCTCTTTAGCAAATTATGTAAATTTAACAATATTGACATAAATAGATTTAACTTAGGTTTTTTAAAATCAATCATTATATAAATGCCCAAAAAAACCACCCTAGTCTACATTATCTGGAAACCTGGTGGGTTTGTTAAATTTATTTTTAAGTTGTTTTCCAAGCGTAATCTAGCTTTATTGTGTTTCTTTTCAACCAACTTTCAACTTCAAGAATTAATGGGCGTGTTTTATGATTTCCGATTAGTAAGCAATAAACAAATAAAGATTCTTGATTAACATTAATTTTATACCCATTATATTTTAAGAATAAATCAGTTGAAATCAATGCCGCTCTTTTGTTTCCGTCGGTAAAACAGTGTGAAGTGGTTATTCGATACCAATATAACGCAGCTTTCTTAAATAAGCCTGGATATTGTTCTTGTCCGAAATACTTTGTTTGAGGTTCTATTACTCTTTTTTCAACACAAGAATGAGATACTCCTACTAATTTACCGTTAAATTCTGTCATTCCTATACTATGGGCTGAAAGAATATCATCTTTGTTTAAATATAAAATGTTATCCATTTCTATGTTTGAGATAACCGTTTTAATGCTTCCTGATTTTCCTTAACAGTTTCACGAATGAGTTTTTCACGTAATTCTTCACGACTAATTTTCTCAATTATCTTACCAGTTTTTTTCTCTTTTATCATTACCATGTCCTCATCCCCTTTTGTCGTATTGGAAATTGCATGTATTTATATGATATTAATTGTCACTTCTAGAGCGATTATTGCTTATAAATTCATAAATACCAATAATGTTTGATAGAAATTCACAAGCTTTGTTCATCTGTATTATAACATATAAAAAATCATTTTGCATGTACATTTTTACAAATCTAACAAGGCTGTCGTAAATAGTCTCAACAGATTTTTTTAAATCAATCATTATATAAATGTTTTTTAAGTTTACTTAAGGTAATAAATCCACCAAATAATAGCTGATACACTAATTTCCACACTGAACTGTAAGTGTGGAGGATTTTTTTTCTAGATATGACTATTAAAAATAAAATTTTATATACCCATCGCAAATTGAATACACTCAATTTGCTAAGTTTTGATGTAAACTCATGTTGCTATATAGCTGTTTTAGGTTTCTCTCCTTCTTTCTACTCTAACTTCAGTTAGTGTTGCTATTTTTGTGATTTTAACTACTTTAATGACCAAAAACATCACAATTTACTTACAATTTCGCATTTCTGCCAACCTACTATGAAGTTAGCGTAGATGCATGTGATTCATACTCCCTTTAGGCTTGAGTCAGTTAAGGAGGTGAATTATTTGCGAGAAAAGTTATTTATGCAAGAACAAAGAATTTATTACCATATTCACAGATTACGGATTCCTTATGCTTTTCATGAGGAGTTTTATGCAGAAGGGATGATTGCTCTTTGGCAAGCGTATGAGTCGTATGATGCTTCACGTGGAGAACTTGATACTCATTTAAATGCTGCGCTTAATTTTCATTTTATTGATCTTATTAGAAAGAACAAACGCGCGAGTGATGCCCAAATTGAGGCAAGAGAACAACTCATCACAAAACAAGAAACAGGCAACACAATGACCCGAACGAACCAACTTCTCATTGACCCCTCTGGCATTCAAATCAACGATACTCAAGTTTGGCAACAAATTAAATCACTGCTTTCCAAACGTCAATGGACATGGGTTGTCTATTTTGTAATAAAAGAATATCCCCTTAAAGAGATTGCGGCACAAGAAGAGGTATCCATTGAAGCGGTTAAGAGTTGGGCAAAAGAAGCACGTCGTAAATTACGTGCAGAAACTAACTTAAAAGGCACCCTATTAAACACAATTAGAGAGGATTGATTAAATGATTACATTTATTAAACAATATATCCCCAAGTCACATACACGCACGCGACCAGGTAGACAAATGACTCCCACATCGATTACAATCCACGAAACGGACAACCCAAACGTCCGAGCTAATGCAAGAGCGCACGCTCTCCTGCAAGCAAATGGCAACAAGCGACAAGCAAGCTGGCATGTCCAAGTTGATGATGAACCAGAAGTTTATATCTCGATTCCATTCTCAGAAGTCTCTTTTCATTCAGGTACGTATAATGGAAACCATACAAGTATCTCGGTTGAAATCTGTGTCAATCAAGATGGCAATTATCAAAAAGCACTACTTAACGCCATTGAAGTCGTTAAATATTTACTCAAAAAATATCCTTCAATTAAACGTGTCGTCCAGCATCATCATTGGAGTAAGAAAAACTGTCCACGTCTCTTAAGATCAGGCACCGAAATGACTTGGAAAAACTTCTTAACTCTCACAACCAGTCAGGATACTTCCACCAGCACTCTTGAGAAACCCTATAAAACAACCAATCATTCATTTACCACAGGAGGTAAAGTCCATCTTAAATCCTCAGCCACACATTATGCCACAGGTGAAAAAATTCCTAATCGTTATAAAAATAAAACATATACCATCCAACAAAAAGGAAGTAACCGCATGTTGCTAAAAGAGCTATATAGCTGGGTTAAGACATCAGACCTCAGCACAAAGAAACACACGACCAACAACTTCATTGTCGGTCAAAAGGTGAAAATTAATTCAACGGCTAAAAAATATTCGCGTAGCACAAAGAATATTCCAACACGCTATAAAAATAAATCATATACCACTCAGCAAGTTGACAAAGACGATATCTTAATTAAAGAATTATATAGTTGGGTCAAAAAGCAAGACGTCACTTAAACAAATTAAAGTAAGTCACTCAGAGAGAGTGGCTTACTTTTTTTTTATTCCTATAAAACGCTCTAATTTTATCCAGCTTGGCACGTAATTAATCCTTTTACATCATCATTATTGTCTTGAGCTAAAACATTCATAATATAAGGGAAGTGGTCACGTCTATTTGAAGAATTAAAGTATAAATTAAAATTCTCGTAATATTCGTTAGCATACTCAATTAATTCATCTACAATGAGATCAAGAACTTCTTTATTATCTCCATTTTCAACTAGACCAAAATCATCAAGAGTGGCAGTTACTGTACCGTCTTCTTCTTGTAAGTAGTTAATTGCGAAACTAAAATGTGAAAAAGCAACTTTTAAATGATCTGAACTCAATGCAGCCCATGTATCTCGATTACTTTTAACAAATCTAGGGCCATCTTTAATTATATCATCGTTAAATTGCTCCCAAT
>DATGTX010000113.1:0-3629 GCA_035301645.1 Pseudogracilibacillus sp. | reverse complement strand
CTTTATTTGAAATAATACTGACTGCTTTTCGAGGGTCTAGACCGTCCATAATTAAGTCTGATGCTTTTTTACCAACAAATAAGTTAACAATCGTATACATAACATGAAGCGGACCAATCACGATTAAGCCAGATAGGACGATGATAATGTCCATTATAAAAATTGACCGAATCATGTCAAAATCATATTTTTTCTTGAGCATAATAGCTATTGTGCTTGTTCCACCCATTGAACTGCCTGTCCTAAAAATAAGACCAGCTCCAATCCCGCCAATGAACCCTGCAAAAATAGCAGAAACAAGTGGGTCTCCAAGTGAAACACCAATACCTTCTGTTAAATAGATAAATAACGATACTAATGGAATCGTGAGTAGCGAAAGTCCTAAAGCTCGTTTTGTTAGTGATTTGTAACCAATACCTAAAATAACTGCTGTTAAAAGAAATGTCATGATTCCTGGCGACCAATTAAAAGCATAGAATAAAATGATTGATAAGCCTGCAATCCCTCCATCTGCTAAGTCATTTGGAATAGCAAGTAGTGTGACAGCAAGTGCGTACATAAGTGAACCGATTGTAATCATTGAGATGTCTTTAACTAATGAGTTCATTTACATTCTCCTTAATCTTTTTTGAATTGATAGTTTTATTTAAAAGAAAAACTTACATTATGATACCTAGTTAATGCTTATTTTAATTGTTGAAATTAAAATAAACATTTTAGACAGGTAAAATGTAAGTTATTTGTCTTTCAATCTTTCAATTTGAAGATTTAAATATAATAGAAAAGTGATAAGAAAGCAATCAAAGGGATCAAGCAATAATATAAACTTTTAAAAAACAGACATGCTTAAATTCAGTAGAATAGGGTATATTAGATGAAGAACTTGAAAGGGAGAGTGCTAGATATGAAAGCAATCGTTATTAATCAATATGGTGGAGCAGAAGAATTAGTTGAGAAAGAATTGTCAAAACCTAATATAGAAGCTAATCAAGTGTTAATTGAAATGCATGCAACATCAATCAATCCAATTGATTGGAAAATTCGAGCAGGTTATATGAAAGATGGAATGGATTTTGATTTTCCACTTATTTTAGGTTGGGATGCTGCGGGGGTTGTGAGTGAAGTTGGTAAAGAGGTAGCGAACTTCAAAGTAGGTGATGAGGTATTTGCACGCCCAGCTATGTCTAATGGAACATATGCTGAATATGTAGCTGTCGAGGAAGAGTTGGTAGCTTTAAAACCAAAAAGTGTAAGCTTTGAAGAAGCAGCTTCAGTCCCACTTGCTGGATTAACAGCATGGCAGTGTCTTGTGGATTATGGCCACATCAAACAAGGTAACAAAGTATTAATTCATGCTGGTTCAGGTGGTGTAGGAAGTTTTGCAATCCAAATCGCAAAAAGTTTTGGTGCCTATGTTATCTCTACTGCAAGCGGAAAAAATGAAGCGTTCTTGAAAGAGCTTGGTGTAGATGAATTTATTAATTATGAAACAACAGACTTTATAGATGTCGTAAATGACGTTGATTTAGTCGTAGATACAATGGGCGGTGAAATTTTAGATGAAAGTTTGGAAGTAGTTAAAGAAGGTGGCCGCCTAGTTTCTACTGCAGGACAACCTGATGCAGAAAAAGCAAAAGCTAAAAAAGTTACAGCTGATTCAATGTGGCTTAACCCGAATGGTAAACAACTTGCAGAGTTGGGTGATTTAATGGAAAAAGGAAAAGTTAAAGTTCATATTGGAGAGACCTATCCACTCACTCAAGCAGGGTTACGTAAAGCCCATGAATTAAGCGAAACACATCATGCTAAAGGTAAAATTGTTATTAAAATAAAATAAAAAGTTAAAAGCGCTGATAATCCAGCGCTTTTTTTGTTGGTTAAATAAAATTAAAATATACTCTTGAAATAAGAACAAGTGTTCTGTATAATAACTTTAAAAGGAGGGAACATACGTGCGTAATAATTTAATTAAAGCTATGGAGACAAACGATAATGTAGACATAATTTATTTAGCAAAAGACGGTCAAGTCAGTCAGAGAAGGATTAAAGTCTTACAAATAAATGAGGACTTAATAAAGGCATATTGCTATTTAAGAAGGTCGAACCGAACATTTAAAATCACTAATATTTTAGCGTTCGTTCCAAACGTTTCAAAAGAGCGCGTTGTTATATGATTGACTATTCTAATTTTCCAAATCGAAAAATCGCTATTTTAGATATGGTCAGTTTTTATGCAAGTTGTATTGCAACATTTCATAATTTAGATGTATTAAAAGTGCCCATTGCTGTAGTAGGCAACCTTGAGCGAAATGGGTCTGTTGTTCTCGCAGCCTCACCGCCCATGAAGAAAAGGTTTAAGGTAAAAACAGGTTCACGTTTATATGAAATTCCTAAACATCCTGAGATTAGATTATTTAATCCAAGAATGAGTTACTTTTTAGACATGTCGATGGCTGTCACACGTATATTACACAGGTATGTTCCTACTGAAGCAATTCATGTCTACAGCGTCGATGAAAGTTTTATTGATTTAACTGGCACTGAAAAATTATGGGGAGATCCGGTCGCAACGGTTAAGCAGATTCAACAAGAAATAAAAGATGAACTAAATTTACCCTCAACAGCAGGTATGGGTCCCAATATGTTAATGGCAAAACTTGCTCTTGATTTAGAAGCAAAAACAGAAAAGTTTGCTAAATGGAACTTTGAAGATGTACCAACTAAACTTTGGCCAATCTCTCCTTTAAGTGAGATGTGGGGAATTGGTCGACGAACAGAAAAGACATTAAATAACATGGGGATATTTACAGTAGGTGACCTGGCTCATACTAATTTAGATAAGCTTGAGAAAAAATTCGGTATCATGGGAAGTCAGTTGTATTATCATGCTTGGGGAATTGACTTATCCAAGATGGGTGCGCCTATCCTTGAAGGCCAAGTGAGTTACGGGAAAAGCCAAATTCTTTTCCGAGATTACAACACACGAGAAGAAATTAAAGTAGTGATATTAGAGATGTGTGAAGATGTAGCAAGAAGAGCAAGAGAGAAACATCAAGCTGCTAAGACAATATCACTGAGTATTGGCTATAGTAAACATGCGGTAGAGAGTGGTTTTCGTTGTTCACGAACTATATCAGAAGCAACAAACGATACAATGAAAATTTATAAGCAGTGCCTGATATTATTTAATGAACATTATAATCAGCAAGCTGTCCGTCAAATATCGATTTCAATTACAAAGCTAGAAGATGAACATACAATGCAATTGAGTTTATTTAATACAACAAAATGGGAAGATAGAAGACTTAGTGAAGTAATGGATAGTATACGGGGTACTTATGGATCAACGGCTATTGTAAGAGCTGTATCACTCACAAATGCAGGAACTGCTCTTAGGCGAGCAAAATTAGTTGGTGGTCATAAAGAATAGGTGGGTGTTTTTTAGATGGTGCGCGATAGAGGTAATATCAAATGGGTCTCGATGATGTTGCCAGAACATGTGAGATTACTAAAAAAATATAAAGAAAATTTACAAGAGGTCGATAAGCCAACTTTAGACGAACAAAAATATGAAGAATTTAATGAAGTTATTGCTAGAGCGAAGGAAGAGAACATACTATTAGAATTTA
>DATGTX010000112.1:0-2800 GCA_035301645.1 Pseudogracilibacillus sp. | reverse complement strand
ATGGCCAATATGAACCAAAAGATATCGTTGGTGTGCTCGTTGATCTTGTTGCCTCAGACTCCATTGTAAAAAATGGCGAAATCATTAAACCAGATATAAATTAAATTTAAAAAGCTGTTCTCAAATTTTGAGAACAGCTTTAACGTTATAGAGATTGAATAGCTTCTTTAATTGAATGTTCACCTGAAACAACTTGGAATTCTTTTTTGATAGTTGCTTCATTTTCTAAACAAGCTAAAATGACTTCGGCAACATCTTCACGTGGAATCTCATTACGTTCAACTGTTTCAGCTGCTTCGACTTGACCCGTTGCTTCATTATTTGTTAATAACCCTGGATGAATAATTGTATATTCTAAGTCAGTCTTGCGTAACCAATCATCTGCGTAATGCTTCGCAACGACATAAGGTGCAAAAGAAGGCGCGTTATTCACTGCTTCTTGAATTGCTTTTCGATCAGTTTCAAATGAACTAATCATAATAAAACGATTTACTCCAGCATCTTTAGTCGCTTCGATTGTTTTCACTGCACCGTCTAAATCAATTAACATTGTTTTGTCTGGGCCTGTACTTGGACCTGAACCAGCGGTAAATACAACTGCATCGACATCTTTCGCTGCTTCAGTAATTTTTTTTGTTTCATCTTCAAGATCGACTACAATAGTTTCAGCATTTAAATCTTCAAAAAATTTAGCTTGTTCAGTTTTGCGAATCATTGCTTTTGCTGTGATTGTCTCGCTCTGTTGTATCATCTTGACTAAGTGTTTACCTACCTGACCATTTGCACCAACAATTAATACTTTCACTGTTATCCATCCTTTCAAGTAAATGTGTTAGCTTAATCGTAACGAATCAGAGGCATGAAGTCTACATTTAAAGTTTTAATAAGTTGGTTTAATATTTTTACACTTTAATACAATGAAGAAATTAATTAACACAATTATTGTAATTCCAACAGCTAAAAAGCCATACTGGAACCTAATTGCTGAGACACCTACAATACGGCCAACACCATCTAAGACAAGTGGAGAGGCAAATTGCCCTAAAAACGTGAAGCTTGAAGTAATCGCCACTGCTCGGTCAGAGTGATAGGGAACGACACGGTCTAGCACTTTTAAAATAATAAGAGGAAATAACGATCCTTGGCCAAAACCAATTAAGGTTACACTTAATATAACAAGCAATAAACTATTTGTGAAAGTTAAAGTAAAGAACGCTAATGCCATACCTGCGAGCATAATTGTCATGACAAACTTTTTTAAAGCGAATTCAAGTTGGACTAAGAAAAGACTTGTAATCATTCCACCTACTGTTGTGAACGCTACAACGACACCAGCTATTGAGGCACCACCAATGTTTTTTTCATCTAAAAATAACGCCATATTTGTAGCAACAGAATAATAAGCTAGCATAATTCCACCCATTGCTAAAGCGTAACCCCACACAGCAAGCGGTAATTTAACTTTTGAATTATGCTCAAGCGGAGCTTGAACTTCCCCTTTAGGTAAGAAGAAGAAAATTAAAATGAAGATAAATAGACCTAAAAAATACACATTAAAAGGTGTACGCCATCCAAACGTTGCAAGCCATCCGGCAAGCAACATAGTTATAATACCACCGAAATTACTAAATGCAGAGTTATAACCCATCATTTTAGTCCGTTCTTTACCTTCAAAATAATCGTTAATAAGTGACATGGAAAGTGGCATAACAAGTCCGACACCGGCACCAAGGAGCATTCTAAATCCAATGAGTACTTCAATTGTTGAAACAAATTGAGGACCAACCCCGCCAATTAAACAAATGATTAAACCAATTAAAATAATTTTTCGTTTTGTCATTTTGGAAGTTAAATAACTCGATAAAAATGAAAATGGAATGATGATTAATGATGGCGCAGTTAAGATGAGTTTAATCATCGTTGGGCTCGCATCAGGGAAAGCCTGTGCAATGAGACCAAGTGCAGGTGATATTGCAGCACCTGCCATAACTGTTGCCATTGAAATTGAAATAATTGTAGGTTTGAGCATTTTGTTAATTATAATCCCATCCATTTCTAATATTCTGATAAACACGTCTAAGAACGGTTAGTAATAGACCATTCTATTTGTTTTGTAGAAGAATAGCAATAAATGTCTTAATCTACTGAGCTTTTGAAGGAAATAGTGACTTATTATATGGTTAATTAAAAATTTGTTAAATATATAATAGCAGAGAGGAAATTGGTGCAAATTACTTAGAGCTTATGGATGACATAATGTGTATGTGGCTCATTGCTCGCTTGCCGCAAGCGAGTATATTTTATTGGAGATGGAAAATAACGTTCTACTTTCCACACTATTTTCCGAATATTAGATATATATAAATAAAAATAAGTTTACGCCTACATCTGAACCCTAGTTCTTTTAATTGTTAAACTATTATGCTAAAATATATTATTAACATATTAAATATTACTCTTTATGTTTAGAAAGTAGGTACTTATGACTGAACCTCAGACTTTAGAAAAAAAACCATCAATTAAAATGATTCCTTTGATGGCAATTTTACTTTCTGGAGCTTTTATAACAATTTTAAACCAGACTCTTTTAGGAACCGCACTTCCTGTTATTATGGAAGATTTACATTTAACTGAAAGTACAGTTCAATGGTTACAATCTGTATTTATGCTCGTTAACGGAATCATGATTCCAGTAACAGCTTTTTTAATTCAGCGTTTTACAACACGCCGATTATTTTTAACGGCAATGAGTTTATTTGCCTTAGGGACTGCGACTGCTGCAATAGCGCCTACATTTTCA
>DATGTX010000111.1:0-4097 GCA_035301645.1 Pseudogracilibacillus sp. | reverse complement strand
GGATGCAAAGGAAGAAGTTGCAAAAGATGGCGCTAATACATTAAAGAGTACCAGTCCATTTAGGTTTGGTAAATATGCAAGAAGTTGGCGTGCAAAAAAGGTTGGTAAAGCATGGGTTATTCATAATGCAAAACATTATAGAAGAACCCACCTATTAGAAAAAGGACACGCTAAAGTTGGCGGTGGTAGAGTTGCTGGCATACCACACATTGCACCAGTCGAGCAACGAGTAATTAAAGAATATGATAAGCGAGTGGAGAAGGTGATAAAAGGATGACTTTACAAGAATTATATAACTTACTCAAAGCTACTGGTTATCCAGTGGCTTATTCGCATTTCAATGAACCTAAGCAAACGCCTTTTATCACTTATTTAGTAAATAACAATCCTAACTTTATCGCCGATAATAAAGTTTACCACAAGATCAAAGATGTGGACATTGAGTTATACACAACGAAAAAAGATGAAGCATCAGAGCGAGTTTTAGAAGATTTATTAGATCATAACGATATACCTTATGAACCTTATGAGGTGTATATCGAATCAGAAAAGTTATTTCAAAAAATTTATGAAGTGAGGTTATATTAATATGGGTAACAAAGTACAGTTTGGTCTTAAAAACGTGCATTTTGCACCTTATGAAGAAGTTGATGGTGTTATTACTTACGAAAAACCAATTGCGATTCCTGGGGCGGTTTCATTGAGTTTAACACCACGTGGAGAATTAACGGAGTTTTATGCCGATAATATGTTATATTATTCTGCAGCCGCTAACGATGGTTACGACGGAACTTTATCCATTGCGGTAATTACGGAAGAATTTGCAATTGAAGCGCTAGGAGAAACAAAGGATACAGAAGATGGAACTATGACGGAAATCGCTGATGCAAAACCAAAATCTTTCGCATTAATGTTTGAGTTTGACGGTGACAAGAAAGCCACTCGTCATGTTTTATATAATTGTAACGCTAATCGTCCTACGATCACGGGGGAAACGACAACGTCTACAAAAGATCCACAACCAAATGAATTAACGTTTGTATCTTCTGCTAGACCAGGTGATTTGAAAGTTAAAACTAAAACTACATCTGACACTCCAGAAGATGTATATAACAACTGGTATGATGAAGTTTACGAAAAACAAGAAGAAACTCCCTAATGTTCCCACTAACTTAGTGGGGAAATCAACTGAAACAACAGTAAAATTAGAGTGGGCATAACACCCACTCTTTTATTTTAGGAGGTGCTTTTTTGTGGAAGCTATTATTACGATGGGCGAAGAAAAAATAAGGTTAAAAGCAAACGCTATTACAGCCCACCATTATAAAAATCAATTTAAATCAGATGTCTTGAAAGATACTTTTAGTGCACTCGGTGGAGTGGATGCAATTTTACAACTTCAATCTTTAGAGGATGCTAAAGATTATGAAAAACTGCAATTATTACTAGATAAAATCGATACAGTTTTAATACATCAACTAGTTTGGTCTTTTGCTAAAACAGCAGATATCCACATCGAACCATTTTATGATTGGATAACTAACGTTGACATGCCCCCGATTACAGAAATGTTATTAGAAGATGGATTTGTCGATTTGTTAGTAGGTAATGTATATAGAAAAAAGTAAGTGAGACTACTGTTTCAGAATCGTCAAATTTAGATGATGACGATATTTTGACAACAGAGTCTTTTTTTATGACGTGTAAAATGGCTGGTTTAACGCTTGATGATATGGAATACATGACCATTGGAGAGTGTTTAGACTATGTAGAAAACTATGTTGAGGTAAAAACAGGTAAACAGGAAGAAAAAACAAGAAAAGCAACACAAGAGGACTTCGATGCTTTTTAAGGTGTGATTTAATGAATGAAATAAGATGTGTTAAGTGTAATAAATTATTAGCAAGAGAAGAAAACCTAAAAGGTAAAATTGAAATAAAGTGCAATAGATGTAATGAATTGAATGATATTAACAAGTAGAGAGTCCTTGAACTCCAATTGATTTATAGTTGGAGGTGAGGGATTGTCTAAACGTATTAAAGGTATAACGATTGAAATTGACGGAGATACGAAAGGTCTCGATAAGGCATTAAGTAACGTAAACAAAGAATCACGAGATATTCAAAAAGAATTACGCGATGTTGATCGTTTATTAAAATTTAACCCAAAAAACGTTGAATTGTTAGCACAAAAGAAAAAGTTACTTTCTCAACAAGTTGAAGCCACTAAAAAGAAATTAGATCAATTAAAAGGTTCTCAGGAACAAGTAACTGAAGCATTTAAAAAAGGTGAAATATCCGAAGAGCAATATAGGGCGTTTCAACGTGAAATAGCCGAAACGGAATCTAAGTTAAAACACTATGAAAACCAATTAAAGAATGTTGATAGTACGCATCGTTCATTTACCGAAAAAGTAGCTGCAGCTGGAAAGACGGTAAAAGAACTTGGCCAATCTATGACAAGTATTGGTAAAGAGTTATCTATGAAAGTTACTGCTCCACTCATGGCGATTGGTGGTGTGGCCACTAAAATAGGAATGGACTTTAAAGCAGGTTTATCAGAAGTACAGGCATTAAGCGGTGCCACTGGTGCGGAGTTACAACAGTTAGAAGTTAGGGCACGTGAGTTAGGTGCATCTACAAAGTTCAGTGCTAAAGAAGTTACAGAAGGATTTAAGTACATGTCTTTAGCTGGTTGGGATGTGCAACAATCTCTAGATGGTATTGATGGGGTGCTGAATCTTGCTGCTGCATCAGGGGAAGATTTAGGTCGTGTATCTGACATTTTAACGGACTCTATTAGTGCTTTTGGAGATGAAGCGAAGGATGCTGGAAGATATGCCGACGTTATGGCAGCTGCATCATCAAATGCCAACACAGATGTTGCTGGACTTGGTGAAGCTTTTAAAATGGTTGCTCCTGTTGCTGGTGCATTAAATTATAGCCTTGAAGATACTTCTGTTGCATTAGGTTTAATGGCTAACGCAGGTGTTAAAGGTAGTGCGGCTGGTACAGCATTGAGAAGTGCATTAACAAACTTAGTTAAACCGACAGCACAAATGGAAAAGAAAATGAAAGAACTTGGTATTGAAGTAAAGGATTCAGAAGGCAACATGAAACCTTTAGATATACTTTTACAGGATATGCGTAAGTCTTTTGCCAATTTAAGTGAGGATCAAAAAGCGAACGCGGCAGCAACTATTTTTGGTAAGGAAGCAATGTCAGGAATGCTTGCGGTATTAAATGCTAGCGAGGCAGATTTCAATAAATTAACTAAAGCAATCGATAATAGTGAAGGTGTCGCGCAAGATATGGCTGACACTATGCAGAATAACTTACAAGGTAAATTAATAAATCTTAAGTCTGCATTAGAAGAATTGGCCATTAAAATATTCGACGCGTTAGAACCCGCACTTACATGGTTAATTGGTGCATTTCAGTCACTGGTTGATTGGCTTAATAGTTTAGGGCCAGGAACACAAACAGCAATCGTAGCTATTGGAGCATTAGCCGCCGCAATAGGTCCTCTTATGGTTGTTGTCGGTACACTGCTTACTCTAGTTGGTGGTTTTATGACTGTGTTACCGACGTTAGTACCGTTAATATCTGCACTTGCACCACCAATTGGAATTGTGGTTGGAGCTTTAACTGCTTTAGGTGTGGCGTTTGCTTTAACGAGAGAAAAAGCCGATGGAGCATATAAAGAGCAAGTAAAGTTATCAGAACAGAATTATGAATTGGCCCAATCATATACAGATGTTTTAGAAGAAAAAGAAGAACAGTTAGATAAGACATCTGAATTAATAGAAAAAACAAATGAACAAATTGCGGCAACAGATGGACTTGTAGATACTTATGAAGAACTAGCAAATAAATCGAAATTAACCACAGATGAATTTGGGGAGTTTTTAACGCTACAATCTGAATTAGAGAATACAAAATCACCTGAACGAATTAGTGAGATTGAATCACGCATGGAAAAGTTACGTGAAAAGTCTGGTTTATCTCGTGAAGAATTCGACAAGTTAATTTCATCAAATAGTGAACTTGCAGAGTTATTCCCCGAAGCTGGACAGGCGGTAGATGATTATGGTAATA
>DATGTX010000110.1:0-13509 GCA_035301645.1 Pseudogracilibacillus sp. | reverse complement strand
ATTACTAATTACGGTGTTAATGGTGTCACAGCAGCACTATTTTCTTTTGGACTTGGTGCTGCAATTGGAAACTTCTTATCTGGAAGAATACCGATGAATTACTTAACATCAGGTCTTATTTTTTCTTTAAGTGGATTGGCTCTAGTTCTAGCTATATTTACATTTTTAATTCAAAATCCTATCAGTGCACTAATCATTGTCTTTTTGTTTGGATTGGGAGCTTTTGGAACAATACCTATTTTACAAACAAAAATGATTACAGGAGCAAAAGAAGCTCCAACTCTTGCTGCAACAAGTGCAGCGTCAGCTTTTAATGTCGCAAATGCCGTAGGTGCTTGGCTAGGTGGCGTCTTATTAAGTAATGGATTTAGTTTTTTGGTTATTTCATTGGCAGGTGCGCTTATTACAGTCATTGGTCTTATCATAACTCTATTTTCAAAGTACACAGTAAAACAATAATTAAAAAATTGTGATATGTTAAACTGATCTAATTACTAAAAAAAACTGGTATGTTCAATTAAGAACATTCCAGTTTTTTTGTATTATTTTTTAAAAATAAAATTAAGGCCAGATGATTGTTTGAGCAATAATAATGAGTACCGCTCCAAGAGCATATTGGATGATAAGCAATGGTAACAACCAGCGAAGCCATTTATTCCACGACACGCCAGCAAGTGCTAATGACCCCATAACTACCCCAGATGTTGGAAGGGCAGTATTCGAGATAGCATCTCCCAACTGAAAAGCAAAAACAGCTGTTTGGCGACTAACTCCTGTCAAATCAGCTAACGGAGTCATAATGGGCATCGTTAGCGCTGCCTGCCCACTACCCGAAGGCACTAATAAATTCATTATACTTTGGGTGACATACATACCAATCCCTGCAAAGTTTTGTGGCAATTGATTAACCCAAGTAGACACAGTATATAAAACAGTATCGATTGTTAAACTATCTTGGAGCGCTACGAGAATACCATAAGCAAGACCGACAGAGAGCGCAGCTACTATAATGTCTTTACATCCATCAACAAAATTCTCAGCAATTTTATTAATAGGCATCAAGTAAACAATCCCTGATAAAACACCCATAATTAAGAAGAGTGCGGCAATTTCTGTGATATACCAACCGTGGACAATAACTCCAAAACCAAGTCCCACAATCGTCATGCCAAATATGACTAAAATAAGCAGTTGTTTTTTGGATAACTCAGATTCATGTGTCTCTTCTAAGGGGTAGGTTTTATCTATCTCATACATGCTACTTTTAGTTGGATCTTTTTTAATCTTTCTTGCATACAGCATGACAAAACTAATACCAAGAGCTGTATAAATAAACCAAACTAATATCCGGTAACCAAGTCCTGAAAATAATGGCAATTCAGCAATTCCTTGCGCTACACCGATTGTAAAGGGATTAAGAAATGCACCAGCATAACCAGAATATACACCGACAATTACCATCGCAAGTCCCACGATAGAATCATAGCCTAGACGGAGGGCTAGTGGAATCATAATTAAGATAAATGGAATGATTTCTTCAGACATACCAAATGTAGCACCGCCAAGAGAAAAGAATGCCATAACAATAGGTATGATTATAGCTTCTCGGCCTTTTGCTTTAGTCGAAATTTTTAGTAGAGCTGTGTCAATTGATTTGGTTGCATTAAGAATACCAAAAGCCCCACCAATAATTAAGATAAAGAATATGATAGACGATCCTTCTACCATTCCTTTATGAACGATTTGGAATATATCAAAAAAACCAATTGAAGTTCCTTCGACTTCATGATATGTCCCATCTATAACGACTGTTCTGTCATCCTCTGTTATCTCTCGGTCATATTCACCAGATGGAATAAAGTAAGTGAAAAGCGCAGTCAGAATAATCATAAAAAATAAAAGTGCGAAAACATGAGGAAACTCAAATTTTTTCTTTTTTACCGAAAGCTCATTGTCTAGATCGTTCATACTTACATGGCACCCCTTTTAATATATTGTTTATGTAGAGAAGATAATAGTCTATGAGCCTCTCATGTTTGAATATTATTTTTTTATAAAATCAGGTATAAGAAAAGTATGAACAATAAACTTTAATATACTTAACATGATTAGAATATGCTTATATGTAATGTAAATCTAAATTCTTATATAATAGAACCGATTTCATAATTACAAAATTAAAATTATGAAATCGATTGACTCATTTGATTACCCATAAATCCTAGCAACTTTATTGCTGTTTAAATTCGTCTTGGATAGCTTTAAATAGTTGAGGATCTGATAAAATATCCATTCCTGTTTGTGCAAGAGACACTACACCATTTTCTAATGCTTTTAAGCCATCTTTTGTTTGTGTTTGATCAGCAAATCGCGTTGTATGTGCTACAAGACTTTCATCATTCATACCTACAAAAGGATGAATAGAAGGAACAACCTTACTCACATTTCCCATATCAGATGATCCAGCAGCTTCGCCAGCAGGTTTAACAGTCTCGCCACTTATTGTCTCGAAGTTTTTCGTGAACTGTTTTGACAATGCTTGATTTGGTACTAAATTATCATTACTTAATTCATAATTAGATATCTCGACAGTTGCTCCGGTCATAGACGCAGCACCATCAGCAACATGTCTGATTTTTTTTATTACTTCATTCAATGTTTCGCGTGTTTTTGCTCTGAAATAAAATTGAGCTACTGCATAATCAGTTATCACATTTGCTGCTTGTCCACCTTGTGGAATAATTCCATGCATGCGTACATCTGAAGGAAGGTGTCCTCTTAACGCATTTATTCCATTAAATAATTGAATAACACCATCTAGTGCATTAATTCCATCTTCTGGAGAGGCAGCAGCATGTGACGTTTTTCCAGTAAATTCAAATTGAAGTGCATCTAGAGCAAGCGTTGGTCCACTTTCTTCTGAAGCGCCATCTGGATGAACCATCATAGCGATGTCTATGTCATTAAATACGCCTTCTGCAGCCATAGGTACTTTAGCTCCATTTGTTTCTTCAGCTGGCGTGCCGAGCACCACAACTTTACCGCCTAATTCATTAACTGCATCTTTTAAGAGAATGCCTGCCCCTGTACTCATCGCAGCAATAAGGTTATGACCACATCCATGACCTATCCCTGGAAGAGCATCATATTCTGCCATGTAAGCAATAGTTGGTCCTGGCTTATCAGATTCAAATTCAGCTCGAAAAGAAGTTGGCTGGTTAACTAAGCCCGTCTCAACTTGAAATCCATGTTTCTCTAAATGTTCAGTAAGTAATTTACTCGATGCAAATTCTTCATGACCGATTTCAGGATTATTATAGAGCTCGCGACTGATTTCAACCAGTTCATCTTTTATTGTTTGAAAATTATCTTTTAAATTCATATGAACTACCTCCGTTGTATTTAAGTATTTAAATCGATTGCTTTTAACAAATTTTTTTATGCATGGTTTATTAATCAAACTGGTAACGGTTTCAAGTGCTTTGGAATTCACATTTCTTTTCATTATATTTAAATATCTTTCAGATTAGTCCCTAAGAGGTATCATCTTTAAGCTTTTATATAATAAATACTAATTAATATTATCATATTCATCAGAATTATCAAACATAATCAAATCAATGGATTGAGCGCATATAAAGACTCTTTTATTCGCATTGATTTTAATATCTAGTTTTAATTTTCTAACCCTGCAATGCCAAAACCACCTGGACCTGAATGAGAAGAAATCATCGCGCCTGCTTCCATCCATGTAATATTTTTAAATCCATGATTTTCGGCTAGTTGCTCCATCTCTTGCTTAATTTTTTCATCAAGACCAATACTATATAATAAGTAAATTTGTTTTCGGTTAATATCATAATCAGTTAAATACTCTTCCATCAGTTTTTTTGAGACATTCATCATTCTACCGCGATATTTTTTAGTTGAGATAAGTTCTCCATTTATCAGTTCAATACGTGGTTTTATTTTTAATAAGATGCCTGCCAAATACGCTGAATTACTTACACGTCCACCTGCTTTTAAGAAATCTAAACTTCCAGGAATAAAAGCAAATCTTGATTTATGGATAACTGTTTTTATTTCGTTAATTAAGTGAGTAGAGCTAATTTCAGGGTTTTCTTTTAAAATATCGACCGCATGCCAAACAATCGCAGCTAAACCACCAGCTACATTTAGCGCATCAATGAGAAATAGATCGTCAAAATCCTCAGCAGCAATAATAGCATTTTGGAATGAAGAAGAAGCTTTTGAAGTATAGCCAACATGAACAATAATACAATCAGGAAATTCAGTTTTTATTTTACTAAAGAACTCAGTATATTCCTGTGGGTTAGTAGAAGTGGTGAATGGAATACTCTTCGTTTGTTCATAAAAATCAAAAATATCTGCCACAGGTAACTCGCCATCTAAATAATCGACGCCATCCATGACAACATGCATAGGGACTATATGTACGCCATGTCTTTCTCCTAAGTCTTTCGGTATATCAGCACCACTTTCAGTTGTTAAAATAATTCTCGTCATAGTACACCTCTCTCATATAAAACTAAATAAGTTTAATTTATTAATTCATAATATATATTTTATCCAAATATAATTTGAATAAAGTGATAAATACCCGTACCTAAATAGTTTCCGAAGACATATCCAAGAGTTCCCACGAGCAAAATAGGCACAATAAGATCTGTCCATCCTTTAGCAATTGCCATAGCAGCTGCAGTAGTTGGTCCGCCTAAATTCGCATTCGAGACAAGTAACGACTCTTCCAGCGTGAATTTAAATACTTTACCAAAGAGTAATGTAATAATAATATTTGCTAAAGCGATAATTAAGACAAATACGAATAATAATGGCGCTGTTTTAAGAATAACAACAATTGAAGCAGGAACTCCAATAACTACAAAGAATAAGTATATTAGAAACGTTCCAATTTCACGTGTACCATTTATGTTTTCAAAGTATTTTGGAAATAACAATACTGCAAAAACAGTTAATGTAGTGAGCATCAAATATTGATCCGCAAATATCCCTCGAACAATTGAAAGTAAAACATTCGAATCCCCAGCTTCTGGTAAAATAGTTCCAATGAAATCAGCGAGTTTGAATGACACTGTTACTAAAACGAATGCTGAAGCGATACTTAAAGCAATATCTTTAAGCGACATTTCATTACGTTCCCAAAAACTAGCAGCTTGTGTCTCAGAGCTATCATCCTTTTCGACACTTGTTTCAAGAGCATCCATATGGGGAGTCGCATACTTTTTACGAATAAAATCAATTGATGGCACAGCAAAGAGCACTAAGAAAAACATAGCCATCATTAGGTTATCAGCAACCGTTGTAGCAGAAACCATATCACTTGGTGTACTAAATTTAGCAGCCATTGCCGCAAAGTTCACACCACCACCTGTATAAGATCCCGTCATCATGGCAGTGATTTTATCAAGATAAGGAATATGATTTTTAAAAGTTAAAAATGCTAAGACGGCACCTGCGACAGTAGCAACGGAACTTAATAAGAAAATAATTAATAAACGTCCACTCTTTTTCCATATTTGACGGATATTCGCTTGGAATAATAAAAGAGGAATTGCTAAAGGAACAACATAATCCCATACGGCATCATAAACAGGTGATTCAGTTGGAATAACACCTAAATTTGATAATAGAACTGCACCAAGTAGAGCTATAATTGCTCCTGAAATTTTTGATGCCCACGCAAATTTTTGTTCTAAATAAATACTTACTGCTGCCCATCCTGTGATAAAAGTCCATAAAACCCATGTATCCTCTGAAGAAATGAATGATGACTCCATTTATAATCGCCTCCATATATAATTTTATTATATCATTTTAATCAATAACTTGTTAATTCAAATTTAATGTCTAAATCTTATTAAGAGATTGAGAAATAAAAAAATAACTTATTTTTACAAAATAAAGATAAACATTTTGTTTAAAGAGAGCGTTTACAGGGTATGATAATTTCAACTTATTTATGCCCAAAAACAAAGGAATAAGTATGTACATGGTAATTAACTACTTTTTAGGAACCAAAAAGCTAAAGAAGGGTGATGAAAAAGTGAAGCATGAAGACAAAAATAAAAACGAGAAGGATAAGCAGCTAGAACAATATCACAAAGAAAATACAGGCCCTGGTAAAAAAATGACAGAAGATAGCGGAATGAAAGTATCGGATGATCAGAAAACCTTGCGAGCAGGAAAACGTGGACCATTGCTTATGCAAGATTACCATTTTTATAAGAAACAATCACATTTTAATCGAGAACGGATTCCAGAAAAAGTAGTCCATGCTCGTGGTTTTGGTGTATATGGCGACTTTGAACTCTATGAATCAATGAAAGATTATACAATGGCGAAGTTTTTACAGAAACCTGGCGAAAAGACATCTGTATTTGTTCGTTTCTCAAACTTCGTTGGAAGTAAAGGGTCAAAAGATACGGCAGTTGATATTCGAGGATTTGCTGTGAAGTTTTATACAGAAGAAGGAAATTATGACTCCTTAGCATTACAATTTCCTGTATTTGTTATGTCTGATCCAATGAAATTCATGGAAGTGACACATGCAGCTAAACCAGATCCACAGACAGATATGCCACAAGCAACGGTAGCTCATGATAGTTTTTGGGATTATGTTTATAGTAATCAAGAGTCTGCCCATATGGTTATGTGGTTAATGTCAATGCGAGGACGCCCAAGAAGTTGGCGGATGATGGAAGGGTTCCCGGTTAATACCTTCTGCTTTGTAAATGAAAAAGGCACCTCAACTTTTGTCCGTTTCATTTGGAAACCTAAACTAGGGGTTCATTCACTCAAACTAGATGAAGCAAATGTTATTGGAGGAGTAGATGCTGACTTCCATAGACGGGATATTGTTGAAGCTATTGAAGCGGGTGCTTACCCTGAATATGAGCTGGGCGTACAGTTAATTGCAGAAGAAGACGAGTTTAAGTATGATTTTGATCTGCTTGATGATACAAAATTATGGCCAGAGGAAGAAGTACCATTAAAGATCATTGGAAAAATGACATTGAATCGTCTGGTTGATAACTTCTTTGCAGAAGAAGATCAAGCAGCATTTAATCCATCTAACCTTGTGCCAGGGATTGAATTTTCTAATGACCCTGTCTTGCAGGGACGCTCATTTGCTTACCGAGACACAGAACTTTATCGTCAGAATACGCCCAATTATGAGGAATTACCAGTGAATAAACCGATATCAGAAGTTAATAATAACCTGCGTGACGGTCATTATAAAGTTCCGATTGATACGGACAACGTCCATTATCATAATAATACTTTAGCTGATAATACACCATCAGAAACACCACCTGAAGAAGGCGGTTATGAAAATTATCCAGGAAAAGTAGAAGGAAATGTCACGCGCGAACATCCTAGCGATTCATTCACAGATTATTTCTCACAAGCTAGAATTTTCTGGAATAGTTTGAGTAAACCTGAAAAAGAAGATTTAATAGAGTCATTCAGTTTTCACTTAGGTAGTGTAAAAGATGAAGAGGTACGCCAAAATAATATAGAAATGTGGGCAAACGTCGATGAGGAAATGGCTACTCAAATCTCTAAAAATATCGGTGTTAAGCCGCCTAAGACGAAACAAAATAAGACAGAGAAGAGCTATGAGTCTTTAAGTCAACTCAATTCACCACATTCAGCGGAGACACAGAAAGTCGGTATCTTAATTGGTGACGGGTTTAATGAAAAAGAAGTAAACGAAACATTAGAAACATTAAGAGGAAATGGCGTTATAACTGAAATTGTTTCTGAACAGTTAAGCCCTGTGAAAGGTAATAACAACACTGAATTTACACCAGATAAAACATTTTTAACATCACATCCTGCTTTGTATGATGCCATTTATATAGCCGGTGGCACGTCAGATCAAGGATCAATGTTCAATTCTCAGATTAATGAGTTTTTCCAAATGCAGTTTAAGCATCTCAAACCAATTGGTGTAGCAGAAGGAGAAGAGAAGCACCTCTTAACAAAAGAAGCAGAGGGTATAATTTTAGCTGCTAATAACCCAGAATTCTCTAAGCAATTTGTTGAGGCGATCGCTAAAAAGCGATTTTGGAACAGATTTTAAATATAAAATAACCACATAAGTTTGTTAAACAACGAAAAGCTCTCTCATCAACAAGATACAGAGAGCTTTTCAATGGTAATTGCTCAATAGAAAGGTAGATTTATACATAATTAATAATCGTTTATCTGATGAATAAAAATGTACAAACTAACGTATATACACATGATTTATGCAATTGAGATTAAGATGATAACTAATAAATTAAAGGAAAGAAGTGATCAAAGTGAGGGAAATTACATTCGACTATACACAAGCACTTACATTCTTTCTTGAAGCAGATATTTTTGAGATGCAAAACAGTGTCGAAGCAATACACAATCAACTGCATTCCAGAAGTGGGACAAAAAATGATTATAAAGGGTGGGTAGATTTACCGATAGATTACGGCATTAAAGAGTTCCAACGTATCAAGCAAGCTGCAAAAAAAATCCAAGCGCATTCTGAGATACTCCTTGTTATCGGTGTAGGAGGCTCTTACTTAGGATCTAAAGCTGCGATTGATATGTTACAACATCAATTTCATAATCTATTACCTGAAGATGAAGAAAAAGCTCCAAAAATCATTTTTGTTGGGCACAATATGAGCACAAATTATGTGACAAGTGTGAAAGAAGTCTTAGAGCATCAAGACTTTTCAATTAACGTCATTTCCAAATCTGGTACGACAACAGAACCAGCTATCGCATTTCGTATTTTCAAAAAAATATTATTAGAGCGCTATGGTGAAAAAGAAGCAAAAAATCGCATATTTGTAACAACGGATGCTAATGAAGGTGCATTATATTCACTTGTGCAAAGGAAAAAATATGAAAAGTTTATTATCCCAGATGATGTTGGAGGAAGGTATTCTGTTTTAACTGCTGTAGGACTTCTACCCATGGCAGTCAGTGGAATCAATATAGAACAAGTGATGAATGGTGCAAAAGCAGCTTATGAAGATTTATTAGAGCCTACATTAGAAGAAAATAGCGCTTATCAATATGCCACAGTACGAAATCTTTTATATGATAAAGGGAAAACACTGGAATTACTTGTTAATTACGACCCCAACATGGGATCATTAGCTAAATGGTGGCAACAATTATTCGCTGAAAGTGAAGGGAAAAATAACCAAGGAATCTATCCGTCGTTTGCTACATTTCCAACAGAACTCCATTCAATTGGTCAATACATTCAAGATGGGCGAAGAGATCTATTTGAAACAATTATTAAAGTAGATCAACAAAATAGTAATGAGTTCATTCATTATGAGGAAGAGGATATTGACGGATTAAATTACTTAGCTAATAAAAGTTTAGAAGAAATAAATGACAAAGTGTATCAAGCTGCAGTCCTTGCGCATACAGAGGGAGGAATTCCTAATCTGATTGTTCATGTGCCTGAGGTAAGTGCTTATACATTTGGTTATTTGGTTTATTTCTTTCAAAAAGCTTGTGCGATGAGTAGCTACTTATTCCAAGTAAATCCATTTGACCAACCGGGCGTCGAAGCATATAAGAAGAATATGTATGCACTTCTTGGTAAACCGGGATTCGAAGAACATGAAATGAGACTTAAAAGCATTTTAAAACGTCAATATAAAGAGATTAAGCTAGAAAAATAAAATTATAAATAGTGTCTATTCGAAAAGAAGCGTGTAAAATAAAACGCTGTCCTCCCCCAAAATAACAGGCTCGCTTTCCGTGGGCGAGCATATCCTAATTATATAAGATAACTATACAACCTTAATTTAAAAGAGTTAAATAGGCTGGAAAAGTGAAATTTAATCTCATTTATCCAGCCTTTTTTTGTGATGTATTATTTTGTAAATATATAGTATAATAAATGTATATAATTTATTAGTCCAATTTCATTACTATAGAAACAATAAAATACATATTAAGGTAGGTGTTAAAATGGAATTTAATTTAAGAGAGCTAAAAAAGATTATGAATTTGTTAGAAGAGAAAATTGCAGACTTAGAAGAAAAATTAAATTCAGAAAACGATATTGAAAAGTTTAGTTCCTCTCATCATAAAATTGAGGATTATAGAGGCATATTGCTTAAAATTAGGGAGACTGTCCAAAGTAGATCATAAGTTTAAAAATAATTGCCTATAAAATCTTCATATTTTAAATAAAACACCATTTAATACCAAAGTATATTTACTTTATAGTTTAAGAATAGTTTTGAGCGGGTATATCAATGATAATAATCCATTAAGGGGTGATTTTCATTGTTAAAGCGTATACTACTTATTTCTATTCACGGAGATCCTCTAGCTAAGCTCGGCTCTACGCAATCAGGCGGGCAAAATAATTATGTAAAACAATTGATGAATTCACTTAATAAAAAAGGGTACCAAGTAGATGTTATCACACATTGGCGAGACCCTTTAGACTCTCCAATTGAAGTAATCAATTCAACTTTACGCGTTATTAGAATCGCTGCCAAACAGCTAAAGTTTGTGCCAAAAGACGAGATGTATCATTTATTAAATACATTTTATAATGAAGTGAAAGCGAAAGTAGATTTGAACTCTTATGATGTAGTTCATACAAATTACTGGTTATCAGGTACTTTAGGATATTTAATAAAGCAAGAATTCAACCTACCATGGGTTCATATAAGTCATTCTCTTGGTTTAGTAAAAGCGGCATCTACTGGAACAACAGATGAACTTAGAATTCACTGTGAAGAGAAAATATTTGAAGCAGCAGACTCAATTATCACCACTACTTATAATGAAAAAGAGACACTTTTAAATAAATATCATACTAAAACAAATATCGAAGTTATCCCTGTAGGTGTAGATGATACATTTTTCTTAAGTCCCAATACCCGTCCTCCTAGAGAAAGATATTATTTATTTATTGGTAGATTAGAAGAAACAAAAGGAATAGATGTGCTTATAGAAGCTTTTAAATTAATACAAAATAAAACGAGTGAAAAAACTAGGTTAATGATTGTAGGCGGTGGATGTAAAGAAACCAATGAATTTGCAATTCCAGACCATGTAAAAGATAATATTAAAGGAACGGAAGAAAGGATTACTTTTACGGGTAGTCTTTCACAAGATGAATTGGTTAGCTTGTTCGCAGGCGCATTAACTACAATTGTACCTTCGCATTATGAATCATTTGGAATGGTAGCTTCAGAATCACAGGCAGTTGGCGTACCTGTATTAGCTACGCGAGTTGGTGGTTTACAAGAAGTAGTCCAAGATGGAAAAACGGGCTACTTATTTGAAAATAAAAATAGTAGAGAATTAGCAAAACTAATGCTAAAATTATCTGAAAACGATTATTTACGAAAGAAATTAGGTAAGCAAGGAAGAGAACACGCGCTAGCAAACTTTGATTGGGACAATATTACAGATGAAGTTATTATGCTCTATAAGGAGTTAGTTGAGTCTGATGCAGAATACTTATCTCCTAGCAACTGATCTTGATGATACGCTTGTCGGCAATCAACTAGCGCTTGAAAACCTATTTGAATATTTCCAAAAGCAAGCCATTGATTTAAATTTAATATATATAACGGGAAGGCATTTTGATTCTGCGAAAGAATTAATAACCAAAGAACAACTGCCTATTCCTGATGTGTTGATTTGTGATGTAGGTTGCTCAATTTACACGCAATCTACGCCTAATTTATTTAAAAAAGATAGCGATTGGCATGATAAACTTTATTCAAATTGGCCTGTTGATAAAATTTTCGAAGTGATTAATGATTTAAATTTAGAACTACAGGATAATATACCATTAGCTAAGCGTATTTCTTTGAATGTGGATAATGAACAAGATGTAAAAAGTGTGTGTCAAAAACTCGCTCAAGAAGAGTTACCTGTCAAAACAATTTATAGTTCCCAAAAAGATTTAGACATCTTACCATCAGAGAGTGGTAAGGGTAATGCGTTAATTTATACTTTAAATAATTATTATCCTAATATTCAAAATGTTCTTGTCGCAGGCAATTCAGAGAATGATTTAGAAATGTTATCTTTAGGTTACCCAAGTGTCATTGTGGGTAATGCGGAAGAATTGCTCTTAAACTTGCGCGAGATGCCTTTACTTTATAAAGCACAAGGGCATCATGCTGATGGCATTCGAGAAGCGTTTGAAACGTTTTTTAAAAAAGAAAGTTAATGTCCAATAAAAAGAGCCCCTATTCTAATTAGAGTAAAGGTTCTTTTTGTCGTGTAAATGATAATTTTAGGCGAAAGAGTTGTGTTTAATACGAGTTATTTATTTAGGTTTGGTTTTATATCATGCGCGTTGATCTTCGAGTCGTTTGTCTCATTTTTAGATTAGTCTTTTAAATCTTTTGTATCTTGTTTAATGTCTTCTGAAATTGATTTTGCATCTTTTTTAACTGATTGAGTATGGTCCATAACTTCGTCTTTAATTTCAGTAGAAGTTTCAGTAACTTCATTTGCTATAAATTTAGCTTTTTCTGAAACATCATCGTATAATTCTTTTGTTTTGTCCGTCGTTTCTTGTGTGAATTCAGTGATATCTTCGGCAACTTTAGAGAATTCATCCATACCTTGTGTCACTTTTTGGCCAAGTTCATCACCTTTATCAATTAAATCAGATCCTTTTGCCATTGCCATGTCTGAGTATTCACTGCTTTTTTCTTGAATAGTGTCTTTCCAATCGTCAGCTTTTTCTAAAGCGACTTTAGACTTTTCACTAATATCTCTACGTAATTCGCTTCCTTGCTTTGGAGCAAATAACATTGCTACTGAGAAACCTACGATACTCCCAAAAATTGTTCCTTTAATAAGTTCATTCATGTTCATTTTGTTCTTATTCATCATAATAAAGCACCCCCGTTAATTTTTAAATTTATTTACTATTGTTCGTTTTTCTAAGGTTTAACGCTGCTGTTGCCCATTTTAAAGCTTGTGTGGTTCTTTCAATATCTTCGGATGATACGCGTGTAATGTTATTAGATAAGCGTTTTAGTGCTAATGTTAATTTTTGGAATATGGAACCTAATTCGTCAAAGCCATTAAACATATTATCTAATTTAGAAGATTTAATGTTAAAGTCAGCAGCTAAGATGTTTGTTTTTTCTAAGAGTAAGGTTGTTTCAGAAGTTATGCCTTCTGTTTGTTTTTCAAAATCATCAGCTGTATTTGCGATATTATTAAGTGTTTGTTTAGCTGCTTTTAAAGTTTTAATTATAAAGAAGACTGAAACAGCGATTGAAATTGCTACAATAAGAACGGCGGTTGATAAGGATATTATCAAGGCCATATCCACTAAATTCATCTCCTTTCATGTTAATAATTTATTATTAAGATTAAGGTTTTTATACCCCTAAGATTGACTTATTAAACAATTAAAAATGTTTTTTGTATTTGCGAAGGGATTGCCGCAAATTAGAATACTCT
>DATGTX010000109.1:0-19926 GCA_035301645.1 Pseudogracilibacillus sp. | reverse complement strand
AGGGGCATTTTTAATTATTTTTCGCCAATCAAAAATACGATCCCAATGATTCAAAATATAAGTTCGGAATACTGAAAGCTTTTTTATTTCTTTTGGTTTTTCTAATGTACTCTCAAATGTATCTGTCCACAAAACAAATGTGTTCTTATCTTTGTTTGCAATCGCACTTTGAATATTATTTTTGAATTCACTTTTATTCCAGCCGAAGGCTCTATTTATTGCTTGTTTGATATGATAATCATCTAATTGATTTAAAACAGTGTGATGTGACTGAGAGAACGCTTCTTCGAAACGTTCAGCTGCATAACCAGGTCCGCCATCGCTATTTGTAATAATTTGCGTATTTTCTAAGGAATATTTGAAAGTTGTACTTGCTTGTACTTCTTTCCAAAAGTCATTTACACCCTGAGTTGTTAGCATAACACGTGGATTGACAAGCGAAACCCGTTCGCCATTCTTAGCCCAACCTTCATAAGTAATCCCATGATAAACTTCATGATGCTTCTTTTTATTTGTGCCACGAACAAAGACGCCATCTGCTTCGGCATATAAAAAATTAACCTGCTTACCTTCTGGTAAGTGATCTGCTATATCTAATTCATCGACTAATAATTTATCAGCCTCTGCTTGAGCTTGGCCAACTCTTTTAACAATTTCACCTATTGTTGTGTGACTAATAGTGACAGGTGTCCATTCCTCTAAAATCCGAGCTGCTTCACGATAATCACTCTCACTCGCTAATTCAGCAGCTTTAACTTCTACAAACTGGCTATAGTGTTGATTTGGTCGAATACCTAATAAATTATCCAGCGGATAAAAAGTCTTATTCGTTTGTTTATGTTTAAAAGATGTTCGATAATATGTTACTGCACCAAATGAAAAATCGATTGTACGTTTTTCATGGTTTCGCACAACTTTATGATTTTCTTTTTGAGCTTTTTCTTTAGTTGGTTCGTTCATATGAACGAATGCATCACTTACTAACTTTGTAAAAGTCTCTTCCATTAAATGCTTGATCGATTCTTCAAACGCGATTAAATTATCAGTATTCTTTATTAATTTATGAATTTTTGTTATAATATTATTCATGAGGAGGCCTCTATCTATAATGTATTTGCCGTCTAAGCATACATTGATGATAAATGACCTCCTCTTTTTTTGCTATAAAAACAAATTTTACTTCTCGAGGATAATCTTACACATACGTTGTTAAAAGTTTAATGATAGGAGAATGACTCATATTGATGAACTATTTGATTTTAAAAATTTATTCTAATATGAAAGAAGAGCGAACACTTTATGCAGTATACCACTTATTAAAAGGGAAGCGCTCGATCCAGACCGTACAAGACGCTCATCTCTATAATGTAACTGACTATTATGGTATTTATAAAAGCCTAACATTAAAAGACTACGAACAGATTTTACAAAACTTAAAAAATGAAAAGAAATTAATCAAGAATAATAATACAGACACATATAAAGTAACGAGTAAGGGTACCGATTATTTAAATAAAAGTAACTATAGCAGAATACACTTTTCTGGAATGGCATATAATAGTATTGCCCCAATATTTTATAAACGTCTTCTACTATTTATCCAAGTTTGGACGAACAGTAATAAAAGAAATTACATTTATATGCCAATTATTGAGGATGTTCAAGCTGAAGATTATATAAAAAAGTTATATAGACAACGAAAAGGTTATGTTAAAATAGACTTAACTTATTTATATGAAGAATTAAATCTTATTTTAAGTAATTTGCCCCCAAAAGATGTGATGATGTACGTTGAAAGATTAACAAGTTATAATAACTATGGACTTAGCCTTGATCAATTAGCACTTAAAAATGAACTTAGTAAACATACAGTAGAATTGATATTAACTTCAATCAATCATCAAATAATTTCTAAAGTTAGTGCAGACTTAAAGAGCTTTAATACTTTGAATATGTTAATAGAAGATTTAATAACAAAGAATAAACTAACTTTGTCAGCTTCCAAAACGTATCAATTATTTACCGAGAATAAAAATTTGCAAGAGATTGCCAACAAAAGAAATTTAAAATTAAATACCATCTATGACCATATTATTGAAATAGCACTTTACGATTCAAATTTTGATATTGAAGCTTTTGTTACTTCAAGTGAAGCAAATGAAATTATGGATTATGTAAAAACTTATAAAACTTTTAAATTAAAAGAAATAAAAGACAATATAAGCGACGAAATTACCTATTTTCAAATTCGTTTAGTTTTGTCAACAATGTTATATAGTTAATAATAATGAGGTGAAGAAAATCAATTTAGAAACTGAATTAGATAAACATTTAAACTTCAAATCATTTAAACCCGGACAAAAAGAAATTATTGAACTTATTTTAAAAGGTAAGGATGTTTTAGGTGTTCTTCCAACAGGTTCTGGAAAATCTTTATGCTATCAATTACCTGCCAAAATATTACCAGGTTTAACTGTTGTTATTTCACCGCTAACGTCTTTAATGATTGACCAGGTAAAAGAATTAAAAGCAATACATTACAAAAGAGTAGCTGCTTTTAATGGCATGGTAGATTGGACAGAAAGAAATAGGATCTTAAATAATATATCAACTTATAAATTACTCTATATTTCTCCTGAGCTTTTTCAATCAAGGGAAGTAATTAATGCATTACAAAATATAAAAATAAGCTTAATCGTTATAGATGAAGCTCATTGTATATCACAGTGGGGTTATGACTTTAGACCGGATTATTTACGACTTATTAATAATATTAAACTACTTGAAAATCCACCCATACTCGCATTGACAGCGACTGCTTCACACACGGTAAGAAGTGATATTAAAAATGCACTGAGTCGACCCGATCTCGTTGAAGTAATTTATCCAATTGATCGTGAAAATATAATTATGAATATAGAAAAAGTGACTGATGAATTAGATAAGCAACAAAAAATAATCGATTTACTAACTAAAAACGATGTGCCAACGTTAATTTATTTTTCAAGCAGAAAAAAGAGTGAAGAAGTAGCAGCTTACTTAACTAAACATTTAAACAGAGAAGTTGCATATTACCATGGTGGCTTAGAAAATAGTGATCGATTAATGGTTCAACAGCAATTTATGAATAATCAATTAAATATTATTTGTTGTACGACTGCCTTTGGAATGGGAATAAATAAAAAAGATATTCGACTCGTTATTCATTATCATCTCCCGTTACAAATTGAATCTTATATTCAAGAAATAGGCCGAGCTGGGCGTGACGGGAAAGAAAGTGTTAGTATTTTATACTTTAGTCAGAATGATATTTATTTGCCACTTAATATTATAGAAAATCAGTTTTTGGCAAAAGAGGAACTGACCATGGTACTTAGAAATCTATCTAATTTAGAAAAAATATCAAAAAACGAACGTGATATGGAAACTCATCTCGCTATAAATGAAACTCAATGGAAAAACTTAAAGTATCAATTAGAGAATCATGGTATGATAAAAGAAGGTAAATTCATTAAGAATGAGACTAAATGGCTTAAATTTATTCAATTAATGATCGAGCAAAATGAGTCTCAAGAACTGATTAAACAAAACGATTTAAGGAAATTAGTTGAGTGGGCATCAACAGATGATTGTTTACGTGTTGAATTATATAAAAGTTTTCAATCAACTCTTAAAACTCCTCTGTCTTATTGTTGCTCGTCGTGTGATTTCGATGTTTCTCAGTGGTATTCTGATAGGTATCCAATAAAACAAAAAAATGAACAAACTTGGCAATCCAAATTAGCCGAAATTTTACAAATAGGTGAGAATTATGAAACAAGCTGATATTGTAAAGCAATTATCCAGTGCCGAATTAAAAAAATCAGTTTTATATACACAACTCATTTTGTTTGGTTTGAGTTTAATTTTAAGTTTATTTTTATTTAATACTTTTACTGACTGGTTTAATTTATTTAAGTTAAATATGAGTGAGATTTTTTATTATGGTGTTATCCCTGCAATTATAGTTGTCTTGATAAATATAATTTTAGATGGGTTTATACCTAAGCACTACCTAGATGATGGTGGTATAAATGAGAAATTGTTTAGCGGACAATCAATATTTTCTATATTTATAATTGCTGCTACTGTGGCAATTGCAGAAGAATTACTATTTAGAGGCGTTATTCAATCATCTTACGGTTATGTTTTTGCGAGTTCATTATTTGCACTTATTCATATAAGATATTTAAAGAAACCAGTATTGTTAGTCGCAGTTGTTGGGATGAGTTTTTATATAGGCTATCTGTATGAGATAACTCATAATCTCAATGTTACAATAACAGCCCATTTTTTAATTGACTTTATATTAGGTCTTTTAATTAAATATAAAACAAGAGGTGAACGAAATGGTTGAAGAAACAGATGAATTAAAGGTTTTATTAGCTGAAGTAAGCAAAGCGGAAAAGCCAAAAGAACAAGAAGACACAGAACCTATTATAGATGTATTAAATTTACCACCTCGAAGTGACGTGCATAAATCAAAACCTAAAAGGATGAAAATGAAAATTAACAGTCCAATAGCAAGATTTGTTTTTGTATTATTAATCATTAGTGTTATTATTTTTCTAGCTTATTATTATTTAGGTGACGATATATTTATTTTTAAATTAAAGTAAATTAAATTTTAAAGGAGAATTTATATGGAAATTGCAGTCTTATATGGTGGAACGTCTGGTGAAAGAGAAGTGTCTATTAATACAGGTGAAGGTGTTATTCGCGCTTTAAAAGCTAACAAACATAATGTTGTCGCTATTGATTTTGATCCTAAAAACTTATCAGAAATAATTAATTTAGATGTTGACTTAGTATTTATTGCTTTACACGGTAAATATGGCGAAGACGGAAAAGTACAAAGTATCCTAGAAATGTTGGATATTCCATATGTGGGTTCAGGTGTATTAGCTTCAGCACTAGCTATGGATAAGTCTAAAGCCAAACAAATTTTTGGCTTACACGGTATACCTATTGCAAAAAGTACTGCTTATAATTTAAAAGAAACTGAAGGACTACAAAAAGTGGAAGATTCAATTCATGCTAATTTTGATCTGCCTTTTGTCATTAAACCAAATAGTGAGGGATCAACTCTCGGTTTAACAATTATAAACGATAAAAAACAAATTAAAGAAGCTTTATTAAACGCAAAAGAGAGCAACGATTTTGCTATTGTTGAACAATTTATTGAAGGGACTGAGTTAACTGTTCCTGTAAAAGGAAAGATGGGAGCAGAAACAGCTTTACCTATTATTGAAATAATTCCGAAAAATGATTTATATGATTATGAATCTAAATATACGGAAGGTGGAAGTGAGCACATTATCCCAGCACGCCTATCTGAAGAAATGACGGCTAGAGTAAAGGAATATGCAGTTAAGGCACATCAAGTGTTAGGGTGTGAAACCTATTCAAGAGCTGATTTTATTTTAACAAAAGAAAATATACCTTACATATTGGAAGTTAATACATTACCAGGTATGACCTCTACGAGTTTGTTCCCAGATGCAGCAAAAAAAGTAGGTTTAACATATGAAGAAATGATTGAAGAGTTTGTTCAATTATCTATCAAATAAGTTGTAAAAACCCTTTAGAATCTAATGTTAGCAATAATTTAATTCATTGCAATAAAACATGGAAAGTGTATAATTATTTTTAGATGAAGAACATATAACAGTCAGTGACAATCATAGGGGGCAAGGCTGATGACAGCGAAAAGTGAAGCTCAAAACATTGAAAAAAAAGAAAATAAAAACGGTTTAGAATTAACTCGCTCAATTATAAAAGAAGCATTAGATAAGTTAGGTTATCCTGAAGAAGTTTATGAACTCTTAAAAGATTCGTTAAGAATTTTTAAAGTTCGTATCCCTGTTCGCATGGATGATGGAGCGATGAAGTACTTTACAGGTTATCGTGCGCAACATAATGACGCAGTAGGTCCTACTAAAGGCGGAGTTAGATTTCATCCAAACGTTTGTGAGTCAGATATAAACTCACTAGCAATTTGGATGAGTTTGAAAGCAGGCATTGTTGATTTACCTTATGGCGGAGCAAAGGGTGGAATTATCTGTGATCCAAGAGAAATGTCATTCAGAGAGCTCGAAGGACTAAGTCGAGGTTATGTTAGAGCACTGAATCAAATAATCGGACCGCGTGAAGATATATTAGCGCCAGATACTTATACTAACTCGCAAATAATGGCTTGGATGATGGATGAATATAGTTATTTAAATAAAAATGAAAATCCTGGATTTATTACAGGAAAACCAAATGTTCTAGGTGGATCTTTAGGTAGAGAATCCGCGACAGCAAAAGGTGTAACCATTTGTATTGAAGAAGCAATGAAGATTAGAGACATGGAAATTGAAGGGGCTAAGGTTGTCGTTCAAGGCTTTGGCAATGCAGGGAGTTACTTAGCAAAGTTTCTTCATGAAGCTGGAGCAAAAATTGTAGGTATTTCTGATGCTTATGGTGCATTATATGATGCAGAAGGGTTAGATATTGACTATTTATTAGATAGAAGAGATAGCTTCGGTACCGTAACGACATTATTTAAAAACACGCTTACAAATAACGAGTTACTTGAAGTTGATTGTGATATTCTAGTACCAGCGGCTGTTCAAAACCAAATCAATGAAGAAAACGCAAAGAAAATTAAAGCAAGCATCATTGTTGAAGCGGCTAGTCGTCCCACAACTATGGAAGCAACTAAAATATTGAATGATCGTGGTATTTTATTAGTACCTGATATTCTTGCCTCTTCAGGTGGAGTTGTAGTGACTTACTTTGAGTGGGTTCAAAATAATCAAGGACATTACTGGTCTGAAAAGAAAGTTGAAGATAAATTAAAAGAAATTATAACTAATGCTTTTAATATTATTTATAACACATCACAAACTCGGAAAGTTGATATGCGTTTAGCGTCTCATATGGTCGGAGTCCGTAAAATGGCTGAAGCTTCACGTTATCGTGGTTGGGTATAAATTTGTTTCCTCTATTTAATCAATCATTAGATAGAGGGCTTTCTTATTATAAAATAAAGGAAGATTTTAATGATTTTTGAAGAAGCAATTATTATTGGATGTGGTCCATGTGGAATGTCAGCTGCATTAGAGTTAAAAAAACGTGATATTAATCCTTTGATTATAGAAAAAGGAAATGTTGTTGATACAATTCATTCTTATCCAACCCATCAAACATTCTTTAGTTCGAGTTCTAAATTAGAAATTGGTAATATGCCATTCATTTCAGCAAAACATAAACCAGTACGTAATGAAGCATTGGCATATTACCGAGAAGTAGCAAAGCGAAATGATTTAAGAATCAATGCTTATGAAACTGTCAATCAAGCATTCAAAGAAAACGATGAGTTTATTGTTAAAACAGTTAATCAATTCGGAGAAGAAAATATATATCAAACAAAGTACTTAATCTTAGCAACTGGTTATCATGATCAACCTAATTTATTAAATATTCCAGGGGGCAATCTTGAGCATGTGAGTCATTATTTTAAGGAAGCTCATCCATACTTTAATCAAAAGGTTGCCGTCATAGGTGGAAAGAATTCATCGATTGATACAGCACTAGAGTTGTACCATGCAAATGCTGAAGTCACTGTTATTTATAGAGGACCTGGTTATTCTAAAAGTATTAAACCTTGGATACTGCCTGAATTTGAATCCTTAGTTAATCATAATAAGATCAAGCTGGTTTTTAATGCTGAAATGATTGAAATAGATAAACAAGCGATTTTTTATGAAGTTAATAATGAAGTGATAAAAGAACCAATTGACTTTGTTTTTGCGATGACTGGCTATCATCCACAAATTGAATTCTTAAAAAGTTTGGATATTAAAGTTGACTTAAAATCAGGCCGACCTCATTTTGACCCAGAAACTTTTGAAACAAATATTCATAACTTATATGTTGCAGGTGTCATTGTTTCAGGATTTAATGGAAACGAAACATTTATTGAAAATGGAAGACACCATGGTGAAAAGATAGCTTCAAGTATTTATTTAGATAAAGAAGAGAATTAGAGGGATAAAAATTGACGACTAAAGAAATCATTAGGATTGCTATTGATGGACCAGCAGCAGCAGGTAAAAGTACTGTTGCTAAATTAATTGCAGACGAATTAAATTACGTGTATATTGATACTGGAGCTATGTATAGAGCACTCACATTAAAAGTACTTAAAGAAAATATAGAATTAGATAATGAACTTTTAATTACAGAGCTCTTAAAAGAGACAAAAATTGAATTTAAAGCTTCAGAAGAGGGTCAATTAGTTTTTTTAGATGATTGTGATGTTACAAAAGAGATTAGAGAGACAAAAGTTTCTCAATCAGTTTCTTATATTGCACAATTAGCTAAAATAAGAACAGACTTAGTTGAAAGACAGCAATTATTAGCTCAAAACCATTCAATTGTTATGGATGGACGGGATATCGGAACAACGGTACTTCCAAATGCAGAAGTTAAAGTATTTTTAATTGCATCAGTTAGCGAAAGAGCCGAGAGAAGGCATAATGAAAATTTAAGTAACGGTTTTGAATCTAATTTAGAGGCTTTAGAACAAGAAATTAGTGAACGCGATCATCGCGATGAAACGAGAAAAGAATCTCCTTTAATTCGAGCTGAGGATGCTATTTCTATTGATACAACTTCTTTAAGTATTGAAGAAGTCGTAGAAGAAGTTATAAAACTAGTGAAAAACCATAAGAAAGTACAAGATAAGTTATAAGTGAATCAATTTCATGTTATACTATAGAAGTAAAGATATTTAATGATCGATTTATTAAGATTTAAATTAGCGTAGGAGGAATTTGACATGGAAGAAGCAAATAAGGAATTTAACGTTGGCGATATTGTTGAAGGTAAAATAGTAAGTATTTCAGAAAAACAAGTTTTCGTAGATATAGGATTTAAAACAGAAGGTATTATACCAATTAGCGAGCTATCTCACCTTCACATAGACACACCAAATGAGGTTGTTGAAGAAGGACAAGAATTAACATTAAAAGTTACTAAAGTAGAAGAAGACGAGATAATTCTTTCTAAAAAAGCGGTAGATGCAGACAAATCTTGGGAAGTTTTAACTGAAAAATACGAAAACGGTGAAATTTTTGAAACAGAAGTAAAAGAAGTTGTTAAAGGTGGGTTAGTAGTTGATGTTGGTTTAAGAGGTTTCATCCCAGCATCACTCGTAGAAACTCATTTTGTAGAAGACTTCTCTGATTATTTAAACAAAAATTTAGAAGTTAAAATTGTCGATTTAGATCAAGAACAAAATAGATTAATTTTATCACACCGAGCTGTTTTAGAACTTGAAGCTAATAAAGACAAACAAGCTTTATTACAGTCATTAAAAAAAGGCCAAGTGATTGATGGAAAAGTACAAAGAATCACTAACTTTGGTGCTTTTGTAGACATCGGTGGTGTAGATGGACTTGTTCACATTTCTGAACTAGCACATGCGCATGTTGATAAAGTAACTGATATTGTTTCTGAAGGAGATACAATTAAAGTAGAAGTATTATCAGTAGACCCTGAGAGTGAAAGAATCTCACTATCACACAAAAATACACTTGCAGGCCCGTGGGAAAACATTTCAGAACGCATTCAAGAAGGCGATGTTGTTAAAGCGGTAGTAAAAAGACTTGTTGATTTCGGTGCATTCTTAGAAATCGAAGACGGTGTCGAAGGTTTAGTGCATATTTCAGAAATTGCTGATCGTCATATTGAAACACCGAACGAAGAATTAACTGTAGGTCAAGAGTTAGAAGTTAAGGTTTTAAGTGTTAATGAAGCTGATCAAAGAATTTCATTAAGCATTAAAGCAATTGCAGCAGATGCTGAACAAAAAGACATTTTAAATTATCAAAAAGAAGAAGAAGGTTCTGGCTTTCAGTTAGGTGACCTTATTGGTGATAAGCTAGATAAATATAAATAAAAATACTTAAAAAGCTTTTCCCGTGAAAAGGAAAAGCTTTTTAATGTTTAATAGTCAGATTCAAAATTGTAGAGAGTTATAATATTTGGTAAAATAGATGCATAGAAAATTATAAATAGAAAAGGGTGCACCTTTATGGGAAAAGCAACAGTAGCAATTGTAGGAAGACCTAACGTTGGAAAGTCTACGATATTTAACCGATTAGTAGGCGAACGTATTTCAATTGTCGAAGATAAACCAGGTGTTACAAGAGATAGAATATACGCTGAGGCAGAATGGTTAACTAAAGTTTTTAATGTCATTGATACAGGTGGTATTGAAATGACAGATGAACCACTTTTAACCAAAATTAGAAACCAAGCAGAAATAGCAATTCAGGAAGCGGATGTTATTATATTCCTTGTCAATGCTAGAGATGGTATTACAGGACCAGATGAAGAAGTCGCTAACTTATTATACAGATCAAAAAAACCTGTCGTTCTTGCGGTTAATAAAGTAGATAATCCCGAAGTTAGGGAATTAGTTTACGAATTTTATTCTTTAGGATTTGGTGAACCTTACCCAATCTCTGGTTCACATGGAATTGGGATAGGCGATTTATTAGATGAAGTAATTAATCGTTTTCCTAAAGAAAGCGAGTCTGATAAAGATGAAGATACAATTTACTTTAGTCTGATTGGTCGGCCAAATGTAGGGAAATCTTCATTAGTTAATGCAATTTTGAACGAAGATCGTGTTATTGTAAGTAATGTAGAAGGAACAACGCGGGAAGCAGTTGATACGCCTTTTAATAAAGACGACCAAGACTTTATGATTATTGATACGGCAGGAATTAGAAAACGTGGAAAAGTCTATGAATCAATAGAAAAGTATAGCGTCTTACGAGCATTAAAAGCGATAGACAGATCGGATGTTGTCCTTGTATTAATTGATGCTGAAACTGGGATTCGCGAACAAGATAAAAAAATAGCTGGTTACGCCCATGAAGCAGGAAGAGCAATCGTCCTCGTAGTTAATAAATGGGATACAGTAGATATTGAAAAGAAGAGTATGAAAGAATTTGAAGAAGACTTAAGAAATGAATTCCAGTATCTACATTACGCACCGATTGTATTTTTATCAGCTAAAACAAAAAAACGTGTACAAAGACTTATTCCTGTAATTAAATTGGTAAGTGAAAGTCATACAAAACGTGTGGCAACTAACGTTTTAAATGATGTAATAATGGATGCTTTAGCAGTTAATCCGACACCAACTGTTAAAGGTAAACGACTAAAAGTATTATATACGACTCAAGTCGCAGTTCAACCACCAAGTTTTGTAGTGTTTGTCAATGAACCAGAAATAATGCATTTTTCTTATAAACGCTTTTTAGAAAATCAATTACGAAGTGCATTTGGGTTTATTGGAACGCCTATTCATATTATTGCTAGAAAAAGAAGTTAATTGGAGGAAGAGATATGTCAAAGATAGCTGTACTAGGAGCTGGAAGTTGGGGAACAGCATTAAGTATTGTTTTAGCTGACAATAACCATGAAGTAAGATTATGGTCTCATCGGACAGAGCAAGCAGAGGAGATTAATAAAACGCATCATAATAAAAAATATTTAGATGTAGATTTACCTGAAAATATTACAGGATATTCAGACATCAAAAAGGCGATTGCAGATGTTGATGCAGTATTAATCGTCGTCCCTTCTTCTGCAATTCGTGAAGTGTCAAAAATGATTAATCCATTAATAAATAAAGATCTCTTAATCATTCATGCAACTAAAGGAATTGAGCCAGAAAGTTCTAAACGTATTTCAGAAATTATTGGCGAGGAACTTACAACAATTAAACGTGAAGATATTGTAGTGTTATCTGGCCCAAGCCATGCTGAAGAAGTAGGCTTGAGACTTCCAACAACGGTAACAGTGGCAAGTAATAATATTAAACATGCAGAAACAGCTCAACACTTATTTTTCAACGATCGCTTTAGAGTATACTCGAGCGATGATGTTATAGGAGTTGAGTTAGGAGGAGCTCTAAAAAACATCATTGCACTTGGTGCAGGAATGTCTGATGGTTTAAAATTTGGTGATAATGCTAAAGCAGCATTGATTACGCGTGGTTTAGCTGAGATAACGCGACTAGGCGTAAGTTTAGGAGCTAATCCATTATCATTTATTGGATTATCCGGCATGGGTGATTTAATTGTCACGTCAACAAGTAAGCATAGCCGTAATTGGCGTGCAGGAAATTTAATAGGTAAAGGTCATACTTTAGACACTGTCTTAAAAGAGATGGGAATGGTGGTTGAAGGCGTGAGAACAACAAAAGCAGCTCATCTTTTTTCTATTCAAGAGAATGTTGACATGCCAATTACCCATGCTTTATATGAAGTGTTGTATAATGATGCAGACCCGAAAGAAATTGTTGAAAAATTAATGACACGTGACAAAAAAGATGAGTTAGATAGTTATAATAATAATTAAATGCTTTAGTTTAGGAGTGATTTAATGTCTGCAGCAGAAATTAAAGAGATTATTTCTTTCGTAGGGATAGCTTTACTAATTCTAGCATTAGGACTAATAACTTTAAGTAGAAAAAAATTATCAGGTGTTCTAGGTGGTATTGTTTCCTTTTTAGCGTATATCTCATTAATTATAGGTGCTTTAATAGTTTTTTATGTAGTGATAAGTGGGCCGACTGGATAAGGAGTGGTAATTTAATATGCCAAGAAACATATATACAAAAGGATTATTAGGATTTATATTGATAATGGTACTTTCAGGTTGTATGTACCCACAAGATGAATTAAGCAAGAATAAAATTCCAAACGAAGATCAGTTATTAACTGTACAAAATGCAGTCGAAGAATTCGTTAAAGATTCAGGTGGATTATTACCTATCAAAACGAAAGAAGCGGATGTTGATATATATGAGAAATATTCGATTGATTTTTCCAAATTAACAGAAGGTGGTTTTCTATCTGAAATACCAGGCAACGCCTATGAAAATGGTGGTATTTATTCATATACAATCATTAATGCTGAAGATAACCCTGAAGTTAAATTAATTGATTTACAGTTATCTGAAAAAATTAGAGATATTAATGTGAAGTTAGACATTTACCGATCGAAAAATCTTTATCCGCCATATGGTGAAGAAGTTGAAAAGGGACTATTTACAATCAATTTTGAAAAACTTAAATATAAAGAAGATCAATATGTTATAAGTCCTTATACCCAAAATAAATTGCCTTTCATTATGAACACAGATGGGCAAGTCTTTATTGATTATCGCAACGACTTTATGACAATTATGGAAGAGAACGATGTTGATTTTAAAGATAATGAGGATATTAGATACATTTATCATGAAGTTTCACCTTTTGTTCCTGTTTATTCATTACCGTATAAAGTAGAAAATAATGAACCTATATTTAAATGAGAGTTTTTTTACCAATAAAAGGCTTATAAACCATATGATAACGAGATAATTGAGTATATTAATCAATAAAATTACTTTTTTTAAAAAAAAGTGATATTTATGTTGAATTATTATCAAAAGTCGTATAGTATAGGGCTTATCATCATTGAAATTCATTTCTTGGTGTTTAAATTTAGTATTTCGTATAATTTGCATTTTAGCAAATTATATAAATAAGAGGAGGTGAATATTCATGAACAAAACAGAATTAATTAGTGCAGTAGCTGAATCAAGTGACCTTTCTAAAAAAGACGCTGGTAAAGCAGTAGATGCTGTATTTGAAACTGTCATGGATACACTAGGTGAAAGTGAAAGAGTACAAATTATTGGATTTGGAACTTTTGAGGTGCGCGATCGTGCAGCTCGTAAAGGACGTAATCCACAAACTGGTGAAGAAATTGAAATTCCAGCAAGCAAAGTTCCAGCATTTAAAGCTGGTAAAGCTCTAAGAGATGCAGTTAGAAAATAAGTATACATAGAGCTAAAAGGGTGCGTTTATGACGTACCCTTTTTTTAATTATATAAAATAATAAAATGTTTATATAATTAAAAATTTAGTAAGTATCTAAAGAGTAATCATAGATAAATTATGCTATACTAATTGTAAAAGAAGGACGAAAGGACATAGGTGGTTAACGTGAATTCTATAAGTGTAGAATTAGCTGACTTGGAAAAACAAGTCAGAAAAAAAACAACACATTCATTTATAAAAAATCAGCTTGATAAACCTATTATTGACCATGATAAACTATTTGTGTTAAATGAAATCTATCAAAATACATCTATGTCTCGAAGTCAGAAACAAGATTATATAGTCATTGTTATGTTAATCGATATTGCACTTAAAACGCATGATTTGAAAAAAAATGAAGATTATAATAAGGAAACTGATAAACAATTAACTGTTCTTGTTGGTGATTATTATAGCGGGCTATATTATTATCTTCTTTCAGAACTTGAAGATATTGAAATGATTAGATTACTTGCAGCAAGCATAAAAAAAATTAATGAAGCAAAAATGAATTTACAATATATTAATAACAACTCTGAAAAAGAAATGTATAAGGCATTTTTAATTAGCGAAACTCATTTGTTTACAGAAATTGCGAAATTATATGGTAAATACGAATTAATTCCTATGATTGAAAAACTTTTAATGTTAAACCGTTTAATAAGTGAACAAGCAGATAAAGAATCTATTTTATATAATTATTATCAACAAAAAGGGTTTAATAACTCAGCTTATACAAAAGAAGAAAAGATAGAAATGCAAATCAATGATTTGAAAATAGAATTAGATTCAAGTGTTAAAGAACTATCCAGCAATTATTCTAATTATATTTATAGACACACACTTAATTCTATTAAAACAAATATATCACAAGTGGAAGAAGGCTAATAAAATGAATGGTCCTTCAAAAGAAAAGAGAGTTCATAGTGTATTTGAAACAATCTCTGATAAATATGATTCAATGAATTCGATTATATCATTTAACAGACATAAATCTTGGCGGAAAGACGTTATGAGAAAAATGAAAATAGACGAAGGCTCTAAAGCATTGGATGTTTGTACTGGAACAGGTGACTGGGCATTCTCATTAGCTGAAGAAGTTGGAGAAACTGGACATGTGACAGGCTTAGACTTTAGTAAAAACATGCTTAGTATTGCAATTGAAAAAAATGAGAAAGCGCATCTTAAACAACTAGATTTTATCCAAGGCAATGCAATGAAACTTCCTTTTGAATCAAATTCTTTCGATTATGTTACAATAGGTTTTGGGCTACGAAATGTTCCAGATTATTTAACAGTATTAAAAGAAATGTATCGTGTAGTCAAACCTGGAGGAGTTGTTGTTTGTCTTGAAACATCACAACCAACATTAATAGGTTTTCGTCAAATATATTATTTTTATTTTAAATTTATCATGCCCTTGTTTGGAAAGTTATTTGCAAAAAGCTATAAAGAATATGCATGGTTGCATGAATCTGCCAAAGACTTTCCAGATAAAAAAGAATTAGCAAAGTTATTTAATGAAGCAGGATTTAGCAATGTCGAAATTAAAAGTTATACTGGCGGTGTAGCAGCAATGCACAAAGCAAAAAAATAATTTTTATGAATGATACAAAAAGGTGAATCATATGAAATTAGCGAATATTTATGGTTTTTTAAGAAAAGATTTAAAAAGAATAGAGAATAATTTAAATGGTGTTGTTCAAGCTGAACATCCAATTTTAAGAGAAGCTTCTACACAATTACTTAAAGCTGGTGGTAAGCGGATAAGACCTGTATTTGTTCTTTTATCTGCACAATTTGGTGATTATAAAAACCAAGACATTGAAACGGTAGCAGTTGCTCTTGAATTAATACATATGGCAACGCTCGTTCATGATGATGTTGTTGATAATTCTGAACTTAGAAGAGGCAAACCTACTGTCAAATATATCTATGGTGACAGGGTTGCTATGTATACAGGCGATTATATTTTAGCAAGAGCATTAGAAACAATTACTTTAGTTAAAAAGCCAGAAGTACATAAAGTTTTATCAAAAACGCTTGTTGAAGTTGTTGAAGGCGAAATAGCTCAAATTAAAGATCGTTATGTGCTTGATCAAGAAATTTGGAATTATTTACGACGCATAAAAAGAAAAACAGCTTTATTAATAGCAACTAGTTGCAAATTAGGAGCTATCTCTGCAGGAACAAGTGAATATGAAGCAAATAAGCTTTATGAATATGGCTATTATATTGGTATGTCTTTTCAAATAATAGATGATATTTTAGATTTCACTGCAACTGAAAAAGAACTAGGTAAACCAACAGGGAGCGACCTAGAACAAGGTCACATTACTCTGCCTGTTTTTTATGCTATGAAAGATTCAATATTTAAAACGAAAATCGAACATTTATTTAGAGATCAAAAAAACATCAATCAAGATGAGTTAGCTGAAGTAATTGATTATTTAAAACAAACTAACGCAATTGAGCAAGCATATGAATTAAGTAATCGTTATTTAAATAAAGCGTTAAATTCATTAAATAATTTACCTGATAACAAAGTTAAACAAACATTAAAAGTCATTGCACAAGTTATTGGTAAACGAAAATTTTAATATAATTGTAATATCAATTGAAATTTGATAATATTTAGAAGGTATATAGTACTTTCAAATATATAAATTGTAGAGGAGCAAGTATAATGCAAAAGTCATTTATAATGGTTAAACCAGATGGTGTTCAAAGAGGTCTTATTGGAGAAGTTGTTCAACGCCTTGAGAACAAAGGATTTAAATTAGTTGGTGCAAAGTTAATGAGTATACCAACAGAATTAGCAGAAACTCATTACGGAGAGCATAAAGAACGCCCATTTTTCGGTGAATTGGTTGATTTTATTACTTCAGGACCTGTCTTTGCAATGGTATGGGAAGGTGAGAATGTTATTTCAACTTCACGTTTAATGATTGGTGAAACAAATCCAGCAGAAGCAAACCCTGGTTCAATCAGAGGTGATTTTGCTGTAACAGTTGCAAAAAATATCATTCATGGTTCAGATTCACCAGAAAGTGCAGAAAGAGAAATCAACTTGTTTTTCAATGAATCAGAACTAACTTCATATGACAAACAAGATGATGCTTGGATATATTAATCAATTTAGCCTCTGTTATTTTTGACAGAGGTTTTCTAATATAAACTATTCAACTTTTAATACATATATCTGAAAATTTCGATTATCTTGACACTACAACTACAAAAATAAAATAAACATACATAATAAATAATTTTCAATAGGAGGAATAATTTTGCGCTATTTAACATCTGGAGAATCTCATGGTAAAAAAATTACGACAATTGTTGAAGGTGTACCAGCTAATATGCCTTTATTAAAAAAAGATATTGATGAGTCTTTATTAAGAAGGCAAAAAGGTCACGGACGAGGTCGTCGTATGCAGATTGAAAAAGACTTGGTTGAAATTACGAGTGGGGTAAGACATGGATACACTTTAGGTTCACCTATCTCACTTGTTGTAAATAATGATGACTTTAAACATTGGGAAGACATTATGGGGGAAGACCCAATTGAAGAAGATACTAAGATTAGACGTGTTGTGTCTCGTCCACGTCCAGGGCATGCCGATTTAAACGGAGCTATGAGATACGGTCACAGAGACATGCGTAATGTATTAGAACGTTCATCAGCTAGAGAAACGACAGCACGTGTAGCTGCAGGAGCGGTGGCAAAAATCATGCTCAAAGAATTAGGTATCAACGTAGTTGGCTACGTAAAAGAAATTGGCGGGATTAAAGCAAAAGAGATAGAAGAGTTGACTATAGAAGAACGTAGAATAAATTCTGAGGAATCTCCTGTTCGTGTATTAGATAAGGATGTAGAACAAACAATGATGGATGCTATAGATCAAGCTAAAGCAGATGGAGATTCTATTGGTGGCGTTTGTGAAGTTTATGTTGAAGGGATGCCTGCTGGTATGGGTTCTTATGTTCATTACGATCGTAAGCTTGATAGTAAACTTGCAGCTGCAGTTATGAGTATCAATGCTTTTAAAGGTGCAGAAATAGGAATGGGCTTTGAAGCAGCACGCAAAAATGGTAGTGAAGTGCATGATGAAATTATTTGGAATGAAACAGATGGATTTTCACGTCGTACAAACAGATTAGGTGGATTTGAAGGTGGAATGACAACAGGTATGCCGCTTGTTATTAAAGGTGTTATGAAACCAATCCCTACGCTTTACAAACCATTAAAAAGTGTAGATATCGAATCTAAAGAAGTATTTAGTGCAAGTATTGAACGTTCAGACTCTTGTGCTGTCCCAGCTGCATCTGTTGTTATGGAACATGTTGTTGCTTTTGAATTAGCTAAGGAAATTACAGAAGAGTTTCAAAGTAACCAGTTCCCTGAACTTAAAAAAGCATTAGATGCTTATAGAGAAGAATTAAGGAACTTTTAAATGGAAATATTAAACGTTAAAACATCTTCCCATGATTATAACGTAACGATTGGTCATGGAACTCGTTTCCAGATTAATGAATTACTGCCAAATTCATATTCTTCAATTATGATTATCACTGATGAAGTTATTGAGCCACTTTATTTAAGTGATGTAAAAGCTGCTTTTGATTCAAAAAAAGTATTTACTTATGTATTACCGAGTGGGGAAGCAGAAAAGTCGATTGATAACTATTATAAAATTCAAACCAAAGCTCTAGAAGTAGGACTAGATAGAAATTCGCTTTTAATCGCATTAGGCGGAGGAGTGGTTGGTGATATTACAGGATTTGTAGCCGCCACTTATATGCGAGGAATCGACTTTATACAAATACCCACAACTGTGTTAGCACATGATAGTAGTGTCGGTGGAAAAGTAGCAATAAATCATGAACTTGGTAAGAATATGATTGGTGCCTTCTATCCACCAAAAGCAGTTATTTATGATATCGATACATTGAAAACTTTAAATACAGCAGAATTAAGATCAGGCTATGCTGAATTAATTAAAGAAGCTTTTATATCTGGTGAAAATTTTCTTAATGAGTTATTAGAAACAAAGTTAACTGATTTAACTGATGATCAGTTAAGTAAACATCTTTATCAAGGAATTAAAGTAAAAGCAGGCATAGTTGAAGCAGATGAAAAAGAATCAAATGTTAGAAAATATCTTAATTTTGGCCACACACTTAGTCATGCAATAGAATCAGAACTTGGTTACGGTGAAATCACTCATGGTGAAGCAGTTGCAATTGGTATAATATTTGCTCTTAAGCTAAGTAATGCCAAGTATAAAATTAAGTTACCAATTGATGCTTATGTCAATTGGCTAAAAATGAATAATTATCCTCTTAATATTCCAGAAATGGAAACTGATAAACTAGTTAAAAGAATGAAGTCAGATAAAAAAACGACAAACCAAGTTATCCAAATGATCTTATTGAAAGATATTGGTAAACCACACACTCAAGAAGTATCTGATGATTTTTTAATTGATTATTTAGCTGAATTTATAAAGGAGTTGAAAAATCTATGATCAGAGGAGTTAGGGGTGCAACCACAGTATTACAAAATACTGAGGAAGAAATAACATTAGCGACAGAAAAAGTTGTAAGCGAAATGGTTAAGGCAAATGATATTAAACCAGAAGATATTTCGCATATCTTCTTTTCTGTTACAGCAGATTTAAATGCAAGTTTTCCAGCAAAAGGTATTCGAGAACTAGACGGGTGGACTTACGTACCTGTTATGTGTATGCAAGAAATTGATGTGCCAAATAGCTTAGACTTTTGTATTCGTGTCATGATGACAATTAATACTTCAAAAAGTCAAAAAGAAATAGAACATATATTTCAAAATGAAGCAATTAAACTAAGACCTGACTTAACAGAAGAATAGGAGTGTAAAAATGTACGGAAAAGAAATACTAAAAAGTCTTTCAGCTTACCAACAAGGAAAGCA
>DATGTX010000108.1:0-40645 GCA_035301645.1 Pseudogracilibacillus sp. | reverse complement strand
ACATTTGTTTTGTGGACAGATACATTTGAGAGTACATTAGAAAAACCAAAAGAAATAAAAAAGCTTTCAGTATTCCGAACTTATATTTTGAATCATTGGGATCGTATTTTTGATTGGCGAAAAATAATTAAAAATGCCCCTAAAGATGCTAGGTCACTTGGTTGTATTGAATCCAGGCAAAGGTATATTTCATTTCGTATGAAAAAACGTGGGATGCATTGGAGTCTTGTGGGTGCTGAAGCAATGGTTAAAGTAAAACAAGGTATCCTTAACGGAACGTTAAGGGAAGTTTATTTGGAGCAACAAAAAAGAAGTAAAAGAAAACAGCGTGAAATAAAAAAGACAGTTCACAAATCTCATTATTTTAAACAAACAAAACATGCGAATAACAGTCGCCAAGGATCAATTAGCCTTTACTCAGCACACTCAAGTGCTGTAGGAAGGCTATTAAAAAGCATTACTTAAATACTAAAGTCCGTCATGTACATAAAGTGACTTCTCTAAATATAGCTATGAATAGCTTATCGAGGAAAAGTTGACACATACTTTAACAACTTCAATATTTACTATACTAATAAATTATGATAAACTAAAGGTAAGTTAATAAGATTTGGTTGAGGACAAGAGAGACCTTGCAGTGAAACTGTTTTTACAGTTTTATTTGTGAGGTCTTTTTTTATACAATTAGGGAGGTTTATTAAATGGAATATTTATCACATCATACAAGAGTTGAATCAATTGAACATATGAAAAATAACGAATATGATTTATTAATTATAGGAGGAGGTATAACAGGTGCTGGTATTGCTTTAGACGCGATTACACGAGGCTTGAGTGTTTGTTTAATAGAAATGGGTGACTATGCTCATGGGACTTCTAGCAGGTCTACAAAACTAGTGCATGGTGGTCTACGTTATTTAAAGCAATTTGAAATTAGAGAAGTTGCTTCATTAGGTCAAGAACGTGCAATCGTTTATGAAAATGGGCCGCATGTCACAACACCTGAGCATATGCTTCTTCCTTTCTTTAAAAGTGGCACTTTTGGACCTTTATCAACTTCTTTCGGTTTAAAAGTGTATGATACACTAGCAAGAGTAAAAAAGTCAGAACAACGTACGATGATTACGACTGAAGAAGTGCTAAATAAAGTTCCTTTTATTAAGAATAATGGTTTACGCGGTGGCGGTCTTTATGTAGAATACCGAACAGATGACGCAAGACTAACACTTGAAGTTATCAAAGAAGCAGCTAAATTTGGTGCTAAAGTGACCAATTACGTCCAAGCAATTGACTTTAACTACCATAATAAAACTATTACAGGTGTGCAGGCTAAAGATTTATTAAATGATGAAGTTTTTAATATTAAGGCAAAATCAATTGTTAATGCAACTGGACCTTGGGTCGATACCATAAGAAATATTGACCATTCAAATAAAAATAAACATCTACAATTATCAAAAGGTGCCCATCTTGTGTTTAGTCAAACAGACTTTCCTTTAAAACAGTCGGTTTACTTTGATACACCAGATAAACGAATGGTTTTTGCTATTCCTCGTGATAATAAAACTTATGTAGGGACGACAGATACAGAATATGAAGGCGATCCGAATGATTTAATGCTCACTCAAAGTGACCGCGATTATATTCTAGATGCGATAGAATATATTTTCCCAGATTTAAAGCTAAATGAAACACATATTGAATCAAGTTGGGCTGGCGTTAGACCACTTATCCATGAAGATGGCAAGAATCCTTCTGAGATTTCAAGAAAAGATGAAATTTGGGAGTCTGATACTGGCTTACTTACTATTGCTGGTGGTAAATTAACAGGATACCGTAAAATGGCTGAAACAGTCGTTAATAAAGTTACAAAATCTTTAAAAGAAAAGAACAATATTGCTTTTTCAAAAAGTAAAACAATTCATTTACCCATTTCTGGTGGACATATAGGTGGTTCAAAAAACCTGAAAAATTACCTTGAAACAAGTTCCCAAACATTAATCGAGCTAGGTCTGTCTGAAAATGATGCATTAATGTTAGCTAAAATGTATGGTTCTAATATTAATTTATTGCATGATTATATTAAAGAAAACCCAACTGACATACCAACAGCGCTTTACGCACAACTAAAATATGCAATAAATTATGAAATGGCAATCACACCTATTGATTTCTTTATGAGAAGAAACTCAAACTTACTCTTTAATATTCAACAAGTTAAAAATTATAAAGACCAAGTTATCAAGCTTATGCAAAAAGAATTAAATTGGACAGATACAACCACGCGAGTTTATGAAGATGAACTTAATCATGAAATATTCATTGCTACACATGTAAAAAAGTAATCTAATGGAGGGGTTTATACCATGGTTTTTGAAAATCAAAAGATCTTGCCTGCTCTGCGTAATATAAATCGATTAGAAAAAATTCTTAGTAGTCCTTTTGAAACATTTGTTTTGTTGGATGTCCATATAAGTCACTTAGCGATGATTAGAAATGAAGCTAAAAAACATAATAAAAAAATTATAATTCACGCTGACTTGATTCATGGGTTAAAAACAGACGATTATGCTGCAGATTTTTTAGTACATGACATTAAGCCAGATGGGATTGTCTCAACTCGTTCGAATATGATTTTAAAAGCTAAAAGTAAAAAAATTATTGCTGTCCAGAGAATGTTTCTATTAGATTCGATTGCATTAGATAAAAGCTATTCATTAATTGAACGTACACAGCCAGATTATATTGAAATTCTGCCAGGCATAATCCCTGAAATCATTCAAGAAGTATTTGATAAAACGAAGATTCCGATAATAAGTGGTGGATTAATTAGAAGTGAAAAACATGTAAAATTAGCTTTAGACGCTGGAGCACGAGCCGTAACAACTTCAAATGAAAATCTATGGCATATTAAATAAGTATAAATTGACTTTGTAATTTGATTGTATTCAAATCAATTCAAGTTAATTTTTTAGTGGATGAGTGATTGAGACCCACATGTATACTATTTTATAGCATACATGTGGGTTTTTTTCGTTTACGAGATAGATATGGAGGAATTTAATGTCTTTATTCGCAGCAGAGTTGATTGGTACAATGATTTTAATTATTTTAGGTGTTGGTGTTGTCGCAGGTGTTGTTCTAAAAGATTCAAAAGCAGAAGGAAGCGATTGGATTGTAATTACTATTGGTTGGGGCTTAGGTGTTACAATGGGGATATATGCTGTAGGTGAAATAAGTGGTGCTCATTTAAATCCTGCTGTTACACTTGGTTTTGCAGTAGTTGGCGATTTTCCCTGGTCTGAAGTACCAAAATACATTATTGCTCAAGTTATTGGCGCAATTTTAGGAGCTATTATTGTATTTTATGGCTATATAGCTCATTTTTATAAAACTGATGACCCCACGACTAAATTAGCTGTATTCGCTACTATACCAGCAATTAAAAACCCTTTAGCCAATTTAATTACTGAAATTATTGGTACATTTATTTTAGTTTTAGGTTTATTATTCATCGGCACCAATGAATTTACAGAAGGATTAAATCCCATTGTTGTTGGTGTACTTATTTTAGCAATAGGTTTATCTTTAGGAGGGCCTACAGGATATGCTATTAATCCTGCGCGAGATTTAGGGCCACGCATTGCCCATTTCATTTTACCTATCCCTAACAAGGGTAAGTCTAATTGGTCTTATAGTTGGGTACCTATTATTGGACCTATATTTGGCGCGATTTTAGCCGCGTTATTTTATAAGCAATTTTATTTAAAGATTAATTCAATTGGATTTTGGTTGTTATTAGCACTTACTTTTGGGCTATTTTCACTGACTCGATTAAAATTAGCTAAGCAAAAAAACGTTATGAACGTTCCACAGGAGGAAACTTAAATGACTGAAAAATTTATTCTATCTATTGATCAAGGAACAACAAGTTCACGAGCAATTCTTTTTGATAAAACAGGAACAGTAAAATATAGTGCACAACAAGAATTCAAACAATACTTTCCTAATCCAGGTTGGGTTGAACATGACGCTAATGAAATTTGGAGTTCTGTTTTAGGAGTAATTGCGGGCGTACTCTCTCAACAAAATATTGAAGCTGAACAAATTGAAGGTATAGGAATTACAAATCAACGAGAAACAACTGTTGTCTGGGATAAAAATACTGGCGAACCTATTTATAATGCAATTGTCTGGCAATCACGTCAATCAGATACTATTTGTAATGATTTAAATGAAAATGGATATGAATCTATATTTAGAAACAAAACAGGATTGTTAATTGATCCTTACTTCTCTGGCACGAAAGTAAAATGGATATTAGATAATGTCGAAGGAGCTCGCATGCGTGCTGAGAAAGGTGAACTTATTTTTGGGACAATCGATACTTGGCTCATTTGGAAATTATCGAATGGAAAAAAACATGTTACTGATTATACTAATGCCTCACGGACTTTAATGTATAATATATATGATTTAACATGGGATGAAGAACTTCTTGAAATTTTAACTGTTCCTAAATCAATGTTGCCAGATGTTAAGCCTTCTTCTCATATTTATACTGAAACTCATCCAGATTTATTTTTTGGTCATTCCGTTCCAATTGCAGGCATTGCAGGAGATCAGCAAGCAGCTTTATTCGGGCAAGCATGTTTTGAAGAAGGCATGGTTAAAAATACATATGGAACTGGTTGTTTCATGTTGATGAACACTGGTGAAACGCCTGTTAAATCAAAAAATGGACTGCTTACTACAATTGCTTGGGGACTAGATGGTAAAGTAGAATACGCATTAGAAGGTAGCATTTTTGTCGCAGGTTCAGCTATACAATGGTTACGAGATGGTTTAAGAATGTTTAGATATTCACCAGAAAGTGAAGAATATGCAAGGCGTGTTGAATCTACTGAAGGAGTATACGTTGTACCAGCGTTTGTCGGTTTAGGTGCGCCATATTGGGATAGTGATGTGCGCGGATCTATTTTCGGCTTAACGAGAGGTACAACTAAAGAACATTTTATTCGTGCAACACTTGAATCACTTGCTTATCAAACAAAAGATGTCTTAGACGCGATGGAAAAGGATTCAGAAATCTCTTTAAAAAAACTGCGTGTTGATGGTGGTGCTGTAAGTAATGATGTATTAATGCAATTCCAAAGTGATTTATTACAGGTGCCTGTAGAAAGACCTATAACAAATGAAACAACTGCACTTGGTTCAGCTTATCTCGCTGGATTAGCGATTGGATTTTGGAAAAACAAAGATGAAATAACTAATCATTGGAAAATTGATGAAACATTCGAACCCTCTATGGAAATAAGTGAGCGTGATAAATTATATAGCGGTTGGCAAAAAGCTGTAGAAGCGGCAATGGTTTTTAAATAAAATAAATCACATCCTTTACATTTACTCATGTAAAAGATGTGATTTTTTAGTTTTAATTATTTGAGGAATCAATTTTCGGAATTTTAAAACTGAAAGTCGTTCCAATACCCTCTTTACTTTTAACTGATATAGTACCTTGATGAGCTGAGACAATATGTTTAGTTATAGCTAAACCAAGGCCAGTGCCTTTTTTCTTATCCGTTCTTGTTCTTGATTTATCTGCTTTATAAAAACGTTCGAATATAAATGATAAATCCTCTTTTGGTATACCTGAACCATTATCTTCTATTTCGACATGGAGATGCTCACTTGTATTAGTAACTTTCACATTAATGAGTCCACCCTCGTCAGTATGGCTAATCGCATTATCTATTAAATTTGTGAACACTTGTTCTATTCGGTCAGCATCAAAAATTGCAATAGGGTCTTTTATTTTTTCAATTAATTCTAGTGTGATTTTTTGTTCTTCAGAAATACCAATAAATTTACGATAGATTTTTTCTATAAAAGGTTTAATATCAATTTCCTGTTTATGCAATTCAATATGGCCTGCTTCCATTCTACCAATATCAAGTAACTCATTCACTAAACGACTCATCCTTAAAGATTCATCATGAATAATTTGAGCCAGCTCATTTTTTTCTTCTTTTGAATCTGCAATATCATCTACAATTGCTTCACTGTAACCTTGCATGAGTGCGATTGGTGTTCTTAATTCATGCGATACATTTGCAATAAAGTCTGTACGTAACTTATCTAGTTGTCTTTCTTCAGTCATATCACGCATAACAGCTACAGCACCTCTTACAAAAGTTTTATCGTATAAAGGAGTCATAATCATAACCCAGTCGCGTCCCTGTAAACTAATTTCATATATAGCTTCTTTTTCACCACGAATAACCTTTTGTAACAATTCATCCAAAACGTCTGGTAGTTGTTGATTATCTAAGTCTGTATTTATATTCTTCTCAAAATATAAATCTTGGATGAATTGCTCAGAAGGCGGATTTGTTACAATCATATCTCCATGACGGTTTAACGTAATGACACCATCTGCCATTGAATTCACAATACTAGATAATTGTTCTTTTTCTTGATTTAAAGCATTAATATGAAATTTTAATTGTCTACCCATTCGATTAAACGCAATAGCTAATTCTCCAATTTCATCATGTGTTAAAATAGGTACTTTTGTATTAAATTCACCTCGAGCTAAATCAAAAGCAGCTTCACGCATTTTGATTAAAGGAGCGGTTATTCTTGTTGATAAAAAGACAGCAAAAATAATTGTAAGTATAATAGCTATCCCTGCAGCAACAAAAATTAATTTAGTCGTCTGTGCTCTAGTCTGATTAACAACATCGAGTGTTTGATAAACAACGACACCAATTTCTTTATTTTCAACAGGTGTGGCAACCACAATCACTTCAGTTTCATCTTCTATTTCGGTTTGCTTTGTGACATTCTTATGTGCTGAAATAACTTTTTGTAAATCTGAATCTTTATCTGGAAGCAAATTTCCTAAGTTCACTAATTTATCATTAGACGTTTGTGATTCCCACATACTTCCGTCTTTATGATAGACAACTACTCTTGTAGAAGAATCTTTTACAACATTTGTCATCTCCATAATTGTTGATTTATCGTCATGTTCTTCTATAAGCAATGCAATTTTAGATGCAGATTGCATCATTGTCTTTTCAGCTTCTTGAATATGAAAACTCTCAAAAAATTGTAATAATAAAATAGTTAAAATAAACAAGACAAAAGAAACTAGTAATAAAATAGTTATTACTAGTTTTCCAACAACGCTACGCCAAAACATTAGTCATCATCTACTTCAAGTTTATATCCTACACCCCAAACAGTAACTATCATTTGAGCAGCTTCTTTAGAAACATTTGTTAACTTCTCTCTCAAACGTTTTACATGTGTATCTACTGTTCTTAAATCACCAAAGAATTCATATTCCCAAACTTCTTTTAATAAATCTTCACGTTTAAAAACTTTATCAGGAAATTGTGATAAAAAGACAAGAAGCTCATATTCTTTAGGCGTTAAATTGATCTCTTTATTCTTAGCTGTAACACGATAAGCATCCAAATCGATAGTTAAGTGTGGGAAAACGATAAGGTTACTTGCTTGGTTATTGTTTCCTACATTTAAATTATGAGTTCGACGTAAGACAGCTTTCACTCGTAGAACAACTTCACGTGGACTAAATGGTTTTACTATATAATCATCTACCCCTACTTCAAAACCTTGGACACGATTAGACTCTTCCCCTTTAGCAGTTAACATAATAACAGGAGTATTTTTTTCCTCACGTAAATACTCACACATTTCTAAACCATCCATAACAGGCATCATAACATCTAATAAAATGACATCATAGTCTTTTTTAAGAGCCATTTCTAAAGCGATTTCTCCATTTTCAGCTTCTTCAACTATAAATTCATCTCTCTCCAAATACATTCTAATTAAACGTCTAATTCTTTCTTCATCATCAACCACTAAAATTGTCTTTGTCTCGTTCATTTAGTGTAGCCTCCCTTAAACATCTATAAATAAGTATAAACGATATGTTAACAAATGTATAAGAAAAAACATGACAAGATAATTCTGCCATGTTTTTTCTTATATTTATGCGTATGAATGAAGACCAGCAAGCACTAAGTTAACGACGATAATATTAAACATAATAATTACAAAGCCGATTACTGCTAGCCATGCTGATTTTTCGCCGTGCCACCCCCGCGATAAACGTAAATGAAGGAATACAGCATAAAACAGGAATGTAATTAATGCCCATACCTCTTTTGGATCCCAACCCCAGAATCTATCCCAAGCAATTTGGGCCCAAATTGAGGCAAAAATTAGTCCTCCTAATGTAAAGACTGGGAAACCGATTGCTACTGAACGATAGGTTACTTCATCGACTAAATCTGTGTTTATATTTCTTAAGAAAGGCTGAATCCAAGCACTAACACGTTTACGTAGAGCTAATCGAGTAATTAAGTAAAGAGCTCCACCTACTATAAATGACCAAATAACGCTATTTAACTTACGAGCAGAATCTACACCTTTCATCCAACCTGGTGTGTTCATTAACGGTTCCATTTTATCAGGTGTTAATGTAGTTGGATTTTTATCGGCTTGAACACCTACTATAGGCGGCATATGGTATTCAGCAGTTAATAACTGCTGTTGTCCTTGAACATCTTCAGTATACTCATATTGTACTTCGTAGTTTGTAAAGTTAAAGCCACTTGATGCAATGACAAAACCAAACACTAAGAAAATACTAAACATAATTGCTTCTAACCAAAACGTTTTCTTGCTTCTGATTGTTTGATTAATTGTAGCAAGTAAATAAATTAGTCCTGCTACAAAACTTATCGCTAAAATCCCTTGCGCTAAAGATACTGTTGTCACATGAATATATAACCATGGGCTTTGTAATGATGGTACTAATGGTGATATATCCGTTGGGAACATACTCGCATAGGCAAGTATCATTAAAGCAATTGGTAATGCGAATAATCCTAAAATATTTAACTTATAAATAAAGTAAAGGATAATAAACGCAAACACTATACTCATTCCTAAGAATGTAACAAATTCAAACATATTACTTACTGGTGCATGTCCACTTGCTATCCATCGTAAAATAAAGTAAATAATATGTGTAGAAAAACCAATAATAGTTAATGTAATTCCAATTTTTCCAGCATTGCTTTTTTTAGTTTTCCCAGCTTTGTTTTTATCTCTCACTGTTGCTCCAAAAAATAATGTTGCTATTAAATAAAGCACAATCGAGATGACATAAAATGTGAAAATACTTGTACTCATTATACTAGTCAATTAAAGACACTCCTTTTATTCATTTATTTTTCTAACTCTTGTTGATCTTCAACCATCTCTACATTTGTTCCTTCAATTGCTTTTTCTATTTCTTTTTTAATACTGAACCAGTTTTTATTAGTATGTGCTGCTATTAATAAGTTACCTTTATTTGGGTTTAACCAAATACGACGGTGTTGCCAATACATCCCTTGTATGACACCAATCATAAAGATAGCTGCTCCAATAAAGAACAGTGGTAAAGTATAGTCTCTTCTAACAGTTATTCCACTAACATATAGAGTTTCTGGCATCGTGTTCATATTCAATACATATTCGTTTTCTCCTGTAGGATCAATATTCTGTCCAATACCTAAGAAACTTAGTTCTCCTTCATCACTATCTGGTGGGTAAACACTAAAGACAAAAGCAGGATTTCTAGGATACTTTGTTTTTGTCGTTGGTTCTCCATCTTCAATTACGTAATCTGGATAATACTGATCTAATTGTACACGAACACCATTATCTAATTCATATGACTTTTCAGGATTTTGTAAATCAATTTCTATTTCACCTAAAGCTTCTTGATTTTCATCGTCTGCTTTAGCTATTTCAAAATACATTGTTTTAAATTCATTTTCTTGATAACCAGATTGGTATAATGTGTAACCATCAAACTTAACTGGTTTATTCATTTCAACTTGATCATGTTTTACCACTTCTAATTCATCAGCTGAACCAACTACTGCATCATCTTTAACTTTAGAGATGACCAAATCAGTTTTATAACCTTTGTGTACTTCTCCAGCTTTTTCAATTGCCTCTTTATAACGCGGGTCATCTTTATCGTAAAGATCTAAAGTGAATTTTTTATTCTCAATATAATATTCATTATTAGTGCCTGGTATGACTATTTCTTCACCTTCACGTACCCAAACGTATTCATCTAAATAAAAGAAAGGAGTTATTCTAAATATTGCTGCCAATAATATAATAATCAAACCGATGTGGTTTACATAAGGACCCCATCTTGAAAATCTACCTTTTTCAGCTAAAATATGCCCGTCTTCTTCGGTAATTTTATAACGTTGCTTTTTTAGAGATTCGACAATTTTCTGCTTTTCTTCTTCTGTGATATCTTCACTTTTACTATATAAACGTTGCCTTGATAAAAACTTTTCATGACGGTTTGGCTTCTGCATTTTTAAGGCACGACGCAAAGGTATAAACCGATCTAAACTACAGATAACTAAAGAAATACCTATTAAAGCGATTAATAAAATATACCACCATGCATCATACATTTCATGAAAGCCTAATTGATAATAAATTTTACCAAAAATGCCATAGTAGTCTTCATAGAAAACTGCTGGGTCTCGGTTAGGTGCGTCTGCAGGTATGTACATTGCTTGTGGAAATATTGTACCAATAATACTAGCAATTAAGGTAAGGGCAATTAACCAAATACCAACTTTTACAGACGAGAAAAAAGTCCAAATGCGATCGATGATTCTTCGATTATATGTTAATGATCTTCTGGCACTTCCGTCATAACGCATGTTTAGTAATTTATGACTGTCATTCCCTTCCATATGTTGGTTGCCTTCCACAGGTTTACCACAAGCCTCACATAGGACTGTTCCTTCTGGGTTAATATGACCACATTCACATTTTATTTTATCCAATTTAAATCCCTCACAATTTCTTACTTAGGTTGAATTTCCTTTAAGTGTGCTTCTAATCGATCTAATGTTAAACCACCTATTACAATGTCATTAATTACGCCATCAGGACTGATAAAAATTGTACTAGGAAGTGGTCCAACGCCATATAATTCTCTTACTTCATCTCTAACATCATGTGGTACTGGAAAAGTTAAATCGAATTCATTAATGAATTGCTCTATTTTTAATTTACTTTGGTCAAGGTTCACTGCAACAATTTCAATCCCTTTTTCTTTATATTCAGGATATAAATCTTCCATATAAGGCATTTCGTCTCTACATGGCGGACACCAAGTACCCCAAAAATTAAGCATGACGCCTTTTCCTTCTAATTCACTTAATTTTATTTTTTCATTTTCATTATTATGATTTACTTGTATAAGTTCAAAATTAGGAGCTTGATCTCCTATTTCATATTTCGTATCTTTTTCACCTGTTAAATTCGTAACAAGTGCATAAACAACTGCTGCTACTAAAACAGCTAGGATTGACGCTCTATATATATAACGGTTTCTCATTTTATTCTTTTTCTTTTCTCTAACCTTTCCTAAGCCCAAAAAATTCACCTCTTAAAAGATAATATATTTTAATGAGTTATCAATTATTATTCTCTTTAGCTAACTCAGTTAATTCTTTAACTTCTTTAAAAGTTAGATGACGGTGTTGGCCTGGTTGTAATCCATCGAGTGTTATAAAACTGAATTTCTCTCGCTTTAACTTAGCAACAGGGAAACCAATACCTTCCATCATTCTATGAATATGTCTGTTTTTTCCTTCTTGTAATTTAATTTCAAGAATCATGATATTTTTTTTCCTATCAACTGATAACACGCGATGACTAACAGCTGTCAACTTATCGCCATCATCATAAACACCCGTTTTTAATTGTTCTAATTGACTTGTTGTAGGAATACCTTCTAATCTAGCTACATATATTTTTTCCATTTCGTAACGAGGATGCATTAGTAAGTTTGCAAAATCACCGTCATTTGTTAATAATAAAGCACCCGAAGTATTATAATCCAAACGACCTATTGGAAATACACGTTCTTCTACATCCGCTAAAAGGTCTGTTACAACTTCACGATCTTTATCATCGTTAACGCTTGAAATTACACCGCGTGGCTTGTATAAAAGAAAGTAGACTAATTTCTCTTTATATAAAGGTAAACCATCTACAGAAACTTCATCTTTCGGGGAAACCTTTGTACCAAGTTCTGTGATTGTTTCTTGATTAACTTGGACTCTGCCCTCAGTAATTAAATCTTCAGCTTTTCTTCTAGATGTTAAACCACTTTGCGCGATAATTTTTTGTACTCTTTCTAATGAATCTGACATATAATCACCTTTTCTTTTTTCTTAAACATAGTATTACTAAAACACTAATAATCCTATATAGTATATCAATTAGATTTCAATACAGTCCAATTAAAGATTCTTTTTACATAGTTTTTACTAACAAATGTGTCTGTATTGAGTTATAAGTTAATTTAATTAGTTTTATCTTTAGTTTGCAGAAACAAATCTGCTTCTTTCTCGATTATTTGCTGATTTACATCTTCAGGTAATTGTGGTAAATCTTCAATGTTGCTCAATCCAAAAAATGTTAAAAAGTCAATTGATGTTCCAAATAAAATAGGCTTACCAACCGAATCTTTCTTTCCTTTTTCCTCAATTAAAGAGCGTGCAACTAAAGTTTGTACAGCACGATCACTGTTAACACCCCTAATTTCTTCAATTTCTACACGTGTGATTGGTTGATTATATGCTATAATAGCTAGTGTTTCGAGAGCTGCTTGTGATAGCTTGGCTTGATTTGGCGATTCTAACATTCGTTTGTAATAAATATTATGTTCAGGTTTAGTTGTTAAATAATACTTGTTTTGTGATTCAGATATTTTTATACCTCGATTAGCATATTCATAATCAAAAGAAAGCTCTTCAATTAAATAATTAACGTCAGACGGTGTAATTTCTAATACATCGCTTATTTGTTTAACCGTTATTCCCTCATGGCCTGAAGAAAATAATAAACCTTCTAAAACGGCTTTCAAATTAAGTTCACTCATAACTTTCCCCCATTAAACTTACATAAATATCGCTAAATTGTTCATCTTGTAAACAGGTAATTTGGTTTTGTTTCATAAGTTCAAGGATAGCCATAAATGTTGTGACTATATATAATTTATCTGGTATTTGAAACAATTCACTAAATTTCACTTGTTTTGGATGAAGATTTAAGTAATCTGTAATATATATCATACTTTTTTCAATAGAAATTTCTTTTCGGTCAATTTTTGTATCTAGTGGTTCATGCCATTTATGTCTTAATAAAACAGTTTCTAAAGCTGAGACCATTTCATAAATTGAAATATTACCTTTAGTTATTTGTGGTTTATTTAATATTTCTTTAAAAATAATCGGCGCTCTTGTGTATACACGATTATCTTCAATTTCTTTGTCTTTTAATTGGTCAGCGATATCTTTATATTTGCGATATTCTATCAAACGTTCTATTAACTCTTCACGTGGGTCCTCCATATATTCATCTTCATGACTAATTTCTTTCTTAGGCAATAACATATCGCTTTTTATCGCAAGTAATGTAGCTGCCATAACTAAATATTCACTTGCAATATCAAGCTGTATATTTTTCATCTTTTTGATGAACTGCATATATTGATTTGTAATTTCTGTCATTGGGATATCATATATATCTATTTCTAATTGTTTAATTAAATGAAGCAATAAATCAAGAGGCCCCTCAAAAACATCTGTCTTTACTTCGTAAACTTGATTCATAATTATCTCCTTTATACATAAAACAATTATTATCTTTAATTTTACCATATATTAAGTTGTATTATGTATATAAATAGATAAAACCAGACACTTAAGGTCTGGTTTTATCTGCTAGTTCATAATTAATCATATTATTACATTTATTAATTAGTTCAAATGTATCTTCATTTGAACATAACTTATAATCTTTCTTATACATTAAAGAAATTTCTTGAATCATTTTACGTGCTTTTCCTTTTTTTCTAAAAGACGGATTCACAGATATATGTTGAATGACTGCTGTCATATCATCAGTCAATCTTACTCCTATAGCACCAACAAAGTCATCAGATTCTTTTAATAAATAAAGATGCCAATTTTCTTTGTTCTTATATGAACTCATTGTTTCTTGTAAAACTTTCACATCTTTTTCTTCTGGCATAAAAGACAAAAGTCCCATAGCAATTTTTTCTTGATTACTTTTATAACGTATAAGCATAAAAAACCCCTCGCGATTGTGTATCGTAATTTTTATAGTCTTAACTCTATACTTAATACTTTATATTGTAATTATAAATTACTTTAACAAAGTAAGTATTAGATAACCATCCGACATTTGATTTTTAAATTTAAAAGGTATTAAATTTGTGATTGTTAACCATAGATTAAATAAAAAAAAGTAAATAATAACGTCTGTATTGAACACAAATAATAATACGCCAAAAAAGATTGTAAAAATCAAACTAAATAGAGGCCCCATTGCAGTAATAAAGGCAAATTCTTTATTACTAAAATTCGGATTACGCTCGCTATGCGTGTGAGCATGAAACATAATTAAAAAATATATATCCAATGTCATTTGCCTCATAGTAAATCTTTTGATTTTTTTACCTGTACCTATTGAAATAATAACTCGATCAGCTTTAAGGCATTGTGCGCCAAAAAGATGACCGAGTTCATGAACTAAAAGACTTATAGGTACAATAATTAAGATGAGTATAATAATATTTACAATCATTTTTCACATCCTAATTAAAAATATCTCTTTATTCTGTGATTCTTACTTCTTTCATTACATCACCATTAGACATTGCTTTTGCATGTTCAATACCTGAAGTTACTTTTCCGAAAACAGTATGAACACCATCTAAATGGGGTTGTGGTTCATGTACAATAAAGAATTGAGAACTTCCCGTATCTTTACCAGCATGTGCCATTGAAAGTGACCCTTCTTCATGTTTATGAGGATTTCCTTCTGTTTCACATTTAATTGTTTTTCCGCTTCCACTTGTACCTGTTCCGTTTGGACAACCACCTTGACTAACGAAACCTGGAATTACACGGTGAAACGTTAAACCATCATAGAAATTATCATTAATTAAATCTACAAAGTTTTTTACTGTATTTGGTGCTTCTTCTTCATATAATTCAAATTCAATTTTATTACCATTTTCTAATTCAAAATAACCTTTTTGCATATTATTATCTCCCCAATATTAATTTATATACTCATATTACGCTATTTTTTCTATAAGTAAAAGTAAAGTACTCACTCTAGATAAGATAAATCATTTTTAATAATATCTTCATTTGATTCTCTTCTTATAACTAAATGAGATTCTCCTTTTTCAACAAAAACAACTGCCGGTTTACTAAAACGATTATAATTACTTGCCATTGAATAACCGTATGCTCCTGTAGAAAACATTGCTAAATAATCACCTGGATAACTTTTTGGTAAATATAAATCCCAAATAAGCATATCACCTGATTCACAACATTTACCGGCAATCGACACTTCTTCTTTTTCTTCAGCTTGAACTCGGTTAGCTAAAACTGCTTCATATTTAGCGTCATAGAGGGCTGGACGTATATTATCATTCATACCACCGTCAACTGAAATATACTTTCTTACACCTTCAATTGTCTTTTGAGAGCCTACTTGATAAAGTGATATACCTGCTTCACCGACAATCGATCTACCCGGCTCAATCCAAATTTCGGGCATTGGAATACCTATTTCTAAAGTTTTTTCTTTTGTTGCTTTAACAATAGCTTCCACATATTTATTATAAGGAATAGGTGTGTCTTCTTTTGTATACCTAATTCCAAACCCACCCCCAAAATTCATCACTTTAGGAATAAATTCATCTCTTTCAAACCATTGTTCGATTAAATTAAATAATGCTTCTACTGCCAATAAAAAACTTTCTTCAGAAAAAATTTGTGAACCGATATGACTATGTACTCCTATTAGATGAATTGTAGGATGATTTTTGAGGATTTCAAAAACTTGATCCGCTTGCCCATTTTGAAGATTAAAACCAAATTTAGAATCTTCATTCCCCGTCATAATAAATTTATGCGTTTCTGATTCGATTCCTGGCGTAATTCTAATAAGAACATCTATTTCTCTATTCTTTTCTTTTAAAATGGTTTCTAATAAATTAATTTCATCAAAATTATCTATAATAATACAACCTATATTAGCATCAATTGCCGCTTCTAGTTCTTTACGGTTTTTATTGTTTCCATGAAAATGAATTTTTTCTGGTGGGAATCCTGCTTTTATAGCTGTATATAATTCGCCTTCTGAAACGATATCCAAACTTAAATTCTCTTGATTGATCACTTCTAAAATTGCGATTGAAGAAAACGCCTTACTCGCATATGCTACTTGTGCTTTTACACCTGCTTGTTTAAACGCATCAACATACATACGTGCATTTTTTCTCACTAGTTCCACATCATAAACATATAAAGGAGTTCCATATTCCTTAGCAATTTCTACTGTATCCAATCCACCTATCGTGAGATGGTTTTTTTTATTTACTTTATGAGGATGATTTTCAATAACCATACTAGCCTCCATGTCAATTTATTATTTATTTTTAATTAACTAGATTATTTCATATATTAATGGCAAACGCTCAACTTTTTCTTCTGATATAATTATATTATTTAATAGAAGAGATTTAACTTGTTCAATATTTTCGTCGTCAGAATGGATTGTTAAAATTGATTCATCAACATTTACAAAATCGCCTACTTTTTTATGTAAAACAATACCTACTGCTAAATTAATTATTGAGTCTTTGTTTTGTCGACCAGCACCAAGTAACATTGCTGCATTTCCAATCTGATTTGCATTAATCTCTTTGATATAACCTGTTTTTAAAGCTAGTAATTCATATTGGTTTTTCGCTCTAACTAGTTTATGTGGTTCAGCAATAACTGATTCATCCCCTGATTGGTTTTTGATAAATGTTTGGAATTTAGATAATGCTTTACCGTTTTTCAAATTTGCTTCGAGCAGTTGACGTGCTTCTTGTAAATTTGCTGCTTTTTCTGCTAAAAGTACCATCTGGCTACCTAGATTTAAACATAATTCTGTTAAATCTTTTGGGCCTTTACCTTGTAAGGTTAAAATTGCTTCTTTTACTTCAAGTGCATTACCGATCGCATACCCAAGTGGTTCTTCCATACTTGAAATAGTTGCGATTGTTTTAATACCAACATTATTCCCAATTTCAACCATTAGGTTTGCTAACTTTTTAGCATCATCAATATTTTCCATAAAAGCACCTCTACCTGTTTTAACATCTAAAACAAGTCGATCTGCGCCTGAAGCAATTTTTTTACTCATAATTGAACTAGCAATTAACGGGATTGAATCTACTGTCGCTGTAACATCTCTTAAACTATATAATAATTTATCAGCAGGCGCAAGGTTATCTGATTGTCCAATAACTGCTAGATTAGCTTTATTAACAAGATTGATAAATTTATCGTTTGTTATTTCGATATTAAAGCCTGGGATTGATTCTAATTTATCAAGCGTACCACCAGTGTGCCCTAAGCCTCGACCACTCATTTTTGCAACAGCTACACCGACTGAAGCAACAAGTGGTGCTAGGATAATCGTTGTCGTATCACCTACACCACCTGTTGAATGCTTATCTACTTTTATTCCTGAAATAGCACTTAAATCAATTCTTTCACCGCTATTTACCATCGCCATCGTTAACATAGAACTTTCTTCAACAGTCATGCCATTAAAATAAATTGCCATTAATAAAGCACTTATTTGATAATCTGGAATATTGTTTTCAACATAATTAGTAATAACATAATTAATTTCTGTTTCATTTAAACTATAATTATCTCGTTTTTTCTTAATAATGTCATATATTCTCATCGTTTACCTCACTTAATTTTTGATAAAAAACTCGTCCCATAATCCGGCGACTTTACATTAAAGTTACCAGAAATTGTCGCACCAACATCCGCAAACGTCTTTCTTTCTTCAATTAGTCCACCTTCAGTAATTTGTTTATGATAAGCAAATAACGGTACATATTCTCTTGTGTGATCTGTCCCTTTAAAGGTTGGATCATTTCCATGATCGGCTGTGATTAATAATAAATCATCCTTTTTTAATAAAGGAATTAGCTTGCCAAGTTGCTTATCAAATACTTCTAATGCTTCTCCATAACCTAAAGGGTTTCTCCTATGTCCATAAAGTGCATCAAAATCAACTAAATTTAAAAAACAAAGACCTGTAAAATCTTTTTCTACCATTTTTTTTAATTTGGCCATGCCATCATCATTACTTACTGTCCGGTAGCTTTCAGTGATGCCTTCACCGTCAAAAATGTCTTCTATTTTCCCCAAGCTAATAACATCTAATTGATCTTCTTTCAGGTAATTTAATACTGTCGGACTAAACGGCTTCAATGCATAATCATGGCGATTACTTGTTCGAACAAAATTACCCACTTCTCCTATAAAGGGTCTGGCAATTACACGCCCTACTTTCCACTTATCTTGGAGGGTTAATTCCCTTGCTGTTTCACATATAGCATAAAGTTCCTCTAAAGGGACAACATCTTCATGAGCGGCAATTTGAAGAACTGAGTCAGCCGAAGTATAGACAATTATTGCACCAGTTTTAAGATGTTCTTCGCCGAGTTCAGTAATAATCTCTGTACCTGAAGCAACAGTATTTCCAATCACTAAACGATTTGTCTTTTTTTCGAGTTCATTTATTAAATCAGCAGGAAAACCATTTGGAAAAACTTGAAACGGTTTTTTAATATTTAAGCCCATTAATTCCCAATGGCCTGTCATTGTATCTTTACCAATTGAAGCTTCTTGCATTTTTGTAATATAAGCTTTAGGGTAGTTTACTTTTTTGACACCTTTAATCAATTCAATATTACTAAGGCCGAATGACTCTAAATGTGGTAAATGTATGCCCTCCATTTTTTCTGCTATATGTCCTAAAGTATGTGCGCCTATGTCATTATATTCATCTGCATCTGGTGCTTCTCCTATACCGACTGAATCTAAAACTATTAAAAATATACGTTTAAACTTTTTCATAATAACCTCCAATTTTTTATGCTCGTGGATGAAATTGGTCATAAATATCTTTTAATCTCAGTTTAGTAACATGTGTATATATTTGTGTAGTAGAAATGTCAGCATGGCCTAGCATTTCTTGGACTGCTCTTAAATCTGCTCCGTTTTCTAATAAATGAGTTGCAAATGAATGTCTTAACATATGTGGTGTGATTTTCTTTTTCAATCCCACATCACTAGCTAACTTATTTAAAATTTTCCAGAATCCTTGCCTTGTTAAAGGACGTCCATGATGATTTACGAATAAATGTGACTCATTTTGATTTTTTTTAATTATTTCTGGTCTCGCGTCATGTAGATATTCATCAACGACTTCTGAAGCGACATCTCCTAAAGGAATGATTCGTTCTTTTTCTCCCTTACCGAGACATCTGACAAACCCCATGGTTAAATGTAGGTCGGTTACTTTTAATCCTATCATCTCAGATACTCTAATACCTGTTGCATACATTAATTCAATCATTGCCTTATTCCTCATACTTAAAGCATCAGTAATTTCTAAATTTAATAATAAGTCAATTTCCTCTGTTGAAATTATTTCTGGTAAAATACGTGTTTTCTTTGGCGTATCAATATGTAAAGTCGCGTCATGGTCTACTTCTTTTTCACGGATAAGTTGTTGATGAAAACTCCTTAAAGTAGATGTCATCCTTGTAATACTAGCCGTTGACTTTCCACTATCATTTAAATGATGTAAAAACTTTAAGATATCATTGCGGCTTACATCATTCCATTTTTTAATTTCAATTTCTTCTTGTAAAAATTTTATATATGTTGTTAGATCTCTTTCATAAGATATGAGTGTATTTTTTGCTAAACCTCTTTCTATTCTTAAGTAATGTAAGAATTCTTCTAATGAATCAGTAAGCATATTAATACCTCTTTTCTCTCTTGTTATTTTATTTGGATAGTCTAAAAAATAGTGTGGCATGTCAAAGGCTTTTTTATGTGATAATCTGAATACCTTTAATTTTATCATTAAATCAAGTAAAATAAAAAACCTTTCTTAATTTAGAAAGGTTTGAATACTTATTTATCATTTTTAGCAATTTTTTGACACTTTTCACAAATTCCATGAAAAGTTAAGCGATGGTCTTTTACTTCAAAATTCCATTCATCTTCTACCTTTTTTTCAATGTCTATGAGTAAATCTTCTATTATTTCTTCTACTGCACCACATTCCATGCAAACTAAATGGTGATGGAAGTGATCCATGCCTTCTTTTCTTAAATCATATCGAGACACACCGTCTCCAAAATTTATTTTATCAACCACTTGTAACTCTGATAAAAGTTCAAGTGTTCTATATACAGTAGCCAGCCCAATGTCAGGCGCTTTTTCTTTAACAAGTAAAAAAACTTCTTCTGCACTTAAATGGTCTTCTTCTCTTTCTAAAAGTACAGTTAATGTCGCTTCTCTTTGTGGAGTTAGCTTATAACCTTTAGAATGCAATTGTTTTTTTATTCTTTCTATACGTTGTTTCACATTCATTCGCCTCCATCCTTCTTAATTATAAGCAGACCTTATTCTACTGTCAAAGAATAATCATTTTAAACTGGAGATTTATTTACATTCTTATTTAGACTTATTATTAATTGGGTTTATGTTAATAATAAAACTCTGATAATTTAGTTAAAAAATTCCCTTAATTTCTAAATATTGAATTGCATAGATTGTTTTCGCATCATATATAGCTTGAGAACTTAGAGCTTGTTTAATTTGTTCCCCGGATAATTTATGTACTTCAACAAATTCATCTGCATCACCTATAACTGGTTCTTTTAGTTGTTCTAATTGATCTGTATAATATATATGTATAATTTCATCTGCGAATCCAGGTGATGTATAAAATGACGTGATATACCTTAATTCTTTTGTTGTATATCCTGTTTCTTCTTCTAACTCTCTTAACGCAGTTTTTTCTGGTTTTTCATTTGGTTCAATTTTACCAGCAGGGATTTCTAAAATACTTAATTCTAAAGGCTTTCTATATTGTTCTACTAAAATTAATTCTTTTGCTGAATTTAAAGCAATAACAGCTACGGCACCAGGATGCTTAATTAATTCTCTCTTACTTGTTTCTCCGTTAGGTAAACTGACTTTATCTACTTGCAAATCTATAATTTTTCCAGCAAATATTTTATTCGTACTAAGCGTTTTTTCTTCAAACTTTTTCATCTAAATGCTCCTTTTATATTGAAGTTACTAAAGTTAAGATTTAATATAATAAACAGAGGTGATGATAATTATATTAAATGAAGTAGGGAACTCCGGAATTCTTGTCTCTGAAATGACTCTAGGTTGTATGAGCTTAGATAGTGAGAATATGAAAAGCAATAAGATAATTGACTATGCTTTAAGTAATGGGATTAATCATTTAGATACAGCCGACTTATACCAGTTTGGATTAAATGAAGCGATGATTAGTCGTTCGATTAAACAAAAACGTGAAGACATTATTTTAACTTCTAAAGTAGGAAACCAATTTGATGTTCAAACAAAAAAAGTTACTTGGAACCCATCTAGAGACTATATAATTAATGCTTTGAAATCAAGCTTATCAAGACTAAAGACTGACTATCTAGATTTTTACTTATTACATGGCGGAACTAAAGAAGATAATACTGAAGAAACGATTGATGCTTTTGAATACCTAAAAAAGGATGGTTTAATCAGGTCCTATGGCCTCTCCTCAATTCGGCCCAATGTCATTAATAAATTTATTGAGCTGTCTAATATAGACGTTGTGATGATGCAATATAGCTTACTTGATAGAAGACCTGAATATAATCTACTTGATCAGTTAAAAGAACATAATATAAGTGTGTTTGCTCGGGGGTCTTTAGCAAAGGGTATTTTAACAAATACTTCGGCAAAAAGAAAAAAACTAGAATCCTATCTAAGTTATAATGAAACTCAACTTAAAACACTGTTAAGTATATTAGACAAAGATTTTGAAAAACCTATTAAAGAACTTGCATTAAATTTTAATTTAATGCATCCAACTATTGCAACTAATGTTGTTGGTGTAAGTTCACTTGAACAATTAATTGAAAACCTTAAAATTAACTCTACTCATTTTAGTGAATTAGATTATCAGAAACTAAAAGAACTGACACACCTTAATAATTATTCAAAACATCTTAATTAATAAAATTAAGAATCCTAAGCTGCAGATTACCAGCTTAGGATTTTTAATTATTATTATTCACCACTACATGAAGGTTCTTCATTTGCTTTTGTAGACCCTGTTTTTCCTTCTAATAAATTACCACCTGTTGATTCTATTATATGATTTGTGACTTCACGAGCAATTGTGCCAGAAACAAGTTGTAACACGTCGTTCACTGTCGTTTGGATATCTTGAAATTCACTTACAATAGGAATTGCATCCAATTCTGCTTGTGCTTCATCAATTGCATCCTCTACGATCTTAAGTGCTTCTTTTTTCTCATAAGCTTGTAGATTAACTGCTTGCTTTTGTAGTGTTTTTATTTTTGTAATAAGTCTTTGTATTTTATTACTTTCATTAACTTTTGCTTCTACTTGCTTAAAACGTTCTATTTCTTCTGTATTAGCTAACATTTCAGCAAGTTTTTTCGCTTCAGTTAACACTTCTTCTCTTGTATAATTTTCCATATGTACCCACCTCTATTTTTTCTTTAATTAGTTTATAATAAGCATTTAATCTATGATATACCTTAAACTATTATAGTCTCTATTTACAAATTAAACAAACTATGAGACATAACTTTCGGGATCTTTTATCACCCTATATAACTGATGATAGTATAAGTAAATCAAATTATATAAAACATTGATGAAAAGTCCTTAGTCTTTAGAGTGAAAAGTAATCAAGCGCAGTTTTTATATCTACGCTTTATTAAATGTTTGGATTTATTCATCTTACAATCGCACCCGTTTCTGGAATACAGTTATTATGAATAACTATCTTCCTTCTTGCTATAAATTTCATAAGCAAAATAACCAAACAACATACCCATTCCAGGTCCCCAAGCAATTGCGGATAGGAAGGAAAAGGGGGTAAATAAGCTAAGAAGTATAGCAACAGCCAAACCAGTCATCATTCCGAATGGGATTAAACTATCTAATAAATGCTGTGCATTTTTTGATTTTTTCTTACCAAGAGTACCTTTTTCGTACTTATGCTTCATTCTTAAAACTACAAATACTGCTATTCCACCCACTATTGCAACTGGCAGAACAATACGCGCAATTGCCAAAGATAAACCCATATTTTAGCTCTCCTTCCTTTCGCTTTTTTAGTTGGTTTAATTTCAACATAGTTTATTTCGTTAAATGGCCCGTTTGTTGAGTTAAATTTTTAAAGATAGATTAAGTTAACTTTAACATATTTTACTATTAACCTAAATAAACAAACAGAGTTTTAGCTTCGATTTTCTAGATGCCATGTCTTTGTTCTTTATACCCTCCCTACACAGCTGATGGGAGTACATGTAAATGAAATTATATAAAACATTCATGAAAAACATTTAATCTTTAGAGTACAAAGTAATAAAGCGTAGATTTTATATTTACGCTTTATTCAATGTTTGTATTTATCCATCTTACACAAACGCGCCCGATTAATGGAACAAAGGTTATTCGCCTGTTTTAGAAAAACACAGTATTCTTTTCTTGATTTCATCTCGAACACGCTGAAACTCCGACCATTCTTTTTTAGCTGGATCATCAAATCCCCAATGCTCTCGCTTAATATGAGCTGGTGTCATTGGACAGTTATCATCAGCATCCGCACAAAGCGTGACAATTAAATCAGCGTTATTTAATACTTGAGAATCAATGATGTCCGAAGTTTGTTTCGAAATATCAACACCAACTTCACTCATTGCTTTAACAGCATTTGGATTGACCCCATGCGCTTCAATTCCTGCACTAATCACTTCCCATTCATTGCTAAGAAACTTTTTGCCCCATCCTTCTGCCATTTGGCTTCGACATGAATTTCCAGTACACAAAAAATAAATTATTTTTTTTGTCATTTTTCATTCTCCTTTTAAAATAGAATCAATGTAAGATATAAACCTATTAAAGTTATAAAAAGAATTGGGATTGTTAAAACAATTCCTGTTTTAAAATATGTTACCCATGAAATTTTAACACCTTTTTGTTTTAATACGTGAAGCCATACTAAGGTTGCTAGTGAACCAATTGGTGTAATCTTAGGACCTAAATCTGATCCAACTATGTTCGCATATACAAGTGCTTCTCTTAAAATACCCGATGTACTTGTTTCCGCAATGGCTAACGCATCAACCATTACAGTTGGCATATTGTTCATGATAGATGACAGAAAAGCAGCTATGAACCCCATACCAATTGTTGTAATAAACAAGCCTTGTTCAGCCATTGTTTCTAAAACATTACTTAACGCCGAAGTCAATCCTGCATTACCTAATCCATAGACGACCACATACATTCCTACAGAAAAAAACACAATATCCCATGGTGCATTTTTAATAACTGATTTCGTATCAACTGCTTTACTATTTCTTCCCATTAAAATTAAAAATAGCGCAATCACTACGGCTACAATAGAAACAGGAACGGCAATAAATTCACTTATAAAGTAACCAAAGACCAATAACCCAAGGACATACCACGATAACCGAAACATTTTCAAATCTTTAATAGCATCTTTAGGTTTACTTAGTTGAGTTATATCATATGATCTAGGAATATTTTTTCTAAAATAAAGTAATAAAACGAGTATTGTAGCAACTAGTGAAAATAAATTCGGGATAATCATTCTAGAGGCATATTCAACAAAACCAATTCCAAAAAAGTCAGCTGAAACAATATTTACTAAGTTACTGACAACAAAGGGCAATGATGTTGTATCTGCTATAAATCCACTTGCCATAATAAAAGGAAAAATCATTTTTTCTTCGAATTTTAAATGACGAACCATTGCAAGTACAATCGGTGTGAGTATTAAAGCCGCACCATCATTTGCGAAAAAAGCAGCAACAATCGCACCTAAAATACTTATGTAAATAAACATTTTCATTCCATTTCCTTTAGCCATTCGAGCCATGTGTAAAGCAGCCCATTCAAATAGACCAATTTCATCCAGTATTAAAGAAATTAAAATAATGGCTACAAATGCTAAAGTTGCATTCCAAACAATTTCTGTTACATCTATGACGTCACTAAATCCTACCACTCCAACTAATAAAGCGACAACCGCTCCGCCTATTGCAGACCAACCTATATTTAGTCCTTTTGGTTGCCATATAACAAACACGAGTGTTGTTATAAATATTAATAATGCTGTTATAAGCGTTGTTGACAAAATAAATCCTCCTAGAAAACAACTTAGTGTGACATGGTTGTTTTATTTAATCTCTATTTAAAAACGAAAAGGTTGCCTCCTAGGCAACCCCAAGTCCTTTAAGCTTTATTGTTACTATTATTTTTCTTATTTTCTTTTTCTTTTTTAATCTTATCGTAGCTATTGCCTTTCACGCTTGAATCGACTTCTTCAATTTCAACACTACAACAATCTTTATTTGATTTAGAAAATATTTTTTTAAAAACAGACTGTTTTCCTGCCACGAATATCACCCCCTTAAAAGATAGCTTGAATAATGAAACCAGTACTAATAGCAACAATTAGTACTGAAACAACAAAAATTACAACTAAATTTCTTTTAAATAATTTAGTTAATAATACAACTTCGGGAATACTTGCTCCTGCACCACCAATCATTAAAGCAATAACTGCTCCCATACCCATACCTTTACTTACTAAAGCATCTGCAATAGGTAAAATAGCTTCTACCCTTATGTACATAGGGATACCAATGATTGAGGCAATTGGTATTGTCCAAAATTTATCGCCTGATGCATATTTAACAATAAATTCTTGAGGGATAAAATCATGAATCAATGCCCCAATTAAAACACCAATAAACAGATATGGTAATAATGGATAAAAGAATTCCCAAGCATCTCTAAATGCTAACTTCCACTTAGGCATAACCTCTTCACCATTATTATTTGCTCCTCTTCTTACTTTTACTTCTTTAACATAACGTTCTAACCCCATATTTTGCCAAATAACGCCAATCAGAACAGAAAATATTGCAATAATAATGACATAATAAAGTGTTAATTTCCATCCCAGTAATGTCCAAAGTAAAATAACTACGATTGGATTTAATAAAGGAGAAGCTATTAAATAAGACATAGAAGGACCAAATGGTGCTTTAGAAGATAATAATCCTGCCAAAATAGGTATTGTTGAACAAGAACAAAAAGGAGTCAGAGCACCAAGACCAGTCCCATAAAGATAACCACTCCATTTATTTGGACGATCTAATATACGTCTAATCCTATCTTCTGTCATCTTTTGTTGTAACCAACTCACTAAAAAACTGATGAAAATAAATAAGACGGTTAGTTCTAAAAAAAGTGTGAAAAACGTTTGTAAAAAACCAAAAAAACTATCCACTATATTCCCTCCAACTATGATACATCAAATTATCTTGATGTATACATCAAAAAAACTTGATGTATCTTACAAAATTAATTCTTAGACGGATAAAAGATACAACAAAGTTCTTCTGATAACAATGCCCTTACCTTTTCTTCATTCAAACGATAATAATTCCATGTCCCTATTTTTTCTCGTTGAATTAATTTAACGTCAAGTAAAATTTTTAAATGATAAGATAACTTTGACTGAGCAAGGCCTGTTACTGCCTCTAAATCACAGACACAAACTTGATCTTTTTGATTTAATTCATACAAGATTTTCAAACGAATTTCATCTGATAATGCTTTGAATTTAGCTTCATACATCTTAAACATTTCTACTTGATTGATATTACTTATATTTTTAATAAATGACATAAATTCACTTCCTTTACATCGAATTTTCTTGATGTATTGATATCATATTACTTTTAATTATAAAATGCAATACATAGATCAAATTAATTTGATCTATGTATTAAAATATTTCTATATTACTTATGCAGCATAGTGCCCGTTTGTTGAATTAAGCTTTTCAAAATCTATCTATTTAATTTTAACATAATTTTACTATTAACTTAATTAAATATACAAATCATCTATAAATTTGACGCATCTGTGTTTCATTAAATAATAAATGTCATTTTTATTTCTCCAGAAATATAGATAGGAATATGTATGAAGTTTATTATCACATTTTTTCAAGAACAGTTACTAGTGCTGATATACTAAATGATGAAGAATTTAATCAAGTTTCTTGATTGTTACCATATTTTTAAACAATAAAAAGGCAATCTACTTACTGAAGGTAGATTGCCTTTCTATTATAGAATTCACTAAATGCCTTTCCCTTTGTTCTGTGTACCCTTCCTTTAAAAGTACTTACTCAAAAAATGGATGATCGTTATTTATCATAATTCGTTCAATTTTAGTAGCTAAACCTGTCTTTTTATCTATTTTGACATAACACCCATTTAATTGATTACTTCCTTTTGTATCTACTTCAAATCTAGCAGGTAAACCATCTAAGAACCGATTAATTATCGTTTCTTTCTCTACACCTAAAATACTATCATAAGGACCTGTCATACCTACATCTGTAATAAATGCTGTTCCTTGTGGCAAAATGCGTTCATCAGCTGTCTGAGTATGTGTATGAGTTCCAACAACTGCTGATACTCGTCCATCAAGATACCAACCCATCGCTTGTTTTTCACTTGTAGCTTCGGCATGAAAATCAACAAAAATAAATGGCGTCCTCTTTTTAGCTTCTGCAATTAATTGATCTGCTTTTTTAAAAGGACAATCCGTTGGTGGTAAAAATGTTCTTCCCTGTAAATTAATAACTGCAACTTCTATATTATTTATATTGACAAACACAAGACCTTTTCCTGGATTATTTTCAGGAAAGTTTGCCGGTCTGATCATATGTGGTGCATTGTCGATAAATTCGAAAATATCACGTTTGTTCCATGTATGATTACCTAAGGTAACCACTTGAGCACCTATATTTAAAAATTGTTTGTAAATTTTTTCTGTGATACCTTTACCACTAGCTGCATTTTCACCATTAATAATGGTAACTTGCGGTTTATATTTATTTTTTAATTTGGGTACATATTCTGTAACCATGTCTCTTCCTGGTGAACCTACGACATCTCCAACAAATAGTATTTTCATATTTCTCCACCTTTAAATAATTAATTATAGAAAAAGAAGCGGGGTTAGCCGCTTCTTTTTATTTAGCATATTCAACTGATCTTGTTTCTCGAATAACAGTCACTTTTATATGACCAGGATATTCCATTTCGCCTTCAATTCGCTTACGAATATCTCTTGCGATATGAATTGCTGAGGAATCATCAATCTCATCTGGTTTTACCATAATTCTAACTTCTCGACCAGCTTGAATTGCATAAGATTTTTCTACGCCATTAAATGAATCAGAAATTTCTTCTAGTTTTTCTAAACGTTTGATATAATTTTCTAATGTTTCACTTCTTGCTCCTGGTCTTGCTGCAGACAATGCATCGGCCGCAGCTACGAGTGTAGATATAATTGATGTTGCTTCTTCATCACCATGATGTGAAGCAATCGCATTAATTACTGTTTCATGCTCATTATATTTAATAGCTAACTCTTTACCAATTTCAACATGACTTCCTTCAACTTCATGGTCAATTGCTTTACCAATATCATGAAGAAGCCCTGCACGTCTTGCTAATACTTCATCTTCTCCCAACTCTGCTGCCATTAAACCTGAAAGGTAAGCAACTTCCATTGAGTGTTTTAGAACGTTTTGTCCATAACTTGTACGATATTGTAAACGACCAAGTATTTTTATTAAATCAGGATGAAGTCCATGAACACCAATCTCAAATGTAGTTTCTTCCCCAATTTCGCGGATATGCTCATCTACATCTTTTCTGGCTTTATCAACCATCTCTTCAATACGTGCCGGATGGATACGACCATCTTGGACAAGTTTTTCTAGAGCGATTCGAGCAACTTCACGTCTAATCGGATCAAAACCTGATAAAATGACTGCTTCAGGTGTATCATCAATAATTAAGTCTATACCTGTTAATGTTTCAAGTGTTCGAATATTACGACCTTCACGACCAATTATTCGACCTTTCATTTCATCATTAGGTAAAGTTACAACTGATACTGTAGTTTCAGCAACATGATCTGCTGCACAACGCTGTAACGCAAGTGATAAAATATTCTTTGCTTTTTTATCAGATTCTTCTTTCACTTGGTTTTCAGCTTCCTTAATCATTACTGCTGATTCTTGAGCTAATTCTCCCTCAAGTTTGTTTAAAATGATTTGTTTAGCTTCTTCAGAGGTGTATCCTGAGATGCGTTCTAATTCAGTTTTCTGTTTAGTAATTATTTCATCCACTTTGCTTTCCACTTCTTCAATCTGTTGTTGTTTCTCTACAAGTGTTTCTTCACGATTTTCTAAAGACAATTCACGCTTTTCTAATAAGACACTTTTTCTATCAAGATTTTCTTCTTTTGTTATTAAACGTTCTTCTTGTTTTTGAATTTCAGTACGACGTTCACGTAATTCTTCTTCTACTTGCTGACGAAATACGTGCGCCTCTTCTTTAGATTCTAAAAGAGCTTCTTTTTTCGCAGATTCTGCATTTCTTTTGGCTTCGTCACCTATTTGCTTAGCAAGGTTTTCAGCACTTGAAATTTTAGCTTCTGCTATGGATTTTCTAATAAGATATCCAACAACAACACCGACGATTAGGACTAACACAAGCAAAATGGAGAGTATTAAAGGATTTTCCAAAATATTCACCTCCATTGCTATAAAATTTTTCTAATTCTTTATTGTCGGCATAACATATTAAAATCATTTAAAATTGCATAACATGTTAACTTATATACAATCTATTTATATTATACCAATAACTATTGTTAAAGAAAACCTTTTTATCTTTTATTTTAATTTTTTCTCTGATAAAAATTATGTCATTACTTTTTTAAGTAGCCTTTTGAATAAAAATACCCCCTAAAATAGATTTACTTTTTTAAGTGTCTACTTTAGGGGGAGCATATCATTTCTCATAAAGCGTAAACGATTTATTTTTTAGATTCTTCTGCTTTGACAGCTTCTTCTTTTGGCATGCTTACTTCTTCTTTTGCAGTTGCTGCTTCTAGCTTTTCAGCTTCTTCTTCTGCTTTCTGAGCCGCTTCTTCTTCTGCAATAATATCGTCATGTGTTTGATCTAATTTATAATGACCTCTAATTTCTTTATAGACTGTTTCTTTTATATCTTCGTTCTCTAATAAAAATTGTTTTGCGTTTTCACGACCTTGACCTAATCTCTCGCCTTGGTAAGAATACCATGCTCCACTTTTTTCAATAATATCTAATTCTGACCCCATATCAAGTATCTCGCCTTCTAATGAAATACCTTCACCGTACATGATGTCGACGATAGCTTGTTTGAAAGGTGGTGCTACTTTGTTTTTAACAATTTTAATTCTAGTTTTGTTTCCAACCATATCTGTCCCTTGCTTAATTGCTTCTGCACGACGTACTTCCACTCGGATTGAAGAGTAGAACTTCAATGCACGGCCACCAGGTGTAACTTCTGGGCTTCCAAACATAACACCGACTTTTTCACGAATTTGGTTAATAAACACTGCAATTGTATTTGATCTATTAATTGCACCAGATAGTTTTCGTAATGCTTGTGACATAAGTCTTGCTTGTAGACCTATATGTGAATCACCCATCTCACCTTCAATTTCAGCACTTGGTACAAGTGCAGCTACTGAGTCTACTACTACAATGTCAATAGCGCCACTTCTTACTAAAGCTTCTGCTATTTCTAATGCTTGTTCCCCTGTATCTGGTTGAGATAGAAGTAACTCATCAATATTAACACCTAGAGCCTTGGCATAGTTTGGATCAAGAGCATGCTCTGCATCAATAAATGCAGCTTGTCCTCCTGCTTTTTGTGCTTGTGCAATCGCATGCAAAGCTACAGTTGTCTTACCTGATGATTCAGGACCATAAATTTCAATAACGCGTCCTTTTGGATATCCACCAATCCCTAATGCTATATCTATACCTAAAGATCCACTTGAAATTGTAGCTAATTTACGCGGAGCATCTTCTCCTAATTTCATGATTGAACCTTTACCAAATTGTTTTTCAATTTTTCTTAATGCTTCATCTAAAGCTTTATCTCTTTGACTCACTAATAACGACCTCCTATATTTAACTAACTTAATTATAACCTTTATTATTCAATATCACAAACGATATGCGAATGTATGTTTCCATTTTTGCTGAGTAATTATTTAGGTAATACAAATTTGACTATCTCAACCTACTAATTAAACATTTTAGGGTGTTTAACCCATCTTTTTGGTCAATAAATTATAAATTAGCTCAAAACCTTTTATTGTAGTTCTATAACGAATATCTTCTCTTTCGCCTAAAAACTTAAATTCATGAACTTCTTCTAAACCATTTATATATATTCCAATAAAAACAGTGCCCACATCTTTACCTTCAACTTTATCAGGACCTGCTACTCCCGTAAAACTGATACCTATATTGGCATCTAATTTCTTTGCTACATTTTTAGCTAATTCTCTCGCGCAAGCTTCACTCACTGTTCCCTCTTTATTGATGAGCTCAGCAGATACTCCTAAAGTATTTATTTTAACGGAAGGGTGATAACACACAATTCCACCCCGACAGACATTTCCCGCACCAGAGACAGAAATTAAATTATCTGAGAACATTCCACCTGTTAAACTTTCAGCGCTAGCAATCCAAAAGCCTGCTTTTTCTAATTCATTTTTTACTTTTTCTTGTAGTGTATCACTATCTTCACCGTAATAATATTCCCCTACTTTGGCTAATACATCAGTTTTAGACTTTTCAAGTAAAGCTTGAGCTTTGCTCACCGTTTCTGCTTTAGCTGTCAATCTAATCGTAACACCACTTTTTTGGGCTAAAGGAGCGATTGTTGGGTTTTCCTGACTTTTAATTAAATCTTGCAAGTCATGCTCTAATCTTGATTCCCCTACACCAAAGAATCTTAATACACGCGATTGTATAACAGTCTTACCATTTTTCTCTTCTAAGTAGGGTAAGACGGTATCAGTTGTCATTTGTTTCATTTCTCTTGGCACACCCGGGAGAAAAATCCATATTCTTCCCTCAAAATTAACAATCATTCCAGGTGCCATCCCATACTTATTAGGGATAACAATTTCTGTATTTTCAAATACGCGTGCTTGCCTTTCGTTATTTGGCGTCATAATTAAGCCTTGCTTTTTATAATATTCTTTAATCTTAATTAATGATGGTTCATGTGAAATAATTTCATTATCATAAATAGTTTGGAATGCCTCTCTCGTTAAATCATCTTCAGTCGGGCCTAATCCACCAGAAACAATAATAATATTTGAACGCTCATGAGCTTTTTTAAATACTGATTCAACTCTTTTTATATTATCTCCTACTACAGAATGATAATAAGTGTTTACACCAGATAAAGCTAATTGCTGAGAAATCCATTGTGCATTTGTATTTGCAATTTGACCTAATAATAGTTCTGTTCCTATAGCAATGATTTCAGTTTGGTATTCTTTTTTCATTTAGAATTCCCCACTACATTCCAATTTTTAATAAAGTAATCTAATCCAGACCATACTGTGAAAATAAGCGCTATATAAAGCATAATCATATCAACTGGGATATTAGTATAAGAAAACGGGAAGTTATTGAGCATTAACAAGATAACTGCTAGAATTTGGGAAACTGTTTTAAGTTTACCCATGCTACTTGCTGCTAAAACAACGCCTTCTCCAGAAGCAACTAAACGAAATCCTGTGATAGCAAACTCTCTACTAATGATCACAATAATTATCCATGCTGGAGCAATTTGTAATTCAATAAGCATAATAAATGCAGCAGAAACTAATAATTTATCTGCTAAAGGGTCTAAAAACTTACCCATATTCGTGATTAGATTATACTTTCTTGCTATATAACCATCTAACCAATCAGTCAGCGACGCAAAAATAAATATTATACTCGCAACTAACTGTGTGACTGGTAGCGTGTTATTACCTATATTAATTTCGCCCCAATCAAAATTAAAACTTAGAACAATAAGAAATAATGGTATTAAAAAGATTCTAGAAACTGTTATTTTATTTGGTAAATTCACCTGAAAAACCCCTTATTAATATATTTAATAAATAAAAATGCTCCTTTGTATCAAGGAGCATTTTTATGAAGCTATTTACTTTAAATCAATCCATAATTTTTGATGAACACTTTTAGTTGGATCGATTGGAAATTCAAGCTCAGTTCCATTAATTTTAATTGATATGTCTGATGCGTTTCCTATATTAAAGTAAATTCTTTCTTGGCCTGATAAATCGAATTCTTTTTCAGTAGAATCACTTGTGAATGTACCTGAAAAATATACTTCATCTTTATCATCTTTTACATCTAAATACGTATCACTCGTTGTTTCAACTTCTACTAAGGCTTTTTCTTCAGCACCGGTGAATTCTAAAGTTGATTCTGGTGAACTACCAGTACCTGTTTCAATAACTTCGAATTCTCCATTTTCTGTAGAATTCTCTTTTTCTTCTTCATCTGCATTTTCATCTTTCTCTGTTTCATCATTTCCCTCTATTTCATCAGCTTCATCAGAGTCTTTCTCTTTTCTTACAACTTCATCTGTTTCATCACTCTGAACAGTGTCGCCTTCTGAATCAGATAAAGACTTTTGATAATACATAATAGCTACTCCTACAATAGCCACGATTAAGAAAATAACTATCAACGTTGGTAAAAACGAAAGGATTGAAGATTTTTTGCTTTCATTCATTTTTTCTGAACGATCAAGCCTTGTATACTTTACAGGTTCTTCTTCTGGAATATCTTTTTCTTCTTTGAAGTTAGCTAAAACGACGTCAGGATCGAGGTCTACAGCCTCAGCATACTCTTTAATAAACGCTCTAGCGTAAAACTTACCTGGTAGTGCACTAAAATCGTCTTGTTCTATAGCTACAAGATATCTTTTTTGAATTTTAGTTTTTTCTTGAATATTATCTAATGTAAAGCCCTTCTCTTCTCTTGCTTCTTTTAATAGGACTCCAATTTCCATAATTAACACCATCCATTTTAGAAATCAAACATTGAAAAACCGTCGTTTTGATTCCCTTCAATTGTTTCATACGTTATTTCTTCGTCTTCATCTCGCCGTATTTCAATAATATAATCAAAATCATCAATCGAGTATTCCGTGGTTTGAACAAATATATCCGGATGCTCAATTACTTTAGTAGCGGATAATTGCATAATCTCACGAACCAATTGCCAATGCTTGTCGCTGGCTCTTTGCTGAGAAACTATTCCATCAATAATATAAATATAATCATCACCATACTCACCATCAATAAGTTGGTTTCTGACAGTTTGTTTAAGTAATGTACTTGAGACAAATAACCATTTTTTATTGGCACTAACACTTCCCGCTACAATGGCTTCTGTTTTACCAACTCTCGGCATGCCTCTGACACCTATGAGTTTATTACCTTTGCTTTTAAATATTTCAGACATAAAATCAACTAAAATTCCAAATTCTTCTCTCACAAACTTAACTGTTTTACGATTTTTTTCATCTAGATGTATATACTTTCCGTGCCTAACAGCTAATCTATCTGTGATTTTAGGTACCCTCAACTTCATAATTTTTACTGTACCAACTTTTTTTAATATTGTTTGTAAACGTGTAATATTTTCATCATCTTTAGATAATAACAACATACCTCGTTTAGAATTTTCAATACTATTTATCATAATAATATTGATTGATAACATACCTAATAATGACGATATATCACCAAGTAATCCTGGACGATTGTTTTGGAGCTCGTATTCAAAATACCATTCTTTTCTTTCCATTATTTATAACCTCCCTAACAAACAATCTGTTGTTAATTTTACCTAAAGATAGATAAAAATGCAATCTAATCAGTCATAAATGAATCATATTACCAACCGCCGGTTACTTTTATAATGTCACCTTGAATATAACTAGCTTTGTCACTCATTAAAAAATTAACAACGTCTGCTACATCTTTTGGTAAACCTATTCGATTAAGTGGTATTTCTGAGATAATATTTGTTATATCTTCTTTGTCTAAATGCTTATTCATTTTAGTATCTATTAAACCAGGACTTATCCCATTTACTAGGATTCCAGTCGGTCCTACTTCTTTAGCTAAAGCTTTAACAAAACTATTTTGAGCACCTTTAACCGAAGAATAAACCACTTCATTACTAGCACCGATTTCACCCCAAATTGATGTAATAAATATAATTTTCCCAAAATGGTTTTTAATCATCGGCTGTAAAAAATGTTGAGTTATTTTCCATGGTGCTTTGACATGGAGTGATAACATGTAATCCATCATCTCTTCTGTTGTTTCTTGAAATAAATTATTATCAGCAAGACCACTTACAAAAATAATTGAATGGACTGGATAAACAATATTATCTAACATTTTTTGTGTTTCTGTTTTAGATGTTAAATCTGCTTGATAGACACCTAAAATAAGTTCTTTGTTTAAGTCTTTTAGTAAATGTTTAATTTTATTTGTATTTTTGTGATAATGCAAAAGGATTGAGTATCCTTCTAGTGCTAAATCGCGAACAATAGCTTGACCAATATCACCACTTGCACCAACAACTAAAACATTGCCTTTCATATAAATCACTTCTTTTCAAAATTATTATAACAAGAGATTACCTACAAATAAGTGTTTAATCTTCTAGTTTGGTTTCTAATTCTTGATTATCAATTAGGACGAGACGTGGTTTTGTTCCTTCTGGTGGGCCTACTACTCCACGTTCTTCCATTGCATCTATCAATCTTGCAGCTCGATTGTAACCAATTCTAAATCTTCTTTGCAGCATTGATATACTAGCACTTTGCATTTCGACAACAAGATTAACTGCGTCTAAATAGACTTCATCATCTACTTCTTCTTCAAGTTCCGATGGTTCTTCTGGAATCATGTCTTCTTCATAAGAAACATCTTGTTGGGCAATACAATGATCAACTACTTTTTCAACTTCTTCATCCGAAAGGAAGGCTCCTTGAACTCTTAGTGGTTTAGACATTCCTACAGGAATATATAGCATATCACCTCTACCAAGAAGTTTCTCCGCCCCGCCCATATCTAATATCGTTCGAGAATCAATTTGAGAAGAAACACTAAAGGCAATGCGTGAGGGTATATTGGCTTTAATTACGCCTGTAATGACATCAACTGAAGGTCTTTGAGTAGCAATAATCAAGTGAATGCCTGCTGCGCGTGCCATTTGTGCAAGTCTTGTAATCGCATCTTCCACTTCGTTTGAAGCAACCATCATTAAGTCTGCTAATTCATCAACAATTACCACTATATATGGTAGAAAAGCTTCTTCTGTTTCATTATTTGCATTATCTTTTTTTAAATATTCATTATAACCCTCTAAATTTCTTGTACCTGTCTCTGAAAATAAATCATAACGTCTTTCCATTTCAGCAACAACTTTTTTTAATGCAATTGAAGCTTGTTTAGGGTCGGTTACAACAGGTGTCAGTAAATGAGGAATACCATTATAAACATTTAATTCAACTTTTTTAGGATCAATCATCATCATTTTTACTTCATGTGGTTTCGCACGCATTAATATCGATATAATTATACCGTTAATACATACACTTTTACCACTACCAGTAGCACCTGCAATTAACATATGAGGCATTTTATTTAATTCTCCAACAATTGAATTTCCTGATATATCTCTACCTAAACCAAATAATAATTTTTTAGCTAGCTTAGCTGATGGTTCAATAACTTCTTTTAATGATACCATTGCAACATCATCATTAGGCACTTCTATACCTACAGCAGCCTTACCTGGTATAGGCGCTTCTATCCTAATATCTTGTGCAGCAAGTGCAAGCGCAAGGTCATCATGTAAATTAACTATCCTACTTACTTTTACACCTGCTTCTGGATTAATTTCATATTTAGTGACTGCTGGACCTACATGGACATTAGAAACGGTTGCTTTAACACCAAAGCTTTTAAATGTATCTTCTAATACTTTGATTGTGTTTTTTATAACTGACTTTTCTTGCTGCTGATTATTCATTACTGGATTATTTAGTAACGTCATAGCAGGTAAAATATAATTACTATTTTCTGTTTCAGTATGAAGGATTGGATTAATTTCTTCATCATCCACATCATCATCCATTGGTAAGGTCAATTGTTCATGATTTTCTTCCTGGTAAGCATAATGCACAGCAGGCTCACTAGGTTTTTCTTTTTCAATTGGTTTTTCTTCAGGTTCTTTTGGTTTTTTTAGAGGTTTCTTTTGTTTGGCTTTTTTACTTTCTATAATAGAACGTTTAATTTTTTGAGTTAGTTTATCCATCCACTGATAGACGGTTTTAAAGATATCTGCTAAAGATAAATTAGTTAACATTAAAATTCCAATGACTATCATAAAATAACCAATTATCTTAGCTCCGATACCTGAAAATAAATAAAAAGTAAAAGTAAGTAATATAGCCCCAATCATTCCGCCAGCCATATCTATTCCACGTGCCGTTCCATTTATGTAATTAACGTAATTTTCCCAAGTTAAATTGATGATATTTTTATTTTCATTATTTATAAGTGCAGGTTCTAATATGTATATATGCGTAAGTAATAAGCCACCAAGAAATAAAATTAATAAACTTATATTGTTATTATTAAAAAACTTAGGATATTGCTTTTTAAAAATTAAATATAATCCTAAGATTAAAAATATAATCGAGCCTACAAAGTACCACATACCCAAAAATAATCTTAATATATATTCTAATATTGATGGTATAAAGCCATCACTGAAAAAATTAGCACCACTACTAAAAATCGCAAATAAAATAAACAGCAAACCTATAATTTCAAAACTAAATATTTTTTTAGTTGTCGTTTGTTTTTTTCTAGTTGTTTTACGCTTTCTTTTTTTTGCCACTTACAACAACCCTTTCTTAAGTAAAATATCCGACTACTAGTATACCATATTATAGTTATAACTTATGCATAAAAAAAGCGACAGGATTAACTGTCGCTTTTTCACATTTTTATTTAATTAAGTTTTGTTCAACTAATGACTGAGCGATTTGGACTGTATTCCAAGCTGCTCCTTTAACTAAATTATCTGAAACAATCCATAAATGGAATCCTTTATCATTATCTAAATCTTTTCTAACTCTTCCAACGAAAACCTCTTTTTTGTTAGCTGCACTAAGTGGTGTTGGATAGCTCTGAGTGCTAGGATCGTCTTGTAGGATAATCCCTTCTCCTTTAGCTATAATTTCTTTGAATTCATCAGCTGAAACTCCTGCTGAATCGATTTCGACATAAACGCTTTCAGCATGTGAAGTAAATATAGGTAATCTTACGCAAGTAGCAGCAACTTTTAAGTTATCGTCACCCATAATTTTTTTAGTTTCATTAATCATTTTCATTTCTTCTTTTGTATAGCCGTTTTCTTCAAATAAATCAATTTGTGGCAAAGCATTAAAAGCAATCGGATAATGTTTTTTATCGCCACCTGCTGGTAATACCTCTGCAGTCATTTCTTCATCTTGTAAAAATTGCTCTGATTGTTTAACCAATTCTTCTTCAGCTGCAAGCCCCGCTCCTGAAACAGCTTGGTATGTTGAAACGATAATTTTATTTAATCCTAGTTTTTCTTGAACAGGTTTTAAAGCTGCCACCATTTGAATTGTTGAACAATTCGGATTGGCAATTAAACCAGTATTTTTTTGTAAATGATCAGCATTAACTTCTGGCACAACCAATGGCACATCTTTATCCATTCTAAATGCACTCGTGTTATCAATTGCGATTGCGCCACTTTTAATTGCTGCAGGAATTAAAGCTTCAGAAACAGATCCACCTGCTGAAAAGAATGCTATATCAACACCTTCAAAACTCGTTTCTTGTGCTTCTTCTACGATTAATTCTTTTCCATCTACATTTACTTTTGTTCCAGCAGAACGCTTAGAAGATAATAATTTTATATCACCAATTGAAAAAGGCTTTTCTTCAATAAACGTAATAATATTTTGACCAACTGCTCCTGTTGCTCCTACAATTGCAATGTTATAACTTTTTGTATTTGACATTTTATTAACTCCCCTAAAGTAACAGTATATTCAATTAATAATCATACCACACTTTTTATGAAAACGTAAAATGTATTTTAACAATAAGACTTTTGCATTTTAGGGTGCAATAAGTGCTATTGCTGGTCGTTTTGAAAATAGTTGATCGCTAACATCTTTGATGGATACATGATCAACTGAATTTATATCTAAGATTATATCATCTAAACTACGGTGTTTACCTAATAGTAATTCGTTGCGACCATTACGCATCATGCGACTACTTGTATTTTCTAAACTTAACATGATTTGTCCTTTAAGTTGTTCTTGGCTATTTTTCAATTCTGAATCTGTTATCCCTACGGAAGCCAGTTTATCAATTGTTGCTTCAATTGTTGATTTTAATAATGGTAGGCTATCATTTCCTGTTCCTGCATAAATTGTTAATAAACCACTATCAAGATGACTTGAATGACCTGAGTACACAGCATATGCAAGACCTTTTTCTTCACGCACTTCTTGGAATAAACGTGAACTCATACTTCCACCTAAAACATTGTTTAGAACAGCGAGGCTTGAATATCTTTCATCATGTATCGAAATGCCATCATATCCAAAGCATAAGTGTGCTTGTTCTGTATCTTTAGATCTTCTTAAGTCTTCTGCAATAAAAGTAGGTTTTTCTATTAAGTTAGATTTGCTTTCATTTTCAAATTGATTAAAATGACTTTCAACTTGGTTAATGAAATCTGCTTCTACATTGCCTGCAACTGAGATAACTACATTTGAAGGATTATAAAATTTATCTTTATATGCAAATAAATCTTCACGTGTAAATGACTCTAATTGTTTGTCTGTTCCTAATATTGGATAACCTAATGAATGTTCACCGTAAGCTGCTTTGGCTAATAAATCATGAACAATATCATCAGGGGCATCTTCATACATTTTAATTTCTTCAGAAACAACTTTCTTTTCTTTTTCAAGTTCTGCTTCATCGAATGTTGAATTAAAGAACATATCTGATAAGACTTCTAAAGCATGGTCTTTATGTGTATCCATTACACGAGCAAAATAGCATGTGTATTCTTTTGAAGTGAAAGCATTAACTTGTCCACCTATCGAATCAAATGCTTCTGCGATATCTTTTGCTGATCTTTTTTTAGTACCTTTAAACATCATATGTTCAATAAGATGAGATATGCCATTATTAGTTTGTATTTCATTTCTAGATCCTGTTAAAATCCACAC
>DATGTX010000107.1:0-8765 GCA_035301645.1 Pseudogracilibacillus sp. | reverse complement strand
TGAGGTGCTAAATGAATCAGTTGAAGCATTAGACAAGCTAACAGCCAACGTTAAGAAGCTAGAAGCTGAATTTTACGAAATTAAGCAAGAAATGATTGCTAAAGCTAAAGAGATTAAAAGTGCTGATGTAGGCAGCGAATATAGACAAGCAGTTGCCTTTGTATCGAAACAGTTGCCCGAGTGGGTAGAGCAGCAAAATCAATCACTTGTTTATTATGATAAAGCTGCACAATCTAACAAATTTAATAAAGAAGTAAGAAAGCCAATGCTAAGAGGTTTAAGCGATAACGTATTATGGAGATTATAAAAAAAGGAGGTGTTTAATATGGATATGGAAAAAGAGTTTGCACGAATCAAAGCAGAAGTTAAAGAAGAAGTTAGAACAGAAATGGCTGAACAAAAAGCAAAAGCAGAAGCTGAACGTGAAGCATTTGAATCAAATCCGTTTAATAAAAAATTGCTGAAGTATAAAAAATAGTCAATGTTATGGGGGTATTAGATGTTATATTGTTGGACTAATACCTCTATAACATGCAATTTAACAACGGTTTAGAGGGGGTAGGTCATGAGTAAGGTTAAAAATCGCAGAATACACCATCCATCTCATGTAAGGTCACTCATGCAAGAGCAAATCAATATCTTACGTAATGATGATGGACTAGATCCAATTGATAAAGCTAGAGCCATTGCATATTTATCCAATACAGCGTTATCTGCATATAAAGATGGTGAACTATTAGAAAAAGTTAAGAATGTTGAAGCTTTACTGAAAGAGAAAGGGTGATTATGTGAATCTTAATAATAGAATTGAGCGTATGACAATGACAGCCAATGCAATGTTAAGAGAAAAGAAGTCAGAAACACTTGTCTTAATCGCTCCAAATTCAGATGTTGAAAAAGGATGGGTTATTGACGTATGCAATAATTATAAGACTGGTAAGGAAAACAAAATCTTGAGGAAGAAACTTGAAGCTTGTAATTCCCTTAATGAAATCACTGAAGCGTTAAATGGTTATGCAACTAATGTTCCAAACGTGGAGCGTTCTAATGTTTATAAATAATAGAATTAAGCAACTTGAACGTGAAGCTAATGCAAAGGTGAACAAATTCCACAAGGTAGAAATATATATTGGTGAATGGTGTTGTGATGACAGCAATTGTCCAAAGTGTAAAAATGCTGATAGTTTACCATCAAAGAAAATAATAAATGGTGAATTAGTCATAAATGTAGGAGTAAATAATTAGATCAATTCAAATTGGGTTGGTCTTTTATATTTTAATGTAGTTAAAATAGCTTGTGTATATAGGTAAAGTTGTAGATAATGAAATGTATATGTGAAGGAGAGATTAACATTATGACTGAAAAAGAAAAATTCTATCAAAAGAATTGGTTTATGTATCTAATGCTTATCTTAATTACTCCAGTAGGATTATTTTTATTATGGAGAAATAAAAAATTAAAAACTAATACAAAATGGATTTTGACAGTAGTGTTTAGCGTTTGGTTCATAATAATCGGAGTTAATTCTCAAGAAACAGAAGAAGAAAAAGCAGAGAATGAAGCTAAACAAGAAAAACGTGAGGAAGAACAAGAGAAAAAAGAACAAGAGAAAAAAGAACAAGAGAAAAAAGAGCAAGAGGAAAAAGAACAAGAGAAAAAAGAACAAGAGGAAAAAGAACAAGAGAAAAAAGAACAACAAGAAAAAGAAACAAAAGATAAAATTATTAAAGAAAAAATAATTAATCTAGTAGAAGATGAAAGTGGTGTGAAGTTAAACAAGGTAGAGGTTGTAAAGAACTTATCAGACGATGCAGATGGAGGTTATAACGCACTAGTACATTTAGTATTTGACAGCAAGAATAGAGCAAAGACTGCTAAAGGTGCTATAAATGCTGTAACTGATAAAACAGGAGCAAATTTAGCAGGTACAGTTGGATTAGAAAATGTTACATTCTTTTGGGAAGTTCCATATTTACTTGAAGATAACAATATCGTAAAGATAAATGCCGAACAGAAAGAAGATAAAATGTATAGAGTAGACGAATGGTTTGATGGTCGTATATTTGAGTGAGAAAGTCGAGTGAATAAATTTTAAATGTAGGAGAAGATGATTAAATATTAGATCAATCCAAATTGGGTTGGTCTTTTTTTTGCTATCTGCAGAAATCGAATTGATTTAAGGTGCATAGACAAGCTTTAATATGATTTTATGAACTAAATTCATTCAATTGCTTTCAATCATCTCTAACGGCTTATATAAAGCTATTCAAGTTAAATGGTAATTAATTCAGTTATTTAAGCATTGGGGCAAATATGGGGCAAAAGTTCATTGAAAAGCATAAAATATAATTCACCATTTACAAACACATAGTGATGAAGTATTGAAATAATAGCCTTTATAAGATGTGATATTCTTATATAAAATGAGGTACATAGACATGGTAAGGAAGAGGTCGTCGGTTCAAATCCGACTGGAAGCTTAATAAAGAAGTCTGTAGCCATAAGGGTTATAGGCTTTTTTATTTTGAGTTGATATAGATGATATTATGGAATTGGGGCAAAATAGGGGCAAAACTTTTAAAATAGAACAAGTGTTCTTATTAAATGCAAAAGAAAAACACCATCAAAAAATAAATGGTGTTTAGCTGGATTGACTATTGCTATTTACTAAATCCTCAATTTCTTTATCATCTTCTAATAAATGACCATAAGTATCTACCGTAGTTGTAATTGTTGAGTGACCAAGATACTTTGATATTTTGTTAATGTTTCCACCTTTGCTTATTAAATCAGTTGCAAATGTATGTCTGAAATCGTGGAATTTAACTATCTTCAATAATGGTTTGTTATCTGCTTCAAGTTGATTATTAACACGTTCATAGAACCTATTGAGCCATCTATTAGGAGCGTTTAAATGCAGTTGCTTACCGAACACCGTTAATCTGTTTGTTTCTTTATGGTGACCATAGGTAGAGAATACTAAATCACCTAAATAATCATACCATAATTCTTGAGTGGCAAGTTTTTCTTGTCGCTTGTTGAAGATGTGCTTCTTTAGATCATCATGAAGTTCTTGAGGTATAACAACTTTACGAACAGAACCTTCAGTTTTAGGCGACTTCATTTGATAACCAAATTCTTTTGTATAACTCAATGAATGATTAATCTCGATTCTATTTGTTGAGAAATTTACATCCTCCCACTTTAAAGCTAGTATTTCACCTTTACGCATACCAGTTTTTAGTGCCAATTTAACGATTAGAGCCATTTGTTCGTTCTCTTCATTGTCTAGTATCTTAAAGAGTTCATCCACTTCGCTAGACGTATAAACCTCACCTTTTTGATATGTTACGCTGGGCTTGTCTACCTTCAGCATAGGATTTTTCTTAATGGTATCTTGTCTTGTAGCAAATTGAAATATGTTACTTAATACATTATAGTGTTTTTGAATTGTTGAAGAAGATAATCCATCTGAATCTAAAGTTTCCAATAAATCCATCAAGTGATAACTTGTTATATCTTCCATCTTTTTATGAGCAAGAAATGGTATTATACGACCATTCAAAATATAGTCATAAGTTTCAATAGTTTTATGAGATACTTTTTTAATGGCATATTTACGCCAAATATCAACATAATCAATAAATCTTATCTTAGATGGTGCGACATATTCACCATTGTTTAATTCATAGATAAACTTATTCAGCAATTGAGTTGCTTCAGTTTTGTTCCTAGCCTTTACAGTTTTACGTTTACGCTTATACTTACCATTTGCACCAATTCCCATTGATACATTTAACCTCCATGAGTTAGATCCACGCTTTTCAACTGTACCTCTAGCCATTTATATTCACCTTCCTTATTTTAATATGGTATCAATTAAAATTAAAATTTTTTTTATTTCATCTTTGCTTATCTGTTTACCCTCATTATTAATTAATGGAAATAATTCATTTTTATCTAATGCTAAACTGAAATAATTATAAGGGGTTAATATATCATCATTACTAAATTCTTTAGAGTTTCCATCAATCATATATGTTGTTGGAACGTTTAAAGTCTTTTGTATCGTATTAGGTTGAGGAAATGATTCAGGATTAATAATATTACCATCTTCTTTTATGCGTTTCATGCGTTCGTCTGTTTTTTTATTTGCTTCTGAAGCTACTCTAGCCATTCTTTTATAATGTTCAGCTTCATTAATATAGCCAGCTTTTTCTAATAATTGAAGGTAGTCTACTTTTAAGCCTTTTGACAATTTTCTTAACATCTCATGAGTTGGTCTTTTGTTCTTTCCATTCTCTAATTGTGATAGGTAAGGATGTGATATTTCAGACCTTCTTGCTACTTCTCTAAGTGATAAGTTGCTTTTCTCTCTTATGCTTTTAATGTATTCTCCAAATGTCATTGTGACACCACCTATTTTATTGTTATTTATATTATAATTCAATGTGGTAAATACGTCAAACGTTTTTTATTAATGGTTGACACATCAAACGATAAGTAGTAATATAAATGTAGTCAAAAGTTTAGGGGGTGATATTAATGATTAGAGTTAAACTGAAGGATAATGTAGCAACAAGATTATCAATAGCAAAAACCGGAAAAAGTTTGAGAGGATTCTCAAAAGATATCGGTATATCTCATGCTTATTTATCACAAATATTAAATAAAAAAAGAAGTCCATCATCTACAATTGCTCATAAAATTGCTAATGGATTAAATAAAGAAATTGAGGATATTTTTTTAGTTAAAACGGTTGATATAACTACCACTAGTAAAGAGGTGAATCAATGAATGACTTCAAAGAAGGTTTAATATTATCATTTTTCTTTATAAGTCACATAGTCATGTATGGCTTAATCATATTATTAAAATAAAAAGGGGTTATAAAATGAAGCCAATTAAAATAGAACCAATTAGAAGAACCACATTAACAACAGTTGAAGTTGCTGAATATTTAGGTGTTTCAAAAGAAACAGTATATAACCTTGTTAGAGAAAAAGCTATCGTTCATTTTAGAATCGGATCAAAAATTTTATTTAAAAGAGATGCAATAGACAATTGGATGGATTTAAAAATGGTTAGTGGACTAGATGAAGATGAATAAGAAAAAAGATGCAGAAGTGACAGCTTCTACACCTTTAAAAGATAACACCAACTTAAAAACAGCATTGGGATATGCAAGGCTTTTAAGTTTTAAGGTTTTTCCTACTCATTCTATTATACAAGATAAATGTACTTGTAACAACTTAAATTGTTCTAACAAAGGTAAACATCCAGCAACTAGAAATGGTGTTAAGGATGCGACAACTAATGCAGAAGTAATCACAAAATGGTGGACTGATAGACCGTATCTAAATATAGCAATTGCAACTGGTTCTGTAAGTGGAATATTTGTATTAGATATAGATACAGATTTTCATAAAGGAACTGGAATGACTGGTTTTGAAGCATTAGAGGACTTAGAAAAAGAACATGGAACTTTACCATCTACTCCACATCAAATAACTGGTGGTGGTGGAGTGCATCATATATTCAAGTATGTTGAGGGAATAGGGAATAAGACAAATCTGTTCCCTTCAATTGATATAAGAGGTGATGGTGGTTATATCGTAGTTGCTCCATCATATCATGAGAGTGGTCAAAAGTACGCTTGGGAATTAGATCACTTACCATCAATGCTTGAAATAGCTGAATCACCTAAATGGTTAGTGGATGCAATTCTTCCAAAATCAGATGACGGTAAGCATCAAGCAAGACCGGTCACAGATTATATAAGGATTTTACAAGGTAGTGAAGAAGGTCAAAGAAACAGCGATTTAATGACTTTAATAGGACATTTGATAGTTAGGTTAGATTATCGTGAAGCCTTTGAAATCGTTCATATATTCAATGAATCAAGGGTGAATCCTCCACTTGATAAAGATACAGTGACAACAGCTTTTAACAATGTTTTAAGACGTGAAATAGAAAAGAGGTGATGGAATGGTTGAGTTAGATCAAGAAGCTGGTGAAAAATTAATAAAGTTTAAAAAGAAAAATGAAAGTTTTTACACTGAAGATGGTGCATTTAAACATAATGAAATGGCTAGAAGTTTAATAAATGAATTCAATATCATCATATTAGAAAGTGAGATTTATTATTATGATGGTAAAAAATATATAAAAGATGAAAGTTTTCTCAAAAAACAAATGACAAATTTAATTCCTATAATTAAGGAAAGACAACGAAATGAAGTGATGCACTCCATAAGATATATGGCTGATGAAAAAGACCATGCACCAACTAATTATATAGGTTTATTAAATGGAATTTATGACTTAGAGAATAAAAAGATTATAGATCATACGCCGGATTTAGTTTTCACAAATTTAATTAATGCAAATTATAATCCGGATGCTACTTCTGAAGATGTTGAGGATTTATTTCTTAGAATAAGTGAAGGTGATAAGGAAGTAATCGAACTCTTAAAGGAAATGGTAGGATACACGATTTATAGGTCAAATGTACTTGAAAAAGCGTTCTTGTTAAAAGGTGAAGCTGGAAGTGGTAAATCCACATTATTGAATACCATTGCTAAATTTTTAGGTGATGAAAATATTGAAAGTTTATCACTATCCCAATTAGGTGAGAGATTTTACACCGGAATGTTAAAAGGAAAACTTGCTAATATTGGTGATGATATACCATATAAAACTATTGGTGACACGTCAGTCTTTAAAAAGTTAGCAACTGGTGAGCGTTTGATGGGGGAGCAAAAGGGAGAAACACCTTTCCAATTTAGACCATTTACAAAGTTAATATTTTCAGCAAATAGAATTCCACGAATGAACGACAGTTCCAAAGCTTTAATAGATAGGTTCGTTATTGTTCCACTTGAAGCACGAATCAGGGGAACTGATAAGCAAGACCCATTTTTTGAGGATAAAGTGACAACTGATGAAGCAAGAAGTTATCTGTTAAATATTGCAATTGAATCATTAGAGAAGTTACTGGATAAGAGAAGGTTTACCATTCCCCATATTGTTCATGAAGAACTTAAAGAATTTAATGTGATGAACGATCCAATCAAAGAGTGGTTAGATGAATATGAAGAAGAGGGCAAAGACTTGCATAATGTTCCGGTGAGTTCTGCATATAATGATTATAAGACATTTTGTGAACACAATGGCTTTAAATATCCAGTTAGTAATAAGCGATTAACTCAAGAACTCAAAAATCATGGATATGAAAGCGAGCGAGTCAGAGTGAAAGGTCAACAGTTTAGAGCTTACACTTTACATCATGCAACAGATATTGAATTGTGAGACAGATGAGACAGGTATAAGACAGTTGTCATTATATCTGTCACGCTCACTAGCCTAGATATATCAACGCTTCTAGAGGTAGTGAGACACTTGTGACACTTATATAAAGTTCATGAGTCTGTAATAGGTATATACACATATATATAAAGCAAGTTAAAAAATGTGTCACATCCGTCTTACTGTCACAAAGCCAATTACACCATGGGTTGAGAGTGAGACACTTGTGAGACAGGTTGTGACAGGTAGAGAAATAAAGGTTTAAAACATGAGTATATGGTGAGAAGAGGTGATACCAAATGACAGAAATCATTAAATTAATTGAGTATGCAGAATTAAGTGGATTTCCGTTATCTGTTAATCAGGATAAATTAAGAGTGGCAAATGGTTCTAATCTTCCATATCACCTAAAGCAGATGCTCCAGCTTCATAAGAAAGACATTATAAGACAATTGGGAGGTGATTAATTGATGAGTCTTAAATATCAGTATTCAGATAATGAACTGAAAGAATTACTTGATTCAATTGTTATTCAAATAGATACAAGAGAACAAAAGAATTATCATATTACTGATTATTTAGATAAGAAAAAAGTTTCTTATAAAAGCATGAAGTTAGATCATGGTGATTATGGAGCATACATTCCAAAGAATGAAGAACTTGGAATCCTAAGAGATACCCATATTCCAGTCTATATTGAACGAAAAAACAGCATAGATGAACTAGCTTCTTCAATAAAGAAAAGAACACGTTTTGAAAACGAACTTATACGTTCTCAGAAATCCAACTTCTTGATACTGGTTGAAGATGGTGAAGGCTATGAAAAGTTAATCAATAGTGATTATAAAAGTAATTACAATGCTAGAGCCTTGTTAGGTAGTTTAAAGACATTTGAAGCACGTTATGGCTTCTCTAGTGTATTTGTATCAAAGACGACAGCACCTAATTACATTTATCATCATTTGCTTTATAACATAAGGGAAAGATTAACATGAGATCGTGAATTTTTTGTAATAGTTAATCATCATGTAGAACTAAATGAAACAAATCGTTTGAAAAAAGACAAAAATAATGACAAAGGGGAAAAATAAAAATGACAAAGCGAATTGAACTAAACAAATTTAAAGAAATGTTAGAAGCAGAGAAAGCAAAGAAAGCTGATCTAGTAAAATTAATTGAAGATGAAAAGCAACAAGCAGCAGATAAAGAAACAGCATACAAGCAAGCACTGAGTGCTGATGATGATAAGAAAGCCGACAGCTTACAAAAGGATATTGAAGGCTTAGAGCGTTCTATTAAACGCAATGAGGACAAATTAAGCCTTACTAATGATAAGCGATTGAGTGATGATGCTTTAATGTTACAAGCTGATGAGGTGCTAAATGAATCAGTTGAAGCATTAGACAAGCTAACAGCCAACGTTAAGAAGCTAGAAGCTGAATTTTACGAAATTAAG
>DATGTX010000106.1:0-4507 GCA_035301645.1 Pseudogracilibacillus sp. | reverse complement strand
TTCACTTGCATTATTAAACATTAATTGTAAGTGCTCAGGAGCAATTTCGTTTACTAATTCAAAAGCTTCTGACAATTCATCAACAACGATAATAACACCATGATGGTCGATGGATATTCTGGCTATTTCTGAGCGATCAAGTTGTTCAAGTTGCTTAGTCACTTCACTTTTTATTGCTTTAGCAAGTGAATCACTCGTAGTAATACAAATCGCTCTTGCTTTTTCATCATGTTCGGCTTGTGATAGTAAGTCAGCTGCAATAAATTCAGGTGGTGCCGTTTCATCAGCAACGACGCAAATTTCGCTAGGGCCAGCAATCATATCGATTGCGACGTCGCCATAAACCCATTTTTTAGCTCGCGCAACAAACACATTTCCTGGCCCGACTATTTTATCGACAGGCCGAACAGATTCTGTGCCATAAGCAAAAGCAGCTATCGCTTGTGCGCCACCAATTTTATAAATTGTATCAATGCCTGCAAGGTTTGCTGCATAAAGTACATGTGGATTAATTTTACCATCTGTTTGGGGAGGCGTTGTCATGTAAATTTCTTTTACACCAGCAATTTTAGCTGGTAAAGCATTCATTAAAACAGTAGAAGGGTAAGCCGCTTTTCCTCCTGGCACGTAAATACCAACACGATCAAGAGCCGTGACTTGTTGACCGAGCATAACGCCGTTAGGTTTATTAAAGTACCACGATTGTTCTACTTGCTTGTCATGAAAATCTTGAATATTTTCAGCTGCACGCTCCATTGCTGAAATAAACTCATCTGAAACATTCTTTTTTGCTTCAGCTATTTCTTCTTTACTTACTATCAATGATGTTAGTTCGACTTTATCAAATTTCTTTGCATAGTCAAAAACTGCTTTATCGCCATTTTTTCTTACATTTTGAATGATGTCTAGAACGATATCATCTGTTTTACGGTCAAATGTTTCTGAATGATTTTTTAGGGAAGCAAGATAATCATCATAATTAGTTACTTTCATTCGTTTCACTCCACAACATTTTTAAGTTTAGTAATAAATTCTTGGATTGCTTGTGTTTTTGTCGCAAAACTTGCTTTGTTGACAACGACTCTTGTACTAATATGCGCAATTTCACCTAAGATTGTTAAGCCATTTTCTTTTATCGTTGTGCCTGTTTCGACAATATCAACAATCGCATCAGCCATATTAATTAAAGGTGCAAGTTCGACTGAGCCATTTAATTTGATAGTTTCGACATTTACTTCTTGTTCTTTAAAGAAGTCTTCTGTTACCCGTGTATATTTTGAAGCGACTTTCAGTGAATCGCCTTTTACAATGGGTTCTTTACTCAAGCTTGCGACAACAAACTTACAAATCCCTAGCTTTAAATCAAGTAACTCATAAAGATCTGCATCCGCTTCAAGGATATTATCCTTACCGACAATACCCACATCAGCAGCACCTTGCTCAACATATGTAGTCACATCAATTGCTTTCACATAAATCATTTTAATTTTCTTATCTTCACTATAAAATACAAGCTTACGACTTTTCATATCAAAGTCTGGAAAAGTGATACCAGCTTGTTTAAGTAACTTTAATGAATCTTTTGCCGTGCGGCCTTTAGCCATTGCTAAGGTAATTTGAGTCACTGTTATTTCTCCTCCAATTCAGTTAGTAAATGGGTAATATCTGCAAAATCTTTGAAAGCTTGTTCTTTATCATTAATTTTAATCGTTCGAGTATTCCTGCTTAGTTTAATTACACTTTTTGTCCGTTCACTTACTGTCTCTAATTGGCTGATTGGATAAGCTAGCACGCGTAAATCGTTATCTCTTAATTCATTTGCTAATTTAAAGCTGTTTGCTTGTTGATTAGGTTCATAAAAGATAATCGAGTCAACAAAACTTCGCTGTTTTAAACATTTTGTCGGTACGCTTTGTAATAATTTATTTGTATTAAAAGCAAAGCCGCTAGCTGGAATGCGGGCTAGGAAGTGGTCGGCTAAATGGTCATATCTTCCACCCATTAAAACCGGCTTAGAAACGTTACCAGTAAACCCTTGGAAAATCATGTCTGAATAATAGTCCATATGATTAATTAATCCTAGATCAATGACAATATGATCTTCTTTGCCATAAGCTTTCAAGTGAGTCATGATTTCTGTTAAGTTATTTAACTTCATTTTCATTGTATCAGATAAAGGTAATGTTTTTGCTCGTTCGATAACCTCTTTTGAATCACCGTAAAGAAAAGGAATTTCTTCAATAATTGATTTTAAGTTAGCGTCCACATTTAGTTTTTCTAAAAATGGGGAAATACCCGTCACGTTTTTTGCTTGAATTAATTTCTTAAGTTCAGTTGTATCGGCAGAAGTTAGTTTTAATTCATCAGCTATTGCTTGGAAGAAACCTGCATGACCAAGTTCTATTTTAAAGTTTTTGATGCTTAAATCTTCAAAACTGTGAATTGCTAAGGCAATGATTTCTGCGTCTGCTTCAGAAGAAGAGTTACCAAAGTATTCAACACCAGCTTGAGTACTTTTTCCATCTTCTGCTTGTTCGTCATTTTGTCTAAAGACATCAGCTACATAAAAGTATCTTAAATCATTATTTAAATGAGTATTAATCGATGCAAGTTGTTTTGTTATCGGAATTGTCACATCCGGTCGTAAGACAAGCACTTGCCCATTATTATCAATTGTTTTAATCATTTCTTGTTTATTAATAGTGCCGTTTAATTGAGCATATAAGTCATACCGCTCAAAAGCATCTGTTTTAATCTCATCATAACCATAAGAAGAAAAACGTTTCTTTAATTTAATAAGTAATTGTTGTGTTTCATAAACGTCGGTAATATTTATAATTGGTTTAGATTGTGTGGTATAATATATAGGCATTTGAAAATGCTCCTTTCAGGAAATAACGTGATGGATACTTTATCGCTTTACTTAGATGAAGCGTTTGGTAAATCTACTTTAATACTTTAAAAATAGAAAGTCAATGAATATTAACAGGAGGAATAAATATGTTGTTTGATTATCATATGCATAGTGATTTTTCTGCTGATTCAGAAACACCCATAGAAGAAATGATTCAATCCTCAATTGACAAGGGTTTGACAGAAATATGTTTTACGGAACATATTGATTTTGAGTATCCAGATCCAACAATTTCTTTTGATTTAGACATTCCTCTCTATACTAAAAAAGTTAATGACATGCATGAAAAATATAAAGATATTATTTCAATCAAAAAAGGTGTAGAATTAGGTTTACAACCTTATTTATTAGCACGTTATGATAATTTGATGAACCAAGAAGCATTTGATTTTGTGATAGCTTCAATTCATACAGCAGATAAAAAAGATCTTCATTCAGGTAACTTTTTTGCAAACCGTACACCTGGAGAATCTTATCAATTATACTATGAAGAATTACTTTACTGTGTACAAAATTTTAAGCAGTTTAATATCTTAGGCCATATTGACTTGGTTAAACGGTATAAAGCTCTCGATACCAATAATAACTTTCATGACATCTTAAGTGAGATATTTAAAGTAATTATTCCAGATGGTAAAGGCATTGAGCTTAACGCATCAGGCTACGCCTATGGTTTAGGCGGTCCGATGCCAACGCTTGATATATTGAAGTTATATAAAGAGCATGGTGGCGAAGTGCTAACAATTGGATCTGATGCACACGAGGGACGTCATGTCGCTCATAATTTTGGTGAGATAATCGAGTTAATTGAATCGGTTGGATTTAAATATATTACAACATTTAAAAACATGGAACCAACGTTTTATTCATTAAAAGATTTGAAGGGTTAGTATTACAGGATAAGAAATAGTGTGATTAACCTACTTATAAAATTTAAGTATTATGTGAGTAAAGGAATGATAAGCTGTGATTTATGAGCGATTAGTTGATATATTAAAAGAAGAAAATGTAGTAAAAAATAAACCGTTAAAACAGCATACATATACACGCTTAGGTGGACATGCTGATTATTTTGTGACGCCTGAAACTTATGAACAAGTTCAAGCTATTGTTCGGTTAGCTGATGAACAATCAATTCCTTTTATGTTGTTAGGCAATGGGTCTAACTTAATTATCAAAGACGGTGGTATCCGTGGAATTGTTATGTATTTAGGGAAGTTAAACAATATGGAAATAAAAAAAGATAAATTAACTGCTGAAAGTGGTGCTTTAATCGCTAAGGTTTCAGCTTTTGCATTAGAAAAAAATTTAAGTGGATTAGAGTTTGCTTGTGGTATTCCTGGGTCAATAGGCGGGGCATTATTTATGAATGCGGGAGCTTATGGTGGCGAGATTAAAGATGTATTAGAATCCGCTTTAATTGTGACAAAAGATGGTAGTTTAGACAGAAAACTTGCTAAAGACTTAAATTTAAATTATCGTACAAGTAACATCTCTTCTGAAGAGTACATTGTACTTGAGGCGACGTTTGCACTTAAAGAAGCTAAGCATGAAGATATTAAAGCAGTTATGGATGACTTAACATTTAAACGC
>DATGTX010000105.1:0-42636 GCA_035301645.1 Pseudogracilibacillus sp. | reverse complement strand
TATATAATAATTACTTATTAACTATGATATCTTTTTTTTATGTTTAAGACAACGTTTTCTACTCCAAAAACAGCGCGTAATTTTGACATTAAGACATCGCTTCCACTATTTAAATAAGCGTCATTTAATTTAAAAGTTTTCTTCGTTTTCTCAAAGTGTAAGATCATCGGAATATCACCAGGTTCATTTTTAATTAATTCTTTAATTTCTTGATAAGCATTATCCGCTAATTCTGGTTTGACTTTAATAAATAATTGTTTGATCTGTTCGTCAAGATTTAATTCTTTAATTTCATTAACAATAATTTGTTTGTCATTATTTCTTTCAGTTAGCTTAATCGACAACTTTAATATAGCATTTTCGAAAAGCAGCAGATTACTATTGCGATAAGTTTCTGGAAAAACGACCGCTTCTGATTCTGTTGTTTCATCTGATATGGTTATAAACGCCATCGATTCACCACGTTTCGTCCTTATCTTTCTTACTTCTTGAACGACAACTGCTAATTTAAGTGTTCGGTTAGTTTTATGCGTGTGAATTTCTTTTAATGAAACAAATCCTGCTTGGGTTAATCCTAAACGGTATTCACTTAAAGGATGAGCTGACAGATATACTCCCACCAACTCTTTTTCTTCCGCCAGTTTTTCTAGTAACGAAAGATCTTCTTTTTCTATATAACTTGGCTTCAACTTCATACCTTTAGAAAATAACGAATCGCTATTTGCATCTATATCTCCAAACAATTCTGCTCGGCTTTCTGCCTGATCAATTGAAGCAAGTAAGCTTGCTCGATTAGGATATATCTCATCAAAAGTACCTGCTCTTATTAACATTTCAATGATATTACGCTTAATGATTTCAGATGAAGTTTTCAAATAAAAATCGAATAAATCAGAAAAGGGCCCTTCTTTTCTTGCTCTCACGATTTCTTTCACAGATTGATGACCGATCCCTTTTATGGCAATAAGACCAATTCGAATACGCTCACCTTCAACCGTCACCCTGCCAAAACTATGGTTAATTGACGGTGGTAAGATTTCAATGCCTAACTCTTTAGCTTCATGAATATACATTGCAAACTTAGCCGGTTGATTTAATGTAGTACTTAATAATTCAGCAAAAAAATTAGTAGGATAATTTGCCTTTAAATAACTAAGGTCATAAGAAATCTTACTATAAGCAACCGAATGACTCTTATTAAAACCATAATTAGCAAATCTATTTATCCAAGAAAATATTTCTTCGCCGACTTCAGCTGTATAGCCACTTTTTTTACAGCCATTTAAAAATTGGTTTTCTAACTTTCTCATAACTTCAGTATCTTTTTTACTAACTGCTCGTCTTAATAAGTCAGCTTCACCCAAAGTAAAGCCAGCAATTTCATGAGCAATTTTCATAATTTGCTCTTGATAGACTAATACACCGTAAGTATCTTTTAAAATTGGTTCAAGGTCTGGATGAATATAAGTGACTGGTTCTTTATTAAATTTCCGGTTAATGAAGGTCGGTATTTGGTCCATAGGTCCCGGTCGGTATAATGCGTTTAAAGCAACAATATCTGTTAATGCAGTTGGTTTTAATTGTTTTAATACCCGTTTCATTCCATCAGATTCTAATTGGAAAACACCATTTGTTTTACCTTTTTGTAAAAGTTCAAACGTCTTTTTATCATCTTTGGGTATCTTACTCAAATTTAATGTTTGGTGCGTTGTCCGTTTAATTGAATCAAGTATATGTTCAATTAGACTCAAGTTTCTTAATCCGAGTAAATCAATTTTAAGTAATCCTAAAGATTCAAGTTCATTCATAGCATATTGAGTTAATTTAACATCATCCGGTCCATTCATGACAGGCACATGTTTGATGAGTGGCTCGTCTGTTAAAATAAGGCCTGCAGCATGAGTTGATGCATGGCGTGGTAGACCTTCTAAAGTAATAGCATGGACGAATAATTGTTTAAGTGAATTAGATTGTTTAACATAAGTTGAAAAGTCTTCATTCTTTTTTAAAAGACTGACTAAATTTTGATTACTTTGAGTTGAAATGTTTTTTAAAACATAAGCCTGATCCCTTAAGTCTATATCCATTGTTTTCATTAACTCTCTCATTAAAGAACGAGGGCCAAACGTACCAAATGTGACAATTTTCGCCACATAAGCATCTCCATACTTATCTTTAACATATTCAATTACTTCCTCACGTCGCTCATCTGAAAAGTCAATATCAATATCTGGCATCGTCGCTCGGTTAGGATTTAGAAATCGTTCAAATAATAAATCATATTTAAGAGGGTCAACCATCGTTATATTAAGTAAATAAGCGACAATAGACCCGGCTGCTGAACCTCTTCCAGGCCCAACTGTAATGCCTGAACTTTTAGCAAAACCGACTAAATCCGCTACAATTAAAAAGTAATCATTAAATCCTAATTCATCGATAATTTTTAGCTCATGATTTAAGCGTCCAAGTACTTTTTCATCCTTTTCTTCATACTTTTTAGCTAATCCTTCAAAACACAACCTTTGTAATGCCATTTTCGATGTTTCATCATCAAGTGGAAATTTTGGTAATAACTGTTGATTAAATTCTAGTTCAACATGGCATTCTGCTGCAATTCTTTCTGTGTTTTTAATAGCTTGTGGAAACATATCATATAGTTTACTTGCTTCTTCTTTTGATAAAAGGTAAGCATTTTGCATACTTAAATCAATTCGATTCTTTTCCCAAAGATCGCCATTCTTCATAGCTTGCAAACAATCATAGCTTGCTAAATCGCGTTTTTCTAAAAAACGTACTTCATTAGCAATCACTAATTGAAATTTATGTTCTTTAACAATTGTTTCGATTTCATTTTTATTTTCTATATGTGAGGTGTTAATTTTAAGGTAGAAATGCTCGATAAAAGTAGTTTGGAGTCCCGTTAACAATTCATTATTTAAATGTGTAAAGGTAGCCAAACAAAATAAACCACTCGATAATCCTTGTAAATCAGTAAGTGAAAACGAGTCGTCTTTTGTTTGTATATGTGAAGTGATTGCGAGTAGGTTTTGATACCCTAGATTGTTTTTAGCTAACAATGTACACTCTATGCTTTCATTTGCATGGGTTATAATCATCGTCATGCCTAAAAGTGGTTTGATACCTTGCTGTAAGCATGCTTGATAAAAGGAAATAGCTCCATGCATAACTTCAAAGTCAGTTAAGGCAAGACTAGTAAAATTCAATTTTTTTGCTCGATCAACCAATTGATTTATTTGAACCGTACTTTCCATCAAACTATACCCACTTCGGACTTGTAAGTGTGTAAATGACATGTTAATTCCCCTTTTAACTTTTCGTCGTTTCTTTATTATACCTAAACTATAAGTATCTTGCTTGTTATTTAATAAAAAATACTGACTTCATTAGTTGAGATGAAATCAGTACTTTTTATTAATTATATGACTCACATAAAACTTCCAGATCTGCTGAAAGCACTTCTGCTTCATCCCAAGAAGTTACTGAAGCCCCTGAAGCTAATGGATGTCCTCCACCATTATATTTATTCGCCAAAGTATTAATTACAGGACCTTTTGAACGAATACGTGCACGGATTAAACGATCTTCTTCGATAAAGATAACCCAAGCTTTGACGCCTTGAATATCTCCAAGAACACCTACCAATCCTGCTGTTTCAGTAGAATCTACATCAAATTCTTTTAAAATGTCATGAGTTATTTTTATTGAGATTGCTCCTGAATCAGACAATTGATAGTTTTGTAAAATATAACCTCGCATTTTTGCAATCTTATCAGGCACATCATATAAACTACTATATAAAGCAGTCCGGTCAAAAGAATAACTAACTAATTCTGCTGCATAACGGAAAGTCCGAGTCGTCGTACTTGGAAATAAGAATCTTCCTGTATCACCAACTATGCCTGCATAAATCAAACGGGCAGCATCATCAGTTATTATTAATTCTTCATGATGTGTAGCAAATTCATAAATTAATTCACTTGTTGAACTTGAATTTGTATCAACCCAATTCAAATTACCATAAACGTCGTTATGAGGATGATGATCAATCTTTATTGTGTATTCACCTAATTCATGCCTTCTATCGCTAATACGACCTGTATTAGCTGTATCGCACACGATGATTAGTGATTCTTTAAAGCTTTCGTCATCTATTTTGTCCATCTGTGCTAAAAAGTGTAAACTAGGATCTTCTTCTCCGACTGCATACACAGTTTTTTCTGGAAAAGAAGCTTGGATAATTTTCTTTAAACCCACTTGCGAACCAATCGCGTCAGGATCTGGTCTAACGTGACGATGGATAATGATTGTTTCATATTCTTTTATTTTAGTTAATATCTCGTCTTGTATCATTTAGGTAGCCTCTTTTCTAAATACATATTCATAGTTTTTTATGGCAAATCAACAAATAAAAAGTTACAATAAGAGCAACAATAGAATACTTTTCATTAGGAGCCGATATTATGTTGATTTTTGCGCTAGTCATTTTAATTTCAATTGTTATGTTCATTTATTATAAAGTAATGATTTTACGAACGAGTGATAGATTAAACCAAGTATATTTTAATTCAAAAGCTAAATTCTTTTTAGGTACATTCTTGATTTCTTTTGGTATTAATCAATATTTGGCTTATCAATTAACTTTCGTCCTTATAATTAGTCTTATCTTTATCGGTTTAGGTAGTTTCCAATCTTACCACGGCTTCAAAGCTGCAAGACATTACCGTAGAGAATGGAAACGACTTAACGAGTAAATATTTTATCAGGATAAAAACACATCAATTAAGATGTGTTTTTTTCATCTATCCATTAATTGAGCCATTAACATACCCTTACCTACAATTTTTTTGCCATTAAATACATCCACATTTATTTTTGCATATAACCTTCCAGCATCAAGTAATTCAGGCTTAATAACTAATTTACTATCCATTTGGACAGGTTCGACAAAATATACACTCAAACTTTCTACAACCATTTTTCCTTTTTTTAGATGTAATAATAAGCGTGCACTTGCCTCAGAAACTAACGTTGTTAGAACCCCATTAGAAAGTGTCCCTAACTCATTTGTCATCTGTGGTGTCACTTCAGCTTGGAAGATTGTTTCATCTACTGAATCTAAACTTCGTGCAACTATATCATGAATTGTCTCACCCACCTGCGGCTGCCTTTGTACTTCATTTAACGCTTTAAGTACATCTTGTCTCGAAACAAGACCTTCTAACTCATTAGATGGGTTAACAACCGGAACAACTTCAATACCTTCCCAAACCATTAAATGTGCAATGTAAGCAAGTGATGTTTTCCCTTGGGCAGCGTATGGGTTTTTGGTCATGACTTTCTCAATTAACACTGTATCAGGTTGGTTAACAACATCTTTAGAGGTTACCATACCTGTTACCCGACCACGGTCATCAATAACAGGATAACGTGTATGGGTCGTTAATTCATTTAATTTATACCAATCTGCCACTGTATCTTTATTTTTTAAATGATTTACTTCCTCATAAGGTGTATAAATATCATTTACAAACACGATTTCTTTTTTGATTAACTGATCATATATTGCCCGGTTAATCATTTCTGCTACAGTAAATGTATCATATGTAGTAGACATGATTGGTAAACTTTTTTCATCAGCCAATTTTTTTATCTCATCTGTCGTATCAAAACCACCTGTAATTAAAACAGCTGCTCCAGCTTTTAAAGCAAGTTCATGAGCTTTTACACGGTTTCCAACAATTAATAAAGAATCTGCTTCTGTATAACGCATCATTGCATCCAATTGCATCGCGCCGATAACAAATTTATTAAGTGTTTTATGTAAACCATTCTTACCACCTAATACCTGACCATCAACAACATTAATAACTTCTGCGAAAGTTAGATGCTTAAATTGTTCTTTTTCTTTAAGTTCTATTCTAACAGTACCTACCCGTTCAATTGTACTAACCAGTCCTTGATTTTCTGCTTCTTTAATAGCACGATATGCTGTCCCATCGCTTACGCTCAAGTCTTTAGCAATTTGGCGAACTGATATCTTTTCTCCCACTTTTAAAGAAATGATATGTCTAATTATTTGTTCATGTTTAGTAACCATCTTCCTCACCTATCTTTCATCTGTACCAGTCTATTATATATCCTTTATTATACAGTTAATTATGGATAACCTCAACCTTTATTACTTCTTAATCTAAAACTTTTGTTATTTTAAAACAACTGTTATATATAAGTTGATAATTTCAGTAGAATAATAATAACTAATTAAAACACCCACGCCAATAAAAGGACCAAATGGTAAAAAATCAAACTTACCTTTTCGTTTAAGTAAAAGTAAATAAACACTATATAAACCTCCGAGTAATATAGCCAGTATAAAACCGATTAAGACGGTCTTTGTGCCTGTTAAAAAGCCTAAAACAGCCAAAAACTTCATGTCTCCCGCTCCCATGCCCCCTCGGCTTATAACAATTAATAAAAAAACGAGTAAATAGCTAAATAGAAAACCAAGTAATGAACTATACCAAGGCGTTAAAGGGTGAATTATTCTAATCAATATAAATAAACTCAAAAAAAAGACTAATAATCTATTAGGTATGACAAAGTAATAAATGTCAGTAATAAAAACAAGGATCACCAACGATGTTAATACAAGAGAAATTAATAGATTAAACTCAGCCATTTTAAAAGCGGCAAACATAAATAATAATCCAGTCATTAATTCAACTACTGGGTAAAGTTTACTAATATTTTCATGACAAACACGACATCTACCTTTTAAAATAATATATGAAATAACTGGAAAATTATCTTTCCACGATAAATACGATTGACAATTGTAACAATATGAATTCGGATAAACAATTGATTGTTTTAGAGGCAAACGAAGACCAACCACATTAAAAAAAGATCCGAAAACAAGACCACATATAAACAAGATTATTAATATACTAATCACCTCAACGTTATCCTAACGAAGGTGGAAAATTTTGTCTAAAAGCAGAAAATTGATTTTAGGAGGGATTCATACACAAACAAAAAATACTACACATAAACAGATGATTGCTCAGGATAATCTGTCAAGTGTAGTATTTTTCTAATTACTCATTATTCAAAAAACGTAATGAGTTATGCTTCAACCTTTTTTACTAAGCTTATAATGTAATTGTCTCTCCTACTGCCATAGGTAATCCTTTACCTGTTTTTACTTTATCAGTAAAGTCTTTAGGATTTTGTTCAATCACAGGAAATGTATTGTAATGCACAGGAACAACATATTTTGCTTTAACCCAATCTGCAGCAATTAGTGCATCTTCTGGCCCCATAGTGAAATTATCGCCGATTGGAATAAACGCTAAATCGATCTCATTCATGTCACCAATTAATTTTAAATCAGAATATAAAGAAGTGTCACCTAAATGATAAATAGTTTTATCATTTATTGTTAATAAGATACCACCAGGCATACCTGTATATATAACTGTGCCATCCTCTTCTTCATATGAGGAACTATGGAATGCTTTTGTATACTTAACTGTCCCAAAGTCAAACGTATGAGCTCCACCAATATTCATACCGTGTGTGTTTAATCCTTTTTTTCCTAAATAAACTGCTAGTTCGTTTAACGCAACGACTTGAGCACCTGTACGTTTAGCAATCTCCATCGTATCACCCACATGATCGTTATGACCATGCGTTAATAAAATAACATCTGCTTCAACAGTTTCTGGATCTAAATCGCATAATGAGTTATCTGTTATATACGGGTCTATTAAAATTGAATGTGTATCAGTTTTCACTTTTACAACCGAATGTCCATGATATGAAATTTTCATTTTAATTTCTCCTTTTAAACTTATTTTATTTTAATTGAATCAATTTCATGATTGTCTCTTTTAATTAAAATTAGGTTTACAGAATTAACTTTGTCAGTTTTTAAAAAGATAAAAAATGGTTTTGCTAACTGTGTTCCACTCGGAACCACTTCGCTTTCCATGGGCAACGCCTCAACTAATTTTATAAGTTTTGAGTAAAACTTATAAAATGGATTTTCGGCTGTTGCTTTTCCCATAGGAGTCTTCGTAGTTCCGTGTTCCACACAGAGCCGCTTTGACTATTGCTCGGATATCCGGAATATAGTGCAGAAAGTAAAACATTATTTTCCAGCGCAAATCAAATATGTCCGCTTGCCGTGGGCAAGCAATAAGCCACATGGGGGGCCCTTGGGTCTTATCTGACTTTTCTCTCCCGCAGGCGTCTCGCATATTTGATTTGCTAAGATGTACTCTAATCTCAAATTTTCACATCATACTTTTAGGTAGGTTCCATGTCATATAATTCTTGGATGCTAAAATAAGCTTGGTTGTCGTATATTTCTCATAGGATGTACTACTTTACTCTTTATGGGCAGTTATTGTTAGCTACCATTATACAAAGTTTTAGGAGGTACTTCCTTTTTAATATTTTTAAAAGTTAGATCCTGCATGGGCTTATAATTATGAAATTCATAAATTAGATAAGGTCTTCTAAAGATGTATATTCATATTCTAAAGAAGATGCTACACCCTTGTTTGTTACTTTACCTTCTAATAAATTTACTCCTTTTGCTAATGCTTCATTTTCTAACACTGCTTTTTTATAACCTTTATTTGCAATTTGCAAAGCATAAGTTACTGTTGCATTCGTTAAACCTATTGTTGAAGTTCGTGGAACAGCCCCTGGCATATTAGAGACTGAGTAGTGAATAACGCCATGCTTCACGTGTGTTGGATCATCATGTGTTGTCACACGATCACTCGTTTCAAAGTTACCACCTTGGTCAATTGCAACGTCTACAATTACAGAGCCTTCAGCCATTGTCTTAACCATTTCCTCACTCACAAGTTGTGGCGCCTTAGCTCCTGGTATTAATACTGAACCGATTGCTAAATCAGACTCAGCAATTGCCTCTGCGATATCAGCAGGATTAGACATTAATACATTTACTGCACTACCAAAATACTCATTTAATTCTTTTAAACGGGTTGGGTTTAAATCAAATAATGTAACATGAGCACCTAATCCAACTGCAATTTTAGCTGCATTTGAACCAACTACCCCGCCTCCTATAATTGTAACTTTCCCACGTTTAACTCCTGAAATACCAGCAAGTAATACACCTTTTCCACCACTCGGTTTCTCAAGGTATTGTGCACCAATTTGCGTCGCCATATAACCTGCTACTTCACTCATTGGTGTAAGTAATGGTAATGAACGATCAGGTAATTGTACCGTTTCATAAGCGATAGCGATTACTTTTTTATCGATTAACACTTTTGTAAGCTCTGGTTGAGAAGCTAAATGAAAATACGTAAAGATAATTTGGCCTTCTTCTAAGAAGTCGTACTCTGACTTTACTGGCTCTTTAACTTTCATAATCAAATCATTTGCCCATGCCTCTTTTGAGCTATTTACAACAATTGCTCCCATCTCTGCGTATTCTTCATCAGAAAATCCAGAACCAAGGCCTGCTTCAGTTTCCACAGACACTGTATGACCCGCCTGAGTTAAGGTAAATACTCCTGTAGGTGTTAATGCAACTCTGTTTTCATTATTCAATAACTCTTTAGGTATTCCAATTTTCATATTAATCGCGCCTCTCTTAAAATCCAATTTTCAATAACTAAATCTTCTTACTATATAGCATTTTATCAAAAGAATGAACAAATTGAAACCCTTCTTTAAAACGTTTTCTTTTTACATAAGAAACACTTACAATCAACACTCAGTACCTTATAATAGCAATTTAATGATTCCATTTCATTTTCGTTACTTTTAAGGTATAATATGAATGAAAGCTTATGTTTGAACTTTAAAAGGAGGAATTACTTATGGAATTAACTTATGAAAGAATTGTTATTGCTGTGGATGGTTCGAAAGCTGCTGAAAAAGCATTTAAAAAATCAATTGAAGCTGCGAAAAGAAATGATGCTACACTCATTTTAGCTCACGTTGTGGATACAAGAACTTTCGCAACTGCTGAAGCTTACGACAGATCACTATCTGAGCGTGCTGAAAAATATGCAAAAGATATTTTAGATGAATATGAACAGACAGCTAAAGATGCAGGTATCGTGAACACTAAAACAGTTATGAAATATGGTTCGCCTAAAGTTGCTATCGCAAAAGAAATTGCTCCTGAAGAAAATGCTGATTTAATTATTGTTGGTGCAACTGGACTTAATGCTGTTGAACGCTTTCTAATTGGTAGTGTTTCTGAAAGCATTGTGCGCTACTCAAAATGTGATGTACTTATCGTTAGATAATTTAAAAACTAAAAAAACTACGAAGATGATATGCGCCCTTAAAATTAGATGTAAAATCTTATTTTAGGGGCATTTCTTCGTAGTTTTTTAGACTTTAATCGTATCAAAAAATTTTAATGCATCTCGCGCTATCATAACTTCTTCATTCGTTGGGATCACCATAACTTTAACTGGTGAATGGGGATAATTTAAGAACCCTTCTCCATCACAAGCTTTATTTAAGTTTTGGTCCCAATAGACACCCATAAATTCAAGCCCTGTTAAAATTCTTGCTCGAATCGTTTCACTATTTTCACCTACACCTGCTGTAAAAATAATAGCATCAACGCCACCCATTTTAGCTGCATAAGAACCAATATATTGGTGAATTCTTGCTGCAAAAATATCAAGTGCCAATTTAGCGCGCGTATTTGTGTGAGCTTCTGCTTCAATATCTCTTAAATCATTTGAAATTCCCGAGATAGCTAATAACCCACTTTTTTTATTTAAAACATCAATTACTTGGGAAGCTTCATAACCTGTCTTTTCCATAAGATATGGAATAATAGCTGGATCAATATCCCCTGAACGTGTTCCCATTGTCACACCTGCAAGAGGAGTAAAGCCCATTGAAGTATCTATTGACTTTCCATTCTCAACGGCGGTAATACTAGCTCCATTACCTAGGTGACATGTAATTAAACGGAGTCTTTTTAAAGGAATATCTAAAACTTCTGCTGCTTTTTGAGATATATATTTATGTGATGTGCCATGAAAACCATACTTTCTCACCCCATACTTTTCATAATACTCATATGGCAAACTATAGAGATAAGATTTCTCAGGCATTGTTTGATGAAAAGCAGTATCGAATACAGCAACCATTGGAACCTCTGGTAAAATTTCTTTAAAAGCTCGAATTCCAGTTATATTAGGCGGATTGTGTAAAGGTGCAAGTTCAGATACAAGTTCAATTGTACTAATAACTTCATCTGTTATCGGAACAGACTTACTAAAGTATTCACCACCGTGAACGACACGATGACCAACAGCTTCAATCTCTTCTAATGATTCAATCACACCTACTTTAGTTAATTTACTTAAAAGGAATTTAACCGCTTCTTCGTGATTACTAATCTTTTCTGAATAAAGATATTCTTGGTCAATTGTATCAAGCGTAAATGAAGATCCTTTTTCTCCAATTCGGTCAATTAATCCTTTAGCTAATACATCCTCTTCTGGCATTCTAAATAATTGAAATTTTAAAGATGAACTCCCTGCATTAATTGCTAATATTCTAGACATAGAATTCCCCCATTTAATAAATTTTTATTAATTTAAAAATTCTCGTCAAACCACATATTCATTTGTTCAAAAATATCTTCCATTGCTTCTGCATTAGAGAAAGAAGGTAATTTAACTAATAAAGGTTGTTTATATACTTTTTCGCTTATGCCATTTTTTTGTAAAATTAAAACACTTTTAGCATGTTCTTTCGAAGTAAATGCTGTCTCAGGCAATTGTATCACGCCTACGATTTTAGCATATGCTTGAATGAATTTATGTAGTTTATCTGATTGATCACTTGTAAAGAGTGTTTCTGGTATTATAAATACAAGGAAGCCATCAGGTTTTGTATGTTTTAAACTTTGTTCAATAAAAAGGTGATGAGAATAAGAATGACCTTCTTCACTTTTTAATTCATACTCACTTGCCTGCACGTCATCTGGATAGTAACCTACTGGTAGATCTGTAACAATTAAGTCAACAGGATCTATTAATAATGGGCTTAAGCTATCTTGATGGAAGAATTCTATCTCTTTCTTTTGAAGATTCGCATTTACTAATGATAATTTAAGTAATAAAGGATCTACTTCACTTGCATACACTTCTAATTCTTGTTTCAATTGTTCCATCACAACAAATAGTAGATTCCCAGTACCACTTGCTGGGTCAAATAGTGTAATTTTTTCTTTGTGATTTCCAACTAACTTATCTGCTAAATAGCCTATAATTATAGCTACAGCTTCTGGTGTCATTAAATGTTGATGCTGTGTATGCTCTTTCATTGCTTTTAATAAAGCTAACTGAATTGATTTTCGAATTGTTTCTACTGAATAACTATCTATGTTTACTTTACTTAATTTTTGCTCAATAATTTTTACTAATAACTCATTATCTTCGTCTCTTTGTACTTCATTGTAAAATAATGCTTCTAAAGTATCCAATAGGCTATCTAAATAAGACTCTTCAATCTGATTTTCAATTTCTGTTGTTGTTTCATCTATCCATGTATATAACTCTGTTACTTCTGTCTCTTTCATGTAAATCCTCCTATATATGAATAAAACACTTATAAATAACGAAGCATTTTTTCATATAATTATTATACCAAATTAACAGATAATTTGTGTTAGTTTAGTTGATTTTGTTTAAGTTGTCTTAAATGAATGTTTAACTGAATAAAAAGATGTCTGAATATTCGTATTACTTAATTAATTTATGCATATATATAACTTATACTTATACTAAAAACAAAAAACATGGCACCAAAGTCTTTTTGACTGATGCCACATCTTTTATATTCAAATTATTTTGTTGAATCGAAATTATTCAGCTAATTCTTTAAGCTTGTTGAGTGCTGCGTCATAATCAGGTGGATTTGTCGCTTCACTTACATATTCGACATATTTAACTTTATTGTCTGCTCCAATAATAAATACTGATCTAGTCAGTAAACCTAGTTCATTAATTAAGACACCATACTTTTCTCCAAAGTCTCTATAACGGTAGTCTGATAACATTGTCATACTGTTCACGTCTTCTTCTTTGGACCAACGCGCTTGTGCGAATGGTAAATCCATACTAATTGTTAATAAATTAACATTAGCTAATTTTTTAGCTTCATCATTAAATTTCTTTGTTTGTGTAGAACATAATCCTGTATCGATTGATGGTACAACACTAATTAATGTGAGTTTTTCAGCAAAATCTTTTTCTGTCTTTTCACTCATATCATTCGCTACTACTTTAAATGAAGGTGCAGTATCATTCACCTCAAGTTGTTTCCCTTTAAGTGTTACTGGATCTTTATTAAATGTAACTTTTGTCATTTCCATCACTCTCCTTAAACCCTATTATGCTTACTACAATTTGATTTGTCTAGCCTTTGATTTATTTAGTTTATTTTATAGTAAATCATCTAATTCTTTATCATCATCACTTGAAATTCTTATTACTTTTGTATTTTCAATTGCTTCATCAATTTCAGTCGTTAAATCATGACTTTTCTCAATTGCAATAACTTTGTCCCTGCGTGGTGTCGTGATGGGATACTTAGGTACAAAGACTGTACAACAGTCTTCGTATGGTTGAATGGAAATATCATACGTGTCAATTTTTCTAGATATTCTAATAATTTCTTCTTTATCCATTGCTACTAAAGGTCTTAGTACAGGTAATGTTGTCACCTCATTAATAGCATTCATACTTGCCATCGTCTGACTAGCTACTTGGCCTAAACTTTCGCCGGTTGTCACCGATAAAATATTCTCTTTATGACAAATTGCTTCACTAACTTTCATCATCACTCTACGCATAATTGTCATGCTATAGCGATCAGGATAATATTGTGCTATTTTTTGTTGTACTTCTGTAAACGGTACAAGATGCACTTTAATTTGATGATTGTACTTTGTTAGTTTTTTTGTTAAATCAAGTACTTTTTGTTTAGCTCGCTCACTTGTAAAAGGTGGTGAATGGAAATGAATCATTTCTAGCTCAATTCCTCGCTTCATCATTAGATACCCAGCAACTGGACTATCAATTCCACCTGAAAGTAATAAGAGTGACTTCCCTGCTGTTCCAACAGGTAACCCGCCAGGTCCATAAACTACTTCAGACATAATATATGTTCCTTCAGCTCTTATCTCGATACGTAATTCAATCTCTGGGTTATGCACATCTACTATGAAGTTAGGTAAACTTTGGATAATATATGCACCCAAATCACGGTTCATCTTCATTGAATCTATTGGAAAGTCTTTATAAGCTCTTTTTGTATTTACTTTAAATGTTTTATTTCCTTTTTCTCTACTTAACAATTCGATTGCAGCATCTTTTATTTGTGCTTCTTCATTTTCTAACTTCATCGCTAAACTTAAACTTTGAATACCGAATATATCTTTACATATCTCGATAATTTTATCTGGTTGATGACCATTCAATAAAATAATCAACCTGCCTTGCGTTCGTTTTACTTTTATATTTGGGTACTCTTTAAGTGATTGCTGAATATTTTGTTGAAGTTTAACTAAAAATGTCTTTATATTTTTTCCTTTAAGCCCTAATTCACCGTAACGAATTAATATATGATCATATTGCATCTTATCTACCTCAATACTTTCTGTATTTTATTAATTTCTTCTTTTAAAACACGAATAAATGTGTCTATTTCAGCCTGAGTCGTTTCATAACTTAGACTGACACGTATACCTGAATTCGCAATATCTATATCATGTCCACATTCTAGTAAAACGCGACTTAAATCAGCCGACTTAGAAGAGCAAGCTGATTGGGTTGAAACATAGATTCCTTCTTTTGCTAATGCATGAATAATCGTTTCTGGGTTAATTCCAGGAACTGAGAAATGAACAATATGTGGAGCTGATTGTTCTGGCGTATTTAAATGAATACTTTCTATTTCAATTAACTTGGCCTTTAAATCTTCTTTTAATTGATTTAGCTGATCTACAGATTCAAACTTATTAAGTGATAACCTCATTGCCCGAGCTAACGCTGCATTACCAGCAACATTCTCTGTGCCCGATCTAAAATTGAATTCTTGTTGACCACCGACTAATAAAGGATCTAATTGAACTCCACTCCTTATATATAAGACACCGGTTCCTCTAAGCCCATTTAATTTATGTCCTGAAATAGATAAGAGATCTATTCCTTTTAAATTAATTGGCAGCTTACTAAAAGATTGAACAGCATCTGTATGGAAAAGAATTTTTTTATGTTGTTCTAATATTTTAGCAACTTCATGAATCGGTTGCACAGAACCAATTTCATTATTAACATGCATAATTGAAACTAAAATTGTTGTTTCTTTAATCGCTTGCTTCAACTCTTCTAAATCAATCATACCTTGCTCATTCACATTTAAATAAGTAATCTCAAAACCGATTTCTTCTAATTGTTCACATGCCTTATACACTGACGGATGTTCTATTTTAGTAGTAATAATATGATTACCACGTTTTTTATAAAAACTTGCTATCCCTTTTAGAGCTAAATTATTACTTTCTGTTCCTCCAGAAGTAAAAATAATTTCATTTGCATCACATTTCAATAAATCAGCTACTTGTGCTCTCACTTTATTATAAAACTGCTCTGTTTTTGCTCCTAAATTATGCAAAGATGAAGGGTTAGCAAAAAGACTTGTTGATACTTTATTAAATGTTTCTAAAACTGAATTATCTGGTTTTGTTGTAGCACTGTTATCTAAATATATCATTTTTATCACCTATCTTTTTTACAAAAAACAAGACTGACGTTGCAACAGAGGGTTATCTCCTTTTACAACGCAGTCTTTATTTTATGAATATTGTTGTTGCTCTTCAATTTTCTTTAAAGCACCTGGCTCTACTGATTCAATTGCTGCAGCAGCCGTCTCCAGTGCAAGTTCATACTCACTATCTCTAAACGACTTTTCTGATTCTGCTAATTCTCTAGCTAAATTATTATTAGAGCTTCGATATCTATTTGCATATTGAATCACACGCTCAGTTAAATATGCTTGCTCAATGATGACTTTTATTTCTTCTTTAGCCACATTAACACTCGTTTCTGCATTGGCTAAAGCATTTTGAATCATTTTTATATCTAATGGCGTTTTAGATAACTCGACAACCACTTTCTCATTTTCAGCTTCTGCATCATTTATTCGCTTCCAAATAAAGTCTGGTACACCTGGCAAGTTATTTGTTCTTAATTGTCTAGTCGCACTGATTAATTCTTGGCGTAATTTTTGTAAGTGATCGCGCGCTTCAATTTCATCCTTACGAAGCATTTGAATATGCTCACTAAAAACTTGGTGATCAATCTCTAATTGTTCAAGTTGGTTGAGCCCACCTTCTAATTTAGCGCCTAATTTAGATAGCACTTCAGACTTATCTTCAAATTGTTTAGATAAAGACAATCTTTGAGTTTGTAACTCTTCAAAACTTCTTTCAATTTTTTTAATTTTTTCTAAATCATCAGTTGCAAAATGGTAAGCTTCTCTTAATATATCAACTTCAGCTTGTGTTTCGGTAAAGTTTTCAGCAAATTTGTTTAATGATTCTCTGAAAATAGGCAATTGGACTTCTAACAATTCGCGTCCTTCCACTTCTTTTTCTAAACTATCGTACATAACTTCAATACTTGTTTGAATTTCTGGTATGATTTCTTTACTAGATTCTAAATCTCTTTTTTCCATTGTTCTTACACTGGTTAATAAATCTTTTTGATAAGTTTTAATCTTTTCTTCAAAACCTAAATGCTCAACTGGGTAACCACTCGACTTCATTTCTCTAATTCCCTTAGTTAGCTCATTTAGCTCTTTAGGCAAATCAAATTTACATTTTTTATAAAGTTCTGGGTATTCTTCTAATTCAACTTGGACTCTTTTAAGTTCTTTATTAACTTGTTCAACCACTTCTTTTGCTTGATGATATTCGCCATTTTCGACTAAATCATCATATGTAATTAATCCGTTGGTTAATTCTTCAAATTCTATTTTGAATCTTAAAACGCCTCTGCCATATAATTCTTCATTTTCAATTAAGTTTTCTGCCATGTCATTTATAGCAGGTCTTAATTCTTCTACACCTTTACGACTTGCCTCTTCTGTTTCTAATAAATCATTTAATTGAGTGATAATTGATTCTAGTTCAATATCTATTTCATTAATCTTCTCTTCAATTTTATTTAATTCTTCACGAGAGGAATTAAATTTATAACGATCAGCATAAGCTTCAGCATCAAATAATTGGACTTCAACATTTGCAAGATTCTCTGTCAAAATTAATTCCCAACGATCTTTCCATTTGTTAAAACTTTCTAAAGTTTCACCTGTTAAGTTTAATTCTTTCATTCGAGAAAGTTCCGCCGCTATATTACGATTCATAATATCAACTTTCATGCGTTCCAAATGATCAATCGCATTATATAATCTTCTTCTTAAAACAAGTGCAATAATAATAGCAATAATAACAATTAAAACTATCCCAACTATATATTCCATTTAATTCCTCCTAACATTTTTTTCATAGAAGGATTTTTGAATTGAGTTAACTTTTCAAAAAAACCGTTTTTTTTATTCTACACTCATTATGATACCATGTTTTGCATTATAATTGCTAAAGTTATGGTAATTTAATACAAAGTAATATTTATAATTTAAAATATCATTTATATTATTATTATACAAGTATTTTATTTTTATTTATTTGACTTTATAACACGAGCACGATATAATTAGCGTTGGTTAAAATAAAAGAAGTAGCTTTGGTGAACCGACGCTTGAAACGATTGTATTCCTCATTACATATGAGGTGTATCGTGTAACTCTCTGCTGCTGGAGCGATGGTACAGGACAATACAATCGACATCGTAAGGAACACAAACTGAATTATTTTATACCATTATAAAATAAGAGGAGAATGTCTCATGTCTAGATTTACAGGTTCATTATGGAAAAAATCACGTCGTCTTGGTGTATCTTTAACAGGTACTGGTAAAGAATTATCAAAACGTCCTTACGCGCCAGGTCAACACGGTGCTAACACACGTCGTAAAATTTCTGAATATGGTCTACAGTTACAAGAAAAACAAAAATTACGCTTCATGTATGGGGTTAACGAGCGTCAATTCCATAACTTATTCGAAAAAGCTGGGAAAACTAAAGGTATTCATGGTGAAAACTTCTTAATGCTTCTAGATTCGCGTTTAGACAACCTTGTATTCCGTTCAGGTTTTGCTCGCACACGTCGTCAATCACGTCAATTAGTTAACCACGGTCACATCACTGTTGATGGTAAGCGTGTTGATATCCCATCTTATAGTGTGTCACCTGGCCAAGTAATTGGCGTACGTGAACAAGCTCGTAACATGGACGTTATTAAAGAAGCAATTGAAGTAAACAACTTCACACCTGATTACTTAGCAGTTGATGAAGAAAAAATGGAAACTACATTTACACGCGCTCCTGAGCGTTCAGAATTACCAGCAGAAATTAACGAAGCACTTGTCGTTGAGTTCTACTCAAGAAAATAATTTCTTAACCTTAATGACCTTCACAACATTTGTTGTAAAGGTCATTTTTTATTTTTCATTAATTGGAGATACTCCGGTTTTACAATCAATAACACATGATAAAAAGTTGACTGTAACGGAAGATGACCGACACCTGCGGAAAAGCAACAGTCGAAAATCCATTTTAACAGTTTAAAAAAACTGATAAAATGAGTTGAGACGTTGGCCGAGGTAAGCGTATCAGTTGAAGTGAAAGTCAACGAGTGTACAACTCATACTTAAATATAATTGACAGACCAAATTCAAATGATAACGGTTACATAAATATCACAATCCCTATAATGATAGATATTATTAAAGCAATTCCATAAATGACTGCTTGCTTACCTAATCCTGTTTTTAACCAATTTTGTTCATACTCTTCTGAACGCTTATTCTCCGCTACTGGCGAATCACCTGCTTCTTTATGTTCCTCCATTTTATCCTCTTCTTCTTTAAAAACCCAAAATGTTCCTACTAACGCAACAGCAAATAGAACAACAAGAAATATCAAAAGTCCTATACTCACATCTACCACCCCTTTTTATATTTTACCCTTCATTTGCATGATCTAAACTCGCTCTCATGTTAAATTATAAAAATACATTGTAGTATAAAAACTTCTAAATAATAAAGTATTTATACTAAAAGTAACTCATCCATTTTTAGAATAGCGATATCACGCTGACCTTTTTGCTTAATATACCCTGCAGTTTCAAAATCACTTAAACGCCGACTTAACGTTTCGGGTGTTGTTCCTAGATATGAAGCCAGATCTTTTTTACTCATAGGAAGCGTAATTGTATCTCCTTCTTTTCCTTCGCTATCCAAAGATTCTGCTAAATAAAGTGCAAGTCTAGCTTCTACTTTTTCCGTAGCCAAACGTGTTGTTTGTTTTTCAGCACCATCAAGTCTTGTTGAAAGCTCAGTTAATATTTTTAAAGAAATAGTTGGATATCTAAGTAAGATATTTTGTAAGTCACTTCCTTTAATCAAACATATTTCCGTATCAAATATTGCTTCAGCATAAGTTTCATGAATTGTTTGTTTAAATAATGCAAGCTCTTTAGTAAAATCTCCTGGGTTTAGGATGCGTACGATTTGTTCTTTACCCATTTTTGATAATCGGTATATTTTTACTTTTCCTTGATTAATAATATGCATGACATTAGATGTATCACCTGCATGATAAAGGATTTCGCCTTTTTTAAGAGAAATATGTTGAACCACTTTCATAATTTCATTTAACTGATCTTCTTTGAGGTGATAGAAGATGGGAACAAGTGATACACACATCTTATGAGAACTTCCTTGTTTTAAATGAGATAAACAATTATTATTTTTCATTTAGTTTTCTCCTCACTTTCTATAGGTTCTATCAACTTATGGTCAATATTGAAATCTAATCCATGATTTTTTTAATTAAAGTATTAAAAATTTATGATACTTTTTTCTTAATAACTGGATATCCTAACTCTTCTATAATATTACCAATTTGATTGGCGTCTATAAATGATTCATCAAATTCTGTTTTTACTTTTCCTAAATTAAATAAGACTTTTACTAAGTTTACTCCTTCAGTACTTTCTAATGCCATTTCAATTTTTTTAATACATGATGGACAAGTTAATGTTCCTAATTGATATACTGCCTTTTTCATGTTCATTCCCTCCGATTGAACTACTTACATTATAAAATAAAAAAGCTAAACTAAACTTGATCTATATCAAGTTTGTAAAATTGTTATGGATAACTTTTAATATGACTTTAGCAAATAGAAAAAAGTTGTTTTTTAAAATTATAAACTATGTTATATTTTATTTAGTCACTAAATATAAGCAAAAATAACATAATAAGATTTAAATTATGTTATTTTATACCTTCTAAAACTGAACAATTTTAAAGTTAAAAAGGAAGGGAAGTGAGACTAATGGCTGCTTTTTTACAAGATTACTACATTTTATTTATGATTGCATTGCTAAGCTTGTGCCTATTAATTTTATTCCGTTCAATTATCGGAATATTGATACAACTCGTATTTTTTGTAGCTACTATGTTAATAAGTCTGACTGGTCTTGTATGGCTTGTTAATATATTGTTTGCGGTCCAAATTATTATTGCTTTATTTTTAATTTATCAAATGAAGAAGGCAATAGATTACAATTTCCAAATTGCGTTAGAAAAAACACATTTAGTAGATCGGTATTACACTAAAACTGATTATAGTGGAAGTGAAAATTCATTTTTATTATAAAAAATGCTCTTCTTTTAAAAGAAGAGCATTTTTTCATACTGAAGTATAACTATTAGAAATTCAGCTGAGATGACTTATAATATACTTTATCTCATTCGTTAATAAACTCCCAAAGACTATTCATCTATTTCTGGTATTTGTTCATTCCAATAATAACTATCAGGATACTCTCTATCTCCGAAAATTGCTGTTCCTACCCTGACCATCGTAGCACCTTCTTCAATAGCAGCCTCTAAATCACCAGACATACCCATTGATAATACATCCATTTCTACACCTTTATCAAGATACCCTTGCTCAATAACTTGTTCTTGAATAGACTTTAATAAACGGAAACTCTTCCTGGTTTCTTCTGAATGTGAAGATAATTTCCCTATCGTCATTAAACCCTTAATTTGTAGTGTATCAAACTCAATCAATTGTTCGATAAATTCTAAAGTGTTTTCTGGTAAAACACCAAATTTACTTTCTTCATATGAAGTATTTACTTGAACAAGAATATCGAGCTTTTTTTCATCTTTAGTTAAACGATTATGCAATTTTCTCGCTAATTTCAAACGATCTACTGATTGGATACATGTAACATATGGCAAAACTTGATTTATTTTATTTGTTTGAAGATGACCAATAAAATGCCACTGTGCTTTATTCTCATCAATCAGAGAGTGTTTTTGTTGAAGTTCTTGTACTCTATTTTCACCAAGTAATTTTTCTCCTGCATCTACCGCATGGTTGATTTTTTCAGCAGATACTGTTTTTGTGGCTAACATCAATGTGACCTCGCTTGAATCTCTACCTACTTTCTTGCATGCTCTATTTATTCTTTCATGAGTTTCTTTGAGTTGATTTTCTAAATTGCTCATATTATACCTTCCTTTCGTAAAAATATGATAAAAGGGAGTATCTGGATTCGAACCAAAATAAAAGGTTTTGCAGACCTTTGCCTTACCATTTGGCTATACTCCCGAAATAAAACCGATTTTTTTAAGCATTTAATCTTCTAAAGAATTATAAAAACTGGTTAAAAACTTATCTGTAATGTTACCATTTCTCACTTTATATACTTTATAACTAATCATTGCTTCATCATTATATGGAACTACAAAATCAATGTAGTTTCCTTCATGTAAATAAATAATATAGGCTTTTGTCGGCATATAAGCTGTCTTATCACCTCTCATTCTTTTATATTCATATTTACCAAAGTGTTCAAATAGCTCATCTATTTTTGTTTCATTTGTCGTACTTTTACTTACTCCACTAATTTCCATTGTAATTTTAGACACTGTTTCACGTTTTGCTGTTAATGTCTCTTCGAAGTTTTTTTCATAACCAGAATACTTTATACCTAATACGGACAAGATAACAACAAGTATAATGCCAACTGTAATGACTTTACGTTGCACAATGACCATCTCTTTTCAATGAATTAATCATCTTTTAAAAATACAAACATACCTTCTACCAACTGATGTTTAAGTAGAAGGCATTATTTAAGAAGATTAATTACCATAAAACTCTTCAGCCTTTTCTAAATAAATTTCTTGATCTGGTGTTAAATCGAATTCTTCTACAATTGCATCTACCGGACAAACTGCAACACACGCGCCGCAATCAATACATATATCTGGATCTATATAAAATTGGTCAGTACCTTCTTCTATACAGTCAACTGGACAGACAGTCACACATTCCCCAGATTTTTCTCCTTGACATGGATCTAAAATGACAAAGGCCATATAAACTTCCTCCTTCTATAAAATTGATTAAGTGACTCAATCAATTATTCATGTATTTATCATATCTTACTTATCTTTCCAATAATTATTTGCTGCTGCAATTGTTTGAAATTCCATAGAAACAACTTGAACAGCTGCAGTTAAGCTATCAGGATCTTTTGCGTATTCTTTGCGACCTTCTTTAAGCACATCTAAATCCGATTGGATATTATGAACCGTATGTCGAGCTATCAACATCGCTAAAGCACGTCCTTCTTCTGGTGTATCTGTTATTAATGTTCCACCTGGGATTAAAACTAATTCTGATTCGGGTAATTTATTCATTTTAATTCCTCCTTTTAATAATCAAAGAAAATACTTAATTAATTTTTTATAACCTGATCTTCTAGTTCTCAAGTTTTGAGTCAAAATCTGTATTAATCTTTTTAAGATTATAATAACTGTCTATTTTCACCCCCATATTTTAAACTATTACTTAATTTCTATACTAACAAACTTAAAACTTCACGTCATTATATTCTGAATATTTAATTAACACCACTTTTTTCATACAATGACTATTTAATTAACCTAAAACTTCTATATATTCAGCATACTCTGTTTGAATTAATAAGAACTTGATTTAAATCAAGTTTTTTTTATTTTATTTCAAGCTTGTAATAATATATGAAATGATTAACATGAATTGGACTTATGACAACTTATACTTTTCGTTCATATATTACTTGCTATTAACTGGTTTGGTGGAGTTTTATTTGTTGGCTGAGGTGTATTTCCTGCAAATCAAAAATTAAAACCAACTATCTAGCGTGAATTTTTATCACATCTGATGTCTTGGATGCATTGGCCTTTGACATTTACAGGTTTAAGCGTGATTACAATAGGAATTATTCTTGGTATATTTTTTGGTCTACTAAAAAGTTAGGAAATGTTTTTTCTATTTATAAATTATGTTTAGATTTGTAAATATCTAAAGTCATTCACAACAATATAGCTAAAATAAAATAAAATAAAATTTATGAAAGTGAAACTATAAATATTTTTTATTAAATTGAGTTATAGTATGAAATTTATTAGCAATCAAGCAGTAAATGATTGATCTACTGTTCTATTTAGTAGTATGAAACGAAATGATATTGGAAGATTTGAAGTTTCATTAATAATGGATGAATTTACTAAAGGTTAGTGGATATCGATTCAAAAAATAGAAAGAGTGAATTTCCATTTTAAAATTAAATAAAATAATTCAAGGTTTACGATTACGTGAATATAATCATAAACCTTGAATGTAAATTTAAATATTTTATACATATAAAATTAAACTTGAATTTCTCCTAAAAAATTACTTAAACGTTCACTTTTGGGATTTTGGAACATTTCATTTGGCTCGCCTTCTTCAACAATATAGCCTCCATCGATAAAAATCACTCGATCGCCAACTTCACGTGCAAAGTTCATCTCATGTGTCACAATAACCATTGTCATTCCGGTTTCTGCTAAGCCTTTCATAACACTCAAGACTTCACCAACAAGCTCAGGATCTAAAGCAGATGTTGGTTCATCAAAAAGCATGACTTTTGGATCCATTGCTAGCGCACGACAGATAGCTACACGCTGTTTTTGACCGCCAGACAAACTTCCTGGATAAGCTTCTGGCTTATCCGATAAGCCAACTTTGTCTAATAATTCAAGTGCGCGTTTTTTTGCTTCTTCCGGCTTGGTACCTTTTACTTTAATTGGACCTAATGTAATATTTTCAAGCACTGTTTTATGTGGAAATAAATTAAAATGTTGAAATACCATTCCTACTTGGGACCTAATTTTTGGGACATTTGTTCCCTTAGCAGTGATTTCTTGATTATCAATGGTAATTGTTCCTTCTGTCACATCTTCTAATAAGTTCATACAACGTAAAAACGTACTTTTACCTGAACCAGAAGGCCCAATAATACAAACAACTTCTTGTTCTTTGATTGTATTCGTCATTCCTTTTAATACTTCATTATCTCCAAAATATTTATGCAAATTTTCTACTTTAATCATTACACATCAAGCCTCTTTTCTAAGCGACGTAAAATAATACTTGCTGGTATCGTGATTGCTAAATAAAATAAGGCAACCATTAAATAAGGTTCAAAATACGAGAATGAAGCTGCAGTATATGCTTTACCTTGATAAACTAATTCGCCAACTGCAATTGCTGAGAATAAAGATGTATCTTTCAAACTGATGATAAATTGGTTACCTAATGGTGGAATCATGCGACGAAATGCTTGAGGCCAAATGATATTCCACATTGTTTGATTTTTGGTTAACCCGATTGAGTCACCCGCTTCAAATTGACCTTTATCAATCGATTGAACCCCACCTCGAACAATTTCGGCTATGTAGGCACCAGCATTAATTGCAATTGCAATAACTGAAGCGGTAATTTTATCTATATTTAATTCTAATAAATCAGATAACCCAAAATATATAAACAAAATTTGAACTAAAATAGGTGTACCACGAATGACTTCTACATAGACTGTACTTATTCCATAGATAAGTTTATTAGTTGATAATCGGCCTAAACCTGCAAACGCACCAATAACAAAACCGATGGCAATCCCTAATACCGTAATGATCACCGTATATTTTAGGCCTTCTAATAACCAAGGAACTGACTTAATCATATGTTCTAAAAAAGGCATCATTTCAATAAGTTTATCCACTCAATCCACTCTTTTCCTTCAAAAATATCTCACTAATCATTCTTCTATGTAAAAGAGAAAAGCTTGATTTAACAAGCTTTTCTCTTTTATATTGTTTAATAATTAATTACCTTCTGGACGGTCTCCAAACCATTCTTCATATATATCATCATATGTTCCATTCTCTTTTATCGTTGTTAAGGCATCATCAAAGTCATCACGTAATTCTGAATCTTTCGGGAAGGCAACTCCGTAGTCTTCACCAGTTAACTTCTCACCTACAGTGTTCAGTTCATTTTCTGCTTCAGTTTCAGAATAGAATTCAACATTTGGCAAGTCATACAATACAGCATCTGCTCTTCCAGCTAGTACGTTTTGATAAGCTTCGATAATTCCAGGGAACGCTTCAATATCTGCTTCTGTATTCGCTTCCAAATATTCTTGACTTGTTGAACCAGTTCGTGTTGCAATTGTTTTCCCTTCTACATCATCAATTGACTTAATATCATCGTTTCCTTCTTTGACAGCTAAGATTAATCCTGCTTCATAATAAGGTTGAGTAAAGTCGATTGATTCTTTTCTTTCATCAGTGATTGTCATTCCTGCTATACCAATGTCAAATCGACCTGAACCAATACCTGCAACTATCCCATCAAAATCAAGTGTTTCAAATTCAATTTCAACACCAACTTCACTTGCTAAAGCAGATATTAAGTCAATATCAAAACCTACTAAATCACCAGATTCTTCATCAATGTATTCAAATGGAACATACCCGTTGTCCGTTGCCACTGTGTATACATCTTTGTCGCCACCTTCAGTTGCTTCTGTGTCATCTGTTGTTCCCGAATCTGCATCTTCAGTTTCATTTGGTTCATCTGATCCGCCACCACATGCTGCTAGAATTCCTAGTAACATAATAGAAAATAATACCATTAACAATCTTCTTTTCATGTCAATCCCCCTATGTAGTTTAATTTCTATATTTTTAGTATACCATAATCCCCTTCATTTTAAAGCGCTTTCAAAATAATATTGTAAATATTGTGTTAATTATGCATTATTTATACACTAATCCATACAATTAAACGTTTTTTATCAACATAAATATTTTTATTAATTTATAAAGTAAAAAACCACCTCCAAATATTAGAAGGTGGTTTTACTTTCATCTTTTATTTACGACGGATGCCAATTGTTCTGCCTGCTTCTTTAGGTTGTTCTAAATCTGCTTGGTCTTTCGCAAGTTTGTTAATATTATTCATAATCCGTTTTGGAAACTCTTTTGGTCTTCCTTCAACTGAATCCATTCCCATTAACATTTGCTCACTAGTTGCTACGCGATCACCTTTTGAATTTTCCATTAAGAAAAATACATGAGCGCGCTTTGCATCGTGATCAAGTAGTTGAAGTTTAACTGTTAATTCTTCATTTTCTTTAGCTTCATCTAAATAGCACAGATGTGTTTCAAGCGTGAAGACTGTATACTGTTCACTTTCACGAAAGTTTGCTGTAATCCCGATTTGTTCCATCCATTCATCAACAGCAAGACTGAATACTTTTGCATATTCACTATCATTCATATGGCCATTATAATCAACCCATTCTTGCTTTACATGACATTTAAAAACTACTTTCATCATACTTTTTCCTCCTGTGAAAACCTATTATAAACGACCGCCTAAATTAGCCCCAGGCCAATATTCTTCTACTAAGTCAGTTAATTTAACTAAAAATTCATCACGGCGTTTTTCAAGTTGAGCCATATCTTGACCTTCTGTTTGAGCTTCACAACCAGTAATAACTTTTTCTGCAAGTTCATCTGTTAATTCAGGTGCTTCAAGTTTTGTCCATGGCAATTTAAGAGCTGGTCCAAACTGATGTAGCATATGACGCATTCCTTGATCTCCACCTGCTAAGTGTAATGTTAGGAAGGGTCCCATAAGCGCCCAGCGTAAACCTGGTCCGTAAATGATTGATGCATCTACTTCTTCTGTTGTTGCAATACCATCATTTACAATATGCAATGCCTCACGCCAAATAGCTTCCATTAAACGATCGCCAATATGACCATCAATTTCATTACGTACGATTAGTGGCTTCATATCTACCGCTTCAAAAAGCGCTTGTGCTCGCAAGACAACTTCTGGATCTGTCTGCTCTCCACCAACCACTTCAACTAGCGGAATAATATATACTGGATTAAATGGATGTGAAACAATCACACGCTCAGGATGCTTACAGTCTTTTTGTAATAAAGAAGGCATATATCCTGAAGTACTAGAAGATATAATTGCATCTACTTTTGTTAAGCCATCAATTTCTGCAAGCACTTGTCGCTTAATATCTTCTCTTTCAGGTACGTTTTCTTGAATAAAGTCAGCATTTTCGACAGCTTCTTTTAGATTCGTTTCAAATGATAAGTTTTGTAAATGTTCTTTTTTAGCTATGTCACTTTCAATAAGTGTTGGCCATAAATCTTTTAAAGATGCGTTTAATTTTTCTTCGGCACCAGGAGCTGGATCATATGCAGTTACTTGATACCCGTGTGATAAAAATCGAGCAATCCAGCCTGCCCCAATAACACCTGTACCCACGACTGTAATATTTTTGATTTTTTTCATAATGTAAACTCTCCTTTATTTAAAACTTAACGATTAAACTTTTTCAAACCAAGTGCTATACGTGCTTCTTTAGGTGTCATTGGTTCTTTATCTAAGTCTTGGATAATATCGACCGCTTTATCAACGAGTTGTGCATTTGTTCCGAGCACACCTTTTTCAAGGTATAAGTTGTCTTCTAAACCAACACGAACATTCCCACCTTGAAGTGCTGATTGTTTTACGATTTCTAATTGCATACGACCAATACCAAACGCTGACCAATGTGCATTCTCTGGTAAGCGATCACGCATATAAGTAATTGTTTCTTTATCTGCATCTGCACCCCATGGGATACCTAAACATAATTGAAAAATAGGATCGCCTTCAAATAAGCCCTCTTCAATTAGTTGATTCGCCATACGAATGTAACCTGTATCAAAACACTCAATTTCAGGTTTAACGCCACTGTCTTTAATTAATTTCGCATGTTCTCTAATCCAATTTTCTGGGTTAACGTAAATCATATCTCCAAAGTTAATACTTCCCACATCAATTGTACATAGCTCAGGTAATAATGTTCCTGATGCTTCGTGGCGTTCTTCTGGTGTTTGAATAAAAGTACCTGGTCCACCATGAGCTGGATTCTCTTTACTTGGAGCCCAGTCGCCTCCACCCCCAGCTGTTAAGTTAATAATCACGTCTGTGTCTGATTCTCTTATACGCTCAACTACCTCACGATATAATTCAAGGTCAAAACTTAACGCTCCTGTCTTTGGATCACGCACGTGAATATGAGCAATTGCAGCACCTGCTTTTGCAGATTCAATTGCTGAGTCTGCGATTTCTTTTGGTGTAATTGGTACATATTTACTTTTACTTGTTGTATCACCAGCACCTGTTAGTGCACTTGTAATAATCGATTTATTTGTCATTTTTATTTCCCCTTTCATTAATTGGTACATGTTCGAAAATTTCTCCTGATTCAAAAAATTCAATCAAGCGATTAATCCAATCATAATAATCAGACCATTCTTTTGTTTCCCAATCTAGTTCTTTTTTCTCTTCTATAACTTCTTTAGAGAGAGAATCATCTAATTCTATTGTCTCTAGATCTTTCTGTAATTTGCGTTCAAAAGAACGACTTTTTGTGACAGCTCTTTGCCAATTTGAAGTAAATAATGAAATAAAAGTTTGATAATAATCATCTTCTACTTGAATGAGGTCTTTACGAACTCCTTTTCTAAATACCTTTTTAGCAATATTTAATTCAATCATTTCTCTTACAACTTGGCTCATTCTCATTTTAGACATACCAGTTGCTTCAGATAATTGATCGAGTGTCATTGGTTCTCGGTTCATATAAATGATACCCAATACTCTTCCAATCGTTTCTGACACACCAAATGCATGCATGTTGTCAGCAATTTTTTCTACAAATTGACTTTTACTCTCTTTCAAACGCTTTTCAACGTTTGTCATTTCCCTGCCTCCTCTTAAGGACTTATGTGATGATATCGACAATATAACATAAATATTTTCTTTTTAAAAAAAGCAGATTGCATAGTATTTAAGAGAAAATTAAAGGAATTATAAGATAAGCATGCAATAAACTTTATAAAGTATATATTTTACGAAGTTTATGAAGTCATGTAAGCAAATACGAAGTTTTATAATTTAACTAGAGTTAGGTAGTATATAAAGCCGAAGTTGTTTTTTATAAAATTAATATTAAAACTCATTAGTCACTTTTAATATTTTAATAAATAATAAAAGTAACTTTTAAATCTAATGAACTTCAGTGTAATTAAAAAAAGGAGGTATTTTGTTTTGCTCACATTTAAAAACGTATCCAAAGTTTATCCAGGCGGAACGAAAGCAGTAAATAATTTAGATTTACAGATTGATAGGGGTGAATTTATTGTATTCATCGGACCAAGTGGTTGCGGTAAAACGACTACAATGAAAATGGTCAACAGGCTAATCGATATCACAGAAGGTGAAATATTAGTAGAAGGTGAAGATATCTATGATAAAGATATTGTTGAACTACGCCGATCAATTGGTTATGTTATTCAACAAATCGGCCTTTTCCCTCATATGACAATTGGTGAAAATATAGCACTTGTTCCAAAATTATTAAAATGGCCGGAGAAAAAGCGTAAAGACCGTGCAAAAGAATTATTAAAACTAGTAGATATGGATGAAGAATATCTAGATCGTTATCCTAACGAATTAAGTGGTGGTCAACAGCAAAGAATTGGTGTTCTACGTTCACTTGCAGCTGATCCTCCGCTTATTTTAATGGATGAACCATTTGGTGCACTTGACCCAATTACAAAAGAAACTTTGCAAGATGAATTTAAAAAGCTCCAAGTAGAATTAGGTAAGACAATTGTTTTTGTTACACATGATATGGATGAAGCTATTCGTTTAGCAGATAGAATTGTTATTATGCGCGCTGGCGAAATTGTTCAAGTCGGAACACCAGATGATATTCTTCGTAACCCTAAAAATGAATTTGTTGAAACATTCCTTGGTAAACATCGCTTAATTAGTGAACGTGAAAACCTTCAAACAGTAAGCCAGATTATGTATTCAGATCCGGCTACTATTTTGGAAACCAATTCGCTCTCTGAAGCAATAACGATTATGAAAAAAAATCGAGTTGATTCATTACTCGTTGTCAATGAAGCAAATTCTTTACAAGGAATTCTTGATTTAGAAATGATTGATAAACATAGACGAGAAAATATTACAATTTCAGATATCATGGAAACTGACTTCTTTAAGGTACAAGGAAACGTCTTATTACGTGATACCGTTCATAAAATTTTACGTAATGATATCCGTTATGTTCCAGTTATCGATGAAGAAAATCATTTACTAGGAATTGTGACTCGTGGAAGTATTGTAAATATAGTTTATGACTCTATATACGGCGATGAAGAATTAACTGAAAATGTATAACAACACAATACTATAGAAAGGAAGTGATCGATTGGATACCATGATGACATTTTTCTCCGATTATGGAACACAGTTATTATTTAAAACATGGGAACACTTATATATATCGTTAATTGCAATTTCTCTAGGTATTATTGTAGCTGTACCTCTTGGTATTTTACTAACTAGAACCCCTAGATTTGCTGATAAGTTTATGTCTTTAGTAGGAATAGTTCAAACCTTTCCTACACTTGCTGTGCTTGCATTCTTTATTCCGCTTTTTGGAATTGGAAAAGTACCAGCAATTATAGCTTTATTCCTATATTCTTTACTTCCAATATTACGTAATACGTATACGGGAGTTCAATCACTTAATAAAGACTTGCTTGAAGCAGGCCGAGGAATGGGTATGACGATGTGGGAAAGAATTAGTATGGTAGAATTCCCGCTTGCTATACCAGTAATTATGGCAGGTATTCGTGTCTCAACAGTTTATCTAATTGGTTGGGCTACTCTTGCAGCTTATGTTGGTGCCGGAGGACTTGGGGATTTCATTTTTGACGGACTTAACTTATTTAAAACTGAATTTATCCTAGCAGGTGCTATCCCAACAACAATTTTAGCAATGCTCACAGATTACTTTTTAGGAAGAGTTGAAACAAAGTTAACACCTAAAGGAATTGTTGACTCTGCGGACACATTTTAATAGAAAGGAAGAATATAAAATATGTTTTCTCTATTTAAAAAGAAATATTTCACTCTATTAATTGTGGCGATGGTCACTTTCGTAAGCGGATGTTCACTACCTGGACTTGGTGGTTCTTCTGCTAACACAATTAAAATAGGTGCGCTCGGAACGTCAGAATCAACAACGATGGCTTATATTATTAAACAATTAATAGAACATGAAACAGATTATAGTGCTGATATTATCGGAAATATGGGTTCTTCAATCGTTCAGCATCAAGCACAAATTCAAGGTGAGGTAGATATCACTTCTACAAGATATACAGGAACTGATCTTCCTGGTACTTTGAAGATGGATCCTGTTACAGATCCAGTTAAAGCATTAGAAATTGTTCAAACAGAATTTGATAAACAATTTGACCAAAAATGGCTAGAACCATATGGTTTTGCTAACTCATACGCATTTACTGTAACAAGTGAACTTGCTGAGCAAGAAAACTTAGAAACTATTTCAGATATTAAATCAGTTGCCCCTGATTTAAATCTTGGTGTTGATAACGCTTGGCTCAATCGAGAAGGCGACGGTTATAATGGATTTATCGATACTTATGGCTTTGAATTTGGTAATGCGTATCCAATGCAAATTGGGCTTGTTTATAAAGCTGTAGAAAGTGGCGATATGGATGTCGTTTTAGCTTATACTACAGATGGACGTATTAAATCATATGACTTAGTTAACTTAGAGGACGATAAAAATTTCTTCCCTCCATATGACGCATCACCGGTTGCTAATCAAGAGGTCTTAGATCGCTTTCCTGAAATAGAAGGTTTATTAAACAAACTTGCTGGTACAATTGATAATGAGAAAATGATAGAAATGAACTATGCAGCAGATGTTGATATGAAAGAACCTGCTGTTGTTGCTACAGAGTTTTTAGAAGAACACAATTACTTTCAAGACTAATAAAAAGAGGTGATTTTAGTGCAATTATTGACAGAACTGTGGAATTATTACGCGCAAAACTTTCCGTACGTGTGGGAAGAATTTTACCGTCACTTTTTAATGTCGGCATATGGGGTGATTTTTGCAGCAATTGTAGCGATTCCTGTTGGAATATTCATCGCAAGGCATTCACATTTAAGTAAATGGGTTATTTCATTTACCAATGTTATCCAAACAATTCCTGCACTTGCCATGCTCGCTGTATTAATGCTCGTACTCGGTCTCGGTGCCAATACAGTTATTGCCTCTCTATTCCTTTATTCATTATTACCCATTTTAAGGAATACGTACACAGGCATTAAGGGTGTAGACAGTGCGCTAATCGATTCAGGACGTGGGATGGGAATGACAAAATTCCAATTATTATACATGGTCGAGCTACCAATGGCCCTTTCTGTTATCATGGCTGGGCTTCGGACAGCACTTGTTATCGCAATTAGTATTGCAACAATCGGTGCGTTCATTGGTGGAGGCGGACTTGGTTCAATTATAATCCGTGGAACAAATGTTGCTGGTGGATCTGCTATCATTTTAGCAGGTGCAATTCCAACAGCTCTTATGGCTGTTTTTGCAGACTTAATTATGGGTTGGCTAGAAAAACGCCTTGCTCCAGGTAAGAAAAAGAAAAAAAGTGTCAAACCAAAAACAGCTTGATAATTAAACAGGGTACCCCAGGTATCCTGTTTAATTTTTATAAATATTCGGATGACTATATAGAAATTTAAACCTAGCAAACAAAATACACGAGACGCCCGCGGCAGCGAGTGCATTCTATTTGCGGTAGTATATAGCGCTTTATTTATTATCCAACAAAAATAATTGTCACAAAGGAGTTTACTTATGATTAATCAAATAATATTAGATAAAAATATTGGAACCCAAATGCGTGACGGTACCACTCTACGGTCTGATATTTATCGACCAGCCAACGAAGGCACATACCCAGTCCTATTAACACGCCTTCCTTATGGCAAAGATGCCCCTTTTTATTCACATCGTTATTTAGATACAAATCGACTTGTTGAAAATGGGTTTATTGTTATTATTCAAGATGTAAGAGGACGTTTTAATTCAGATGGAGAATTCTTTCCGTTCCGTGATGAAGCAAAAGATGGTTATGATACCGTCGAATGGGCTGCCCATCTCCCCTACTCGAACGGAAATGTCGGTATGTTTGGTTTGTCTTATTATGGCTTCACACAATTGCTTGCAGCACGCGAACAACCACCACACCTAAAAGCTATCTTTCCAAGCATGACGCTGAATGATTTAAAAAATAATATGCTATTTCATGAAGGAGTGCCAACATCCGCTTCATTTAAAACATGGGTCCTTCAATCAATGGTCCCAGACTTATTAGTTAAAAAATATACGAACGCCCAAGTTCTGGAAGAAAAAATGAACCTTTGGGCAAAAGCACTAGATAATTTACCAGCAACATATAATGAGCAACTGAACGATTCATGGCCACTTCTTAATGAACTTGGTGTAGCTGAAGAGTTTTTTGAAGTGTATCAATTAGCTGAAGACGATGACTTTTGGAAACAAACAAGTATTTTAGATGATTATGAAAAACTTCACTACCCTGCGATTCATTTAGGCGGCTGGTATGATAGTTTACTTAAATCAACGATTGAAAACTTTAACTCTATGACTAAACACACAAAATCAATGCAGCGACTTATCATTGGACCTTGGACACACGGTGACTTTGGCTCTCTTGCAGGTGAACGTGACTTTGGTATCAAAGCTTCAGAAAGCTTTTTAAATGGGAAAGAAGATCTAACACATTTACACATCCGCTGGTTTAATTATTGGTTGAAAAATCACGATACATTTACAGAGAATGATGCACCTGTACAATTGTTTATTATGGGTAAAAACGAATGGCGCAATGAACAAGAATGGCCATTAGCAAGAACAACATACACTCCTTATTACTTTGCTGAAGGAGGACAACTAAAGAGCGAAAGCCCAACAACCGGAACAACAGAAACATACTTACACGACCCTCGGAATCCTGTGTCAACATTAGGTGGGCAAACATTATATCATGATGTGAATACATCTGGACCTTGGGATCAACAAAAATTAGAGCACCGTTCAGACATACTCATTTATGAAACAGCTAATCTTACTTCCGATATTGAAGTAACTGGGCCAATAAAAGTTAAATTGTGGGCTGCAAGTGAAGCAACATGTGCAGATTTTACAGCCAAACTCGTTGACGTTTGTCCAGACGGCACAGCGTACAATCTAACTGATGGGATCGCGCGTGTAAAGATGACTGACGACCAAGTTGCATTAAATAATCAAAATCAACCCATTGCCTGCTTTGAAATGGATTTGTGGGCAACAAGTAATCTATTTTTAACTAATCACAAAATCCGTGTCGAAATTGCTTCAAGCAATCACCCTCGTTTTGATGTAAATTGGGATGGTATTAATGAAAAACATAAACAAATAAAACAAACGATTTTCCATGGGGAAACATATCCTTCACAGATTGTTTTACCAATTATCAAATAAACAACAAGGTGCAGATGAAAATTCTGTACCTTTTTTATTAGCAATTTACACTTACAATTAACTGAAAGTTCAGTATATATATGTTTATACTCACATTAAATGGGTATAAATAATAATTAAGAGTCAAATATTAGAAAGGAGCTTTATAATGGATGAAGAGAAAAAGCAAGATCAAATGAGTCCACAACCAATTAAAGGTAAACGTGGTGGTCATATTTTTGGAGCTGAAAACCCTGAGATATCTCGTCAAAATCCAGATTTTATGACACCTCCTAATACAGATAAAGGAACTATGCCAAATTTAAAATATCCCTATGCACAAACACATACACGCATTGAAAACGGCGGTTGGTCGCGAGAAGTCACGACCCGTGAGCTACCACCTTCAAAAACGATTGCTGGAGTGAATATGCATTTAGAGCCTGGTGGTGTAAGAGAACTTCATTGGCATAAAGAAGCAGAATGGTCCTATATGATTAAAGGAAGTGCACGAATTACAGCTATATCTCCAGACGGCAAAGAATTTATAGATGATGTGCATGAAGGAGATTTATGGTACTTCCCTTCTGGCATACCCCATTCGCTCAAAGGGTTAAGTGAAGGCGCTGAGTTCGTTTTAGCATTTGATGATGGCGCATTCTCTGAAAATAGTACCTTTTCAATCACTGATTGGTTAGCACATACACCAAAAAGCGTCTTAGCAAAAAACTTTGGCGTTGCAGAAGAAGAATTCGATAACATTCCAACCGGCGAATTATATATTTATCAAGGAGATGTACCTGGTTCTATAGAAGAAGAACGACCAGCAAATCCTAACGAATGTGTAGATCCTAAATATAGCTTTAAATTATTTGATGAAGTAGAACCAATTGAAACAAGCGGCGGTCGTGTGTGGATTGCTGATTCATCAAACTTTTTAGTTTCTAAAACGATTGCTCTCGCATTTGTGGAAATTGATCCAGGTGGAATCAGAGAAATGCACTGGCATCCTAACCAAGACGAATGGCAATATTATTTAAGTGGTCAAGGAAGAATGACTGTCTTTGGTTCAGGAGCTAAGGCACGGACATATGATTACCAAGCAGGCGATGTGGGCTATGTCCCGTTCGCGATGGGTCACTATATTGAAAATACGGGTGACGAGCCATTACGTTTCTTGGAAATGTTTAAAAGCGATCATTTCTCAGATATTTCACTTAATCAGTGGATGGCCCAAACGCCACCCAATACTTTAAAAGAACATTTTCCATTCAGTGATAACTTTATGAAAGATGCTTTAAAAAATGAAAAACGACCGAATGTGAAATTTAACTAAACACTTATTTAATGAGCGCCATGTGAGTAGCTTTTCATATGGCGTTTTTGATTTATTTAATAAGGAGGCTCAAATGCATGGGGAAGCAAGGGGAGATTAAATTTATCAGTCGTTTAACAATTATTACCACATTTTTGATGGGATTTCTTGATGCTTTTACATTTGTTAAATATGATGGGACATTTGTCAGTGCACAAACAGGGAATATGGTAACAATGAGTGTCAAATTGTTTTCTGGTAATTTCACAGGTGCAGCAAGTCATCTAATCGTCTTAGGGGGCTACGCACTAGGTGCATTCATTGGCGAAGCATTAATCGAAAAGTTAATGACTAAAGAGTTATATAGATCACGTTTAATTTTATTATTTCAAACATTACTTATAGGTGTGTTAGCTTTATCTCAAAATAACCTGCCTGGTTCATTGATGATCTTTAGTTTAGGATTACTTGCAGGATATGAGATAACAGTGTTTCGAACATTCTATCAAACAACAGTTAATAACGGCATCATGACAGGCAATACAAAAAATACAATGAATAATCTCTATAAAACAATTTTTAATAAAGATAAAAAAGCACAAGCAGATTTCTTTCATCTTTTAACTGTCATCCTAGTATTTATTATAGGTGCAGGAAGCGGTGCACTTATCCTAAAAATGAATGGACAATTAGTATTATGGATTGCTTTTGCTTCAATGGCATTGATAACTTTATATACCACAATAAAAAGCGAGCGACAATAAGAGGCGGTGAATTTTAAATATTTCACTCTTCCTCCTATCGTCCCTCTTTAAATTTAAATATTTACATATGTTTAGCAAATTATTTGAAATTTAAATACTCCTTCTCTATTACTGCCACAGTAACATACACTTCAACACCCAAAGGCGAAGCAATATCTAATTCGACTAGTAGTCAAAGACTTGTATATTCTGTCATTGAAGCTCTAATGACATGAGTAAAATCTATGACAAGTCCTTCTTGTTTGTTAGATAACTTCGGGATATAAATAACACCTTTAGCATAACGCTGAAAAGAAAATAAAACAACGATACTTTGTTGAATTAACTCGCTTGATAATGAAAATCAATACTAAAAGCCCCATTCTGGATATCAACCAAAATAGAGCTTTTAATATGAATTCATAAGTCATTTAAGGAGCGTACATCTCAACTAGTTCATCTGTATCATGATATCTGGATATTTTTGGACCGTCTTTAGTCTCAATAACTGTCATTTGGCCAGTCATTTCTATTTTATCTACTTTATTTTCTGCTTCATCTTTAAATACTAAAGTAAAAGAATGATTTAAATCAACAGAATCTTTTTCATCTTCAGTCTGCTGATTATGTTCTAATTCAATCTTTTCAACAGATATTGTATTCTTTAGCTGAGATGCTATTTCATTCGGTAAACTTAATAGGCGTTTGGCTGAAAGTTCTTCAAATTCATCTTCTGTTAAATAAGGTTTATATTCATTTTGGATATCAATTATTTCCTCTGCGCTCGTCTTACCCGTAACGAAATCAGCGTTATCTACCGTGTATAATGTATCAATAAATTCTTCACTTAAATCCATAGCATCTGTAGCTTCTTCCATGCTAGAACAAGCACTCAGTAAGAAAAATAATAGGCATAAACCTACAAAAGGACTAAATAACTTTCGCATATTATCCTCCTTTTGTTTATTTTTATTATTTACTAAATTGTTTTGGATAGACTTCTGTCATTTAACCTATTTAAAATAATAACCTATTGAAGTAAATTTACTTCAATAGGTTACTTTTTGCTAACGCTTCTTTTATATGAGCTAAATGATGTTCTTCATGCCACGCTAATTTAGTTATTTTAGTTCCAACTGTAATAACACCATTTTCTTGATGTGTAAAAATTCTATCCAGTTGATCTTCAGTTAAGGTTTTTCCTAAAGCAACAATTCGCTCATTTATCCCTTCTAACATTTTAAGTGAACTTTCTACCGGAAGCTTTGTATCAGGCAACACAGCCCACCTATCTTGATCAAAGTTTGGTGCTACAGGATTCGAATCTGTTAAAGCTATTTTCAAACGTTGATACATATTCAGTTGAGAATCTGCAATATGGTGAACAAGCTCACGTACAGTCCAACTTCCCTCACGATAAGTTTTATTTAATTCTTCTTCATTTAATGATTCAACCGTTTCTCTTAAACGAGTTGAATACGTTTCGATTTGCTTTAAAGCTTCTTCAACATCTTTTAATGTCACAGTGTCAAGGACTGGTAATTTACCAATTGGATACTTTACATCCATTTTGAATCCCTCCTAGTAATTATCATTAACTCTTTCGTTAATTACATAAAGAATAGCATAATATGTCAGTAATTTTAAGTGTTTTTTCATATCTTTCAAGGTTTTTGTATTTTATTGGGTATTTAAATTATAAGATATGAAGTGATAGTCGTAATAAGCATTCACTTCTTTAATGATTTTGACAGTAGTTTTTCTTCTTTTATAAGTTTACAAAAATAGTTAATCGATAGTATATAATCATTCTTATTAAAAATAAAACATCTAATACTTTCCTTCTATATCTATTCACTAAAATGATAACGCTTTCTTTTGTTTCTTTTCTTTGATATATTAGTCAAAATACAGAAAGGTGATGTGATTATGAATCAAATGCTATTTGGCGACCCGTTAAAATTAAATGCAACGCGTTATGCAGAAAAAGAAGCTCTTTCTTTTCAAAGTAATAAATACACTTACCAACAATTTAATGAACGAGTCAACAAATTAGGTCATGCACTCCAAAATTATGGTGTTCAAAAAGGTGATAAAGTCGCTTTCATGCTTTTCAATTGTAATCAACTAGTCGAAACAATTTATGCATGCAGTAAAATAGGCGCTATCTTCGTACCAATTAATTCACGATTCATCGGCCGCGAAATTCAACATGTTTTACAAAATTCTCAAGCAAGCATGCTTATTTATGATTATCGTTTTAGTGATGAAGTACAAAAAGCAGCTGAAAAAGTTACTTTTACAAAGATATTTATTACTGTCCATGGTGAAGATAACTTTGCTGAAGAAGAATATGAAAATTGGATATCGTCTTTCGATATCTCAGAACCAGAATTAGATAAACCTTTGCTAGAAACTGATGAAATATGTTATTTATATACAGGAGGAACAACAGGACTACCAAAAGGTGCCGTACATACACACCGTAGTCTATACATGGTAGGTCTTCTTTTTAGCATTGAGTTTTCTATTGGGAGAAAAGGTAAAGGTCTAGTAAGTGGGCCACTTTATGGGGCTGCTGCATTATCGGTGGCTATACCTAATATTTTTGTTGGTAACCCGCTTCACATTTTAGAGAATTTCCACCCATTAGAAGTTTTAAAAGCAATTGAGGAAGAAAAAACGACAACAACATTCCTAGCACCTCCTATGCTAAATGCTATTTTTGCTTTACCTGATGAAGTAAAAAACGCTTATAATATGACTTCAATGAAAACAGTAATTTCTGTCGGAGCACCTTTATTAAACAAAACAAAATCACAAACTATCGCATTTTTCCCTGAAGCAGAAATTAATGAATTTTATGGCGCTTCTGAACATGGAGGCTCTACTAATTTATTTCCTGAATATATGACACAAAAAGATCGTTCTGTTGGTCTACCAATGCTCGGCATGGATGTAAAGTTACTTGATGAAGAAGGAAAAGATGTCAAACAAGGAAATGTCGGAGAAATATATGTTAAAGGATTAACTCTTTGCCAAGGTTATTTTAATAATGAAAAGGCAACGAACAAAGCATTTCGTGGTGAATGGTTAGGCTTAGGTGATATGGCTACACAAGATGATGAAGGTTTTTATTATTTAGTTGAACGCAAACAAGACATGATTTTATCTGGTGCAATCAATATCTATCCAACAGAAATGGAAGAAGTTATACATGAACACCCTAAGGTTGCTGACGTCGCTGTCATTGGAATGCCCGATGATAAATGGGGCGAAGTACCTATGGCGATTATTGTAGCTAAGCCGAATGAAACATTAACAAGTAAAGAAATACTCACATTTTGTAAAGAAAATATGGCAAGTTATAAAGTGCCCCATCGTATAGAGTTTATTGAAGAATTACCTCGTAACTTACAAGGTAAAGTATTAAAATTCCAACTGCGTGAGACTTTTGGTATTAAATAACGTAATTATTGAATGTTTTTTACTCAATAAGCAAATACTAATTTATAATTCAATCAAAATCCCTAAGTCACATCACGACTTAGGGATTTATTTTCTGCATTACTTAGCAAGCAATTTCTTCACATCTTTACGTAATTCTCTTTTTAAAAACTTACCGACAGATGTCTTCGGAATAGTTTCCATGATTAAAACTTCATCAGGTAACCACCATTTCGCAAATTGTGATTCTAAAAATTCGAGAACTTCTTCTGTAGATATATCTTGTCCTTCTTTTAAAACAATACATGCAACAGGACGTTCTTGCCATTTCTGATCTGGTATCGATACAACTGCTGCTTCAAAAATTGATTTATGAGCCATTAAAGCATTTTCTAAATCAACTGACGAAATCCATTCGCCTCCACTCTTAATTAAATCCCCCATTCTATCGACAATCTTTATTGACCCTTCATCATCTATTGTCACAACATCACCCGTGTATAACCAACCATCTTTAAATGCATCTTCAGTTCTGTCATCGTTATAATACTCATCAGCAATCCAGGGACCACGAACAAGCAGTTCACCCATTGCATTACCATCTGATTTAACTTCATGGCCCTCATCATCTACTACTTTAATTTCTAACCCTGGGACAACTTGTCCTTGTCTTGAACGGATTTCTAAACGTTCTTCCTCCGGTAAATCTGTTTGATAACTTTTTAAACGAGCTAAGGTAACTAATGGAGTTGTTTCTGTCATACCATAAGCATGCATAAACGGTATATTAAAGTCTGTCTCAAATGCACGAATCATACTTTTTGGCGCAGCTGATCCGCCACAAAGGATTGCCCGTAAACTACTTGTGTCATATGTTCCTTTTTCAAGTACTTGCAACAATCCGAGCCATATCGTCGGTACTCCTGCACTAATCGTTACCTTATATTCGTCCATCATTTCTGCAATAACTTGAGGAGTCATCATTGGACCTGGCAAAACTTGTGTTGCTCCTAGCATCATTGCGACAAACGGCATTCCCCAAGCATTAACATGGAACATTGGAACCACTGGCATAACTCGGTCCGACTCTGAAATTGCAGCTGTATCTGCCATACTCAACGCCGTACTATGAAGAACTATTCCGCGATGTGTATAAATCACCCCTTTTGGTTTCCCAGTTGTTGCGGATGTATAACACATACCTGCAGGATCTTCTTCTTCAATATCTTTCGAAAACTCATAAGACTCATCCCCAACAGCAACTAATTGTTCATAAGAATAGAGTCCCTCGATTGTCGATTCTGGTACTTCTTTTTCATCACTCATTACAATAAATGTTTTCACTGAAATCAATTGATCCTTCACATTTTCAATTAAAGGTAATAAATCAATATCAATCAACAATACTTTATCTTCAGCATGATTAATAATATAAATGAGATGTTCTGCAGATAAACGAATATTGATTGTATGTAATACAGCACCCATCGATGGCGCTGCAAAATAAACTTCTAAATGTCTATGATGATTCCAAGCAAGCGTTCCAACACGATCACCTTTTTTAACTCCTAGTTTTTCTAAAGCACTCGCAAGCGCTCTTGTACGCCTACCGGTTTGTGCATATGTAAAACGTTGAACGCCATTGTAGGTACGTGAAATAACTTCTTTTTTAGGAAAATATTTTTCGGCTCTTTCAAGCATAGAAACAATTGTTAATGGTGTGTCCATCATTTTATAATCTCCCCTTTAACTATTATATACTAATCTAACTTCATCTTTGTTAGCGCTTACATTCTGTTAAGGATAATTATACATCACTTTACAGTTAATGTATAACTTAAATATTAGTCTATAAATAAATAAGAACATATCTTAAAAGAATATGCTCTTATTTATTATAGTATCTTAATTTTTATTTATTGTTTTAATGCACCATTTGGTTCAGGAATAGCATCAATATCTAAAGCATTCATTTGACAGAAGTATTTTAAGAAACTTTCAACATACTTTATCTCTTCTTCATCTGTTTTTAATGCAATTATATCTTTTAAAATTTG
>DATGTX010000104.1:0-2156 GCA_035301645.1 Pseudogracilibacillus sp. | reverse complement strand
ACTAATCGACGCATCAGCTAATATTTGTACTACTTTAGCGATAGCTCCTGGTTTATCTTTAATATCAACGAAAACATCATAAAATGCAGGCAATGCACCGCCTACTTCTTTGCTACCTAATCCATCCCGGTATAGCTTGGCATCTTCTAAGTATGTCATCATATCGCTTGCATTGTTTTTATCAAGAAATTCCTTTAAGGTGACCATTTCATTAATAAAATCTTGAAGGAGGCGTGACATTTTACTGCCATTATGTGAGAAAATATCTTGCCACATTTTCGGATTACTTGAGGCAATTCGAGTAATGTCTCTAAAACCACCAGCAGCTAACTCAGGTAAATATGAATGAACTTGTTCCCATTTCTTTGCTTGATGCACTAGCGAAGAAGCTACTAAATGCGGAAAATGAGAAATAACGCTTGTCATTTCATCATGTTCATCTGGATTTAAAATAATAAAATTACTTTTGATATCTTTTAAGACATCTTTAATAAACTGAACTTCTAGATCTGAAGTTTCAGATACAGGAGTAAGACAGTAAATTGCATTCTCAAAAAGATGCTCTTTAGCTGCGACGATACCTGTTTTATGAGATCCAGCCATTGGATGTCCTCCAACAAATGTTATTCTTTCATTAGACAGGTTTTCTGCCGCTTCTATAATCGTTCCTTTCACAGAACTCACATCTGTGATGATGACATCTTTTTCAAAAGTCACCTTATCTAACTTCTCAAGCAAAGTTATTGTTTGAGAAATCGGTGCAGCTAAGATTATTAAATCAGCTTTAGGAGCACACGATGATAAATCAAAACATTTTTCATTAATGATCTCTTGCTGAAATGCATAATCAACAGTATCCTCATTTGTGTCATAACCAATTACATGATTGGATTTGTTAATCGACATTGCAAGCGACCCGCCAATTAAGCCTAATCCTGCAACAATAATATTTTTATTCATAAAAATTAGCCTTCTTTGCTTATGAGTTAGTTTTTAATTCAAGCATCACTGCCTTTAGATTTTCCATATCTTCTTCTAAACCAATCGTAATTCTTATTGTATTTTCATATCCAAGTAATTCCCCAGATCTGACAATAAATCCTTGTTTCAGAAGTGCTAGCGCAGCTTCATTTCCTTTACCAAATACTTCAACTAACACAAAGTTAGTTTCAGAGTCATAAACGTTAAATCCGTTATTTTTCAAAAAGTCTACAAAGTCTTGTTTAACCAAAAGATTTTTTTTAATTGTTTTATTAAGAAATTCATCATCATTTAACGCTAGAACAGCAGCATCTTGTGCTAATTTAGTTGTATTAAAAGCACCTCTTATTATATTTAGTTTATGAGCAATTTCTTGGTTCATTATCCCATAACCAATTCTCAATCCTGCCAGTCCATAAGCTTTTGAAAAAGTTCTTAAGACAATTAAATTAGGGTATAAGTTTAATAATTCATTCGTATTATATTTGTTTTCTTGTTTAACAAATTCATAATATGCTTCGTCTAAAACGACAAGTGTACGCTTAGGTATTTGGTTTAAAAATTCTTTTAACGAAGTTTCACTTACCAAAGTTCCGCTTGGATTGTCAGGGGCACAAATCCATACCACGTTTGTTTTATTATCAACTTGTTCAAGCATCGCATCTAAGTTATGATAACCATCGATAGTAGACACTTCTCTAATTTCAGCACCTTCAATTAAAGAATGATGTCCATATTGAGTGAATGTAGGCTTTGCCATAACGGAATTCGAGTTATTGTCTAAAAAAGCACGACAAATAAACGTAATAATCTCATCAGAACCATTTCCAAAAACCAAGCTGTCTTTATCAACTTGCAACTTTTCAGCTAAGGCTTTTCTAAGATTAGTGGCATAACCATCAGGGTATATTTCTAATTCTAAATTCATATTTGAAAATAAATCTTTAACCTTTTCTGAAAATCCATAAGGGTTCTCATTTGATGCCAATTTAATGATTTTTTCAAGATTAAATTCTTTTTTTACTTCAGAAATTTGCTTTCCTTGTTGGTAAGCTGAAAGACTTTTTAGTATTTCTTTTCCGTACATTTTTACACTCCTATTCTTCTGTTAAGTCAGGTCTTAGTTTAATTGCTTCATTTTGAAATATATGTTCTATTTCTTTTTGACTTTTTGA
>DATGTX010000103.1:0-11811 GCA_035301645.1 Pseudogracilibacillus sp. | reverse complement strand
CGATAATTCTAAACCGGAAACACGCGGGAAAACCATGGCTTTCACAGGTGCTGGCATTGGTATCGCAGCAATCGCTGGACCAGCAATTGGCGGAGCAATGGCTGCTAGATCCTCAATACCAAATGTATTTTTATTAGTAGCCGTATTGTTTTTAATTACTGCTATGCTTATTATATTTTTTATCAAAGAGTCTTATGTTACAACAGATCGTGGTAAGTTTAATTTTAAAGACTTCATCCCATTATTAAAACACCCATTACTTATTCAGGCTTCACTAGCCGCCTTTGCTTTAATGGTTAGTAATGGAACACTTGCATTCGCACTTCCTTTGAATGTGGAACTTATGGGGAGATCTACAGAGACGACGGGGATGTTACTGAGTACTTTTGGGATTGTCGCATTAATTGTTTTCTTAACTCCTATTAATGTTATTTTTGATTTGATTTCTGATATTAAACTTACTTTAAGTGGACTTTTCTTAATAGGTATTGCACTTATTGTCCTTAGTTTCACAGCTTCTTTACCGATTAATTTTTTAGCAATGGTTATATACGGATTAGGTTTTGCACTGATATTCCCTTCCATGAACAAAATTGTTGCTGATGCTTCTGCAGATGTAGACCGGGGAAAAGCTTATGGTATATTCTATGCCTTCTTTTCATTAGGTGTTGTAGCAGGTTCAACTATTTCAGGGTGGGTTGCTCAGGCTTCTGGTCTACCTTTTTTAGTAAGTGCACTTATTATGATTTCAATCGCTATATTCATTGGATATATTGCTCGGAAAAACAAGCAACTAAATTAAAATGATCTTACAAGCTACTTTTTTTAAAAAAATTAAGACAAATTAAGCTTAGATATTAAATTATACATACAAAAATCTAATTTAGCGTAGATAAATATACGAAAACTTCTGTAAGAGTCAAAACTTGGACAAGACTCCCAAGTGTAAAATAAGAAAATCCTCAAACAGTAATGAAAAATGTATATATACACTGTACTAAATTAGATTCTTTGTAATTAATTTAATTGTCAAACCGTTAATTTTTCTCTTCCTTAGCTTATTGATAATTTTATTGGTTATTATATGCTGTTGATTCGTGCACATTTTTAAATACGTTAATGATGATTAATATGATAGCTAGTGCTACTGCTCCACCTCCTGAGAATGTAAATATGTGTGCAAAACCTAGCCAATCAGGAACTTGTACCATAAACATACTTGCTAGTAAAATTGGTAATCCAATATTATAAAGCCAAAAGCTCCATTTTCCTAAAGTACTATTCCCTGCTTTAGGATAAGCAGTATAAATAAGACCTATAATCCCCACAGAAGCCCAACCAGCTAAATTTACGTGCGCGTGAGCAGCTGCCCACTGTAACTGTAAGGTTGATGACATAAATAAGCCAATTGCTACACCTAAAATAAAGTAAATGACAGATATTTTAATCCATTTTGGTCCCATGTGATTCCCTCCAATTTAATTAAATAAATGTAAATATAAACTTACTAATACTTTCAATTTACCCTTTCCTTTAAACAATTAAACATCAGTAGTAGATTTCATATTTATTTTTAGTAATAATACTCATATAATTAGATGGAAAAAATCCATACAATCAATTTTAATAGATAATACTTTAGTATAAAACACATAAATAGTTTTTAATCATCTCTTTAAAAGGATATTGTATGATTTTCATTTCCCTATTTTCTTGTTTTTTTATCTATTTATAATACGTTTATTTTTCAATTAATATAATAATATGCGAGGTGATTTATTTGTTAAAAAAAGTAACTCTTTATACACATGAATTAAAACAATTAAGACGCTTCTATATGAATGTCTTAAATTTTCCAATTAATGAAGTTACTAAGACTAGTTTCAATGTTCAAGTTGGCACTTCTACTATTAAATTTATTGAACAGGAAGAAGAAGCGCGCTATCATTTTGCTATTAATATACCTGGAAACCAATTCACAATTATTAAAGAATGGATTAGCGATAGATACCCATTAGAAACTTATGAAGGTATAGATGAAATTTATCGTGTTAAATTCGTTGCTGACTCTTTTTACATTAAAGACCCTTCAGGTAATCTAGTAGAATTTATTGCTAGAAGATCACGTGACTTTCTGGGTACTTTTACTTTAGATGCATTTTATAACTTAAGTGAAATTAGTATTGTGACACCTTCTGTTAGCGAAGTCGGCGAGTTACTTCAAGATCAAGCAATTCCTCTATATTTTAACTCACAGATCAATACAGCAGATGTTAACTATTTAGGTGTTGATGACTCTTTTATTGTGCTTACTCCTGAAGGAAGAAAGTGGGCATTTTCAAATGAACCCTCAATTATTTCTCCACTAGTTATTCATTTAACAGACGAACGAATTATCGAAGTCGATTCACAAGGCCAAGTAACGATAAAATAAGTAATTAAAAAGCTCTCTATGAATACCAAGTTGTTTTGCTTAGTATTCAATAGAGAGCTTTTTTATAGGTGCCAAACTATTTCCACTCAAAAGGAGTCGCTTGATACACATAATAGTTCAACCAATTAGAAAATAGTAAATGGGTATGTGAACGCCAATTATTAGGTGGTCTGTTAATTGGATCATTTCCTGGGAAATAATTTTCTGGCATTTCAATATCTAGACCCTTAGCTAGGTCACGTTCATACTCTTCTGCAAGTGTAGTTGCATCGTATTCTAAATGACCTGTCACCATAATTTGTTTACCATCTTTCGACATAACCATAAATACCCCTGCTTCTTTTGATTCAGAAACTATTACTAAATCGCTATTTTTTTCAATCTCTTCACGCCTCACTTCTGTATAACGTGAATGAGGTGCGAGAAACTCTTCATCAAATCCACGCACTAACTCAGTTTTAAAATCCCTCACATTATGCTTGTAAATACCAGAACGTTTTTTCGGTAATTCATACTTATTAATCCCATAATGATGATATAAAGCTGCTTGTGCTCCCCAACAAATATTAAAAACAGAAGTGACAGAGTTTTTTGACCAATCCATGATTTCTACTAATTCACTCCAATAGTTAACATCTTCAAATTCTAAATGTTCAATTGGAGCACCTGTTACAATCATGCCATCAAAACGACGATCTTTTATATCTTCAAATGTTGAGTAAAAAGTATTCAAATGAGACGAACTCACATTTTTAGATACATGTGTGGCAGTATTCATAAACGTAACATTTACCTGAAGCGGAGAGTTGCCTAGCAATCTTAATAATTGAAGTTCTGTTTTCTCTTTTTCTGGCATCAAATTTAATATAACAATGTTCAACGGCCGAATATCTTGCATTTTCGCCCGCTTTTCATCCATTGTAAATATTTTTTCTTCTTTTAATTTTTCAACTGCTGGTAATCCTTGAGGTATTTTTATCGGCAAATAACTTCACTCCTATAAACTTCTTTTTTATATTATAGCGTTTACAAAGAGGTTTTAGCAATGATTTAAGTTTAATTCTATTTTAAATAAAAAATATCTATTGCTTTCCCTCTAAAACTGTGATAAATTACTAAATAGTCTAACTGACCGTTTCGTTCAATTGGTCATTAAGTGGAGGGATATTATGTCAGTCGATCGTAAGCAAGACATTATCAAAGCGGCTACACAATCATTTTCGTTATTTGGTTATAAAGCAACAACAATGGATCAAGTAGCTAAGCTCGCGAACGTTGGGAAAGGAACAATATATACTTTTTTTAAAAATAAAGAGGAATTATTTGATGATATTATCATAACTTTAATTTCAGATATGGAAAATAAAGCTATAAAAGCCATTTCATCAGAGAAACCTTTTAAAGATAATTTACATGACGCATTATATCAAATGTTAGAGTTTCGTTTAGATCATCAATTAACGATTAAACTGTTTGAAGAAGACCGAGATTTTGGGACACCTATCGTGCAAGAAGGTATGAAAAAATTAGAAAGTGCAATTTTAACTTTCATAGAGGATAAAATTGAAAAAGCAATTACTAGAAAGGAAATAAAGGCATGCGATCCAGAGATTACTGCCTTCGTTTTACTCAAACTTTATATTGCTTTAATTGTCGACTGGGAAAAAGATAGAAAGCCATTAAGTAAAGATGAAATCGCCAATTTGTTTGAATTGTATATTTTTAAAGGCTTAGGCTTTTAAAGTAATGATAAGGGGAAAAAATAATGAAAAACTTTTTTAGTAAGGATAATTTTCAAATTTTAGCAGATAGAAAATTATTAGTAGCAATTGCAGCTGTCATTTTTGTACCAATATTATATGCAGGAATGTTTCTATGGGCTTTCTGGGACCCTTATGAACATCTTGTAGATATACCTGTTGCCGTTGTAAATGAAGACGAAGCTTATAACTTTGAAGGAGAACGACTCGCTATAGGTGATGAATTAATTGAGAATTTAAAAGATAACCGTGAATTTGATTTTCAATTTGTTGATAAATCTAAAGGGTATCAAGGTTTACATGATCAAGATTATTATATCTTGATTGAAATACCCGAAGATTTTTCCAAAAATGCAGCAACTGTCTTAGATGATACCCCACAACAACTCGATTTGATTTATAAACCTAACGAGAGCTTTAACTTTTTAGCAGCACAAATGGGTGAGACAGCAATGCTTCAAATCGAACAAGCTCTAGAAGAAGAAATAACGGCAACTTATGCAGAAACTATTTTTGACAAAATTGATGAAGTTGCAGACGGGTTAGCTGATGCAAGTGAAGCAACAGATGAATTAAATGATGGAGCTAATGAATTAAAGGATGGTTCTAAAACATTAGAAGATAATTTAATTACTTTTTCTGGAAAAACAGTTGAATTGGAAGATGGTGTTAATACAGCATACGATGGATCAGCTGATTTAGCAGATGGAGCTAATGCCTTATCCTCTGGTATCAATGAATTATATGATAATAGTAATAAACTAAAGAGTGCTTCTGAAGACTTACAAAATGGTACAAATCAATTATCATCAGGAATTACTGAAGCTAATAATGGTTTAGGTAAAATGCAAGACAATATACCACAACTCATTAACGGAACGAATCAAGTAAAAGGCGGTTTAGATCAGCTTTATAATGAGCTCCCAAAAGAAATGTCTAAAGAAATTGGTAATGGTCTAAGCTCTGCTGCAAACGGCGCTTTTGATTTAATCGATAATAAAATTGACGACGTTCAAATTGAAATAGAAAAAGAATTAGCAGACTTAGGCCTAAGTAACATTGAGAACTTATCAGAGATTATTTCAGACAAAGTCATTAATGAAGTAGACAAATTACCAGATGTAGTTGCTAAAGACATTATTACAGTAATTAAAGAACAGATAGGTAATAAAAAAGCTACTGATGCATTAAATAATAATATAATGGCTATATTAGATGAAGAAGACGTCTCTACTGAAACAAAAACATCAATTCAAAAAGAAATCAACAACCAAACAATTGATATAGATTTTGATAATCTTGAAACGGTCATCGCCAATTCCATTCATGGCATTATGGACCAAACAAATTATCAAGAAAAAATTCATACTGTTGTTGATACAAATGTAGGACCAATTGAAAAAGAATTAAAAAATAAACAACTAGCTGTTAATAAGAAAATTGATGAAGATTTAAAAACATATAAAAACGTAGCTAACGAAAAAATTAACGAAGCTACAAAAGATTTGAATAATGAAATCAAATCTGCATTAAATGAACCTATTGGTGAACTTCAATCTGGTTTAACCGCAATTAATGAAGGACAAGAAACACTTCAAGATGGTGTCAATCAACTTGCAAATGGGACAAATGAATTACAAGCCGGTTCTAACCAACTTGCAAGCGGCCAAAATGATTATGTAGCTAATATGACTAAATTCACAAGCAGTTTTGCTACAGCAAACGATGGCACACAAGATCTTGTTAATGGAACAAATAGTTTATATAACGGTATGTTTGAATTAAAAGATGGTTCTTTACAACTTAATGATGCTTCTCATCAATTAGCAGATGGTTCTTCAGAAATTTATAAGGGAATGAATACTTTAACTGAAGGTACTGATGAATTTAACAAAGAAATGCATGATGCTGCTGACGAAGCAGGCGATATTAATGCGACTAGTAAAACGAATGATATGATTGCAAATCCTGTTAACGTAGAAAACGAAAAGATTAATGAAGTACCTAATTATGGGACTGGTTTTGCTCCCTACTTCCTATCACTCGGATTATTTGTTGGTGCTTTACTACTTTCGATTGTCTATCCTTTGACAGAACCTTCAAATGTCCCTTCGAGCGGCTTTAATTGGTTCTTACGTAAATTCTTAGGGTTATTCACAATCGGTGTATTACAAGCGATTATTGCAGGCACAATTCTTATTTTAGGCTTAGGCTTAGAAGTACAAAGTGTACCTTTATTCTTCTTGTTTGCTATATTAACAAGTTTAGTATTTATTACCTTGATTCAATTTTTAGTTACATGTTTCGGCGATCCTGGCCGTTTTGTAGCAATTTTGATTTTAATTTTACAATTAACAACAAGTGCAGGTACATTCCCACTTGAATTAATACCAAAGTTCTTACAACCTTTTAATCTACTTTTACCTATGACATACTCTGTCGCTGGATTTAAAGCAGTTATTTCGAGCGGAGATTTTGGTGTTATGTGGTCTAATGCAGGTATCTTGTTAACCTTCTCAATTGTTTCAATGTTATTAACACTTTCTTATTTTATGATTATGCATAAACGAAAATTTGGAAGTCAAATAGAAGCTGAGGAGACAACAAAATAAGCACAAAAACAGAGAGTGATAATCACTCTCTGTTTTTTTATGACTACTTATCAACATACACACACCTAGTTTTGTGGGTATCTTTTTTAATCTTTGATGTTACAATGTTTTAGTTGTTAACTAAATTATGTGGATAACTCTGTTGATAGTGTGGATAAAGTGGACTAATTTTTTTAGGCCTTTCTTCTATTCAATGAAAACGGCTTCTTTTAAGTTATAAAATGTTAGTAAGTTTTGAGTTATTGTTATATTTATAGCTACTTAAAATTATAGACGATTTAATTTTAAGTTTAGATTTTTTAGAGAATAGTATATAGTTAGAAATAGATTTAAATGCACGTTTTAGAAAGGATTGATTCTGTGGAAGAAAAAAACATTTATAAAATAATAGCAGAATACAGAAATAGAATGAGTAAATCTCAGCATAAAATTGCTGACTATGTCTTAGATAATACTCATTCTGTCGCTTTTCTAACTGGAGCTAAGCTAGCAGAAGCAGTTGGTGTTAGTGAAGCAACTATTGTACGTTTTGCAAATTTCATTGGATTTTCTGGATATAATGACTTCCAAAAAAATCTTGCTCATTCAGTTGAAAAACAGTTAAATACAGTTGACCGTTTAAAAATGTCGCGTTCTGTGCACAGTAAATCGGAACGATCCATCTATGATATTTTTGAAGGTGATATTCAAAATATACAAGCAACAATGAATAATTTAAATCACACTGATATCGAAAATGCAGCAGAAAAAATTGTTCAAGCAAAACGAATTTATATTATAGCAAATCGTTCTGCTGTATCACTCGGGACTTTTTTACAATATTACTTAGATTTACTATTTGGGAAAAGTGAATTAATTCATACAACAGCCTCTGCTTTTGACCGAATTCATAATGTAAATGAAAAGGATGTTGTTATCGGGATAAGTTTTGCACGTTATACACAAAACACATTAGATGTCGTTTCGTATGCAAATGAGCGAGGAGCCAAGGTTATTGCACTAACTGACGAATTCACTTCACCAATCACTGCTTATGCTGATATCTCACTTTTTGCATCGAGTTCGATGTCTTCATTTTTAGATTCATTTGTTGCACCTTTTAGTTTGATTAATGTCCTAATTGCTTATCTAGGTAATCATAAATCGATTGATATTGACGAACGATTCCAAAATTTTGAAAATTTATGGAATCGTTATAATGTTTTTTATGATGAAAATGAATATAAATGATTTATTTTCATTCATTTTAATCTTAATAATGAAATAATACTTGCAATTCCAACGCTCTCCTTTATAATGAAATCAAATACATTATTAAGGGAGAGAAAAATGTTAACCAAAGATGTCTTAACATCATATAATAAAGACGGCTCTGAGAAGTTATTTGAAGAAGCATTAAACGTCATTCCAGGTGGGGTAACTGCGAATATCAAACATTTCGAACCTTATCCTATTTTCATGAAAGAAGGTCATGGTAGTAAATTAATTGATGAAGATAATCAAACTTATGTTGATTATTCTCTCTGTTATGGCGCTTTAATCACAGGACATGGACATGAACGAATTATGCAAAGGACTCAAAAACAACTCGAAGATTCAGGCACGATAATCTTCGGAACACCTCACTCACTTGAAGCTACGATGGCAAAACGGATTATAGATTTATATCAGGGAATAGAGCAAATAAGGTTTACCAACTCAGGCACAGAAGCTGTATTACTCGCAATTAGACTCGCTGTCGCGCATACAAAAAAAGAAAAAATTGCTAAATTTGAAGGTCATTACCATGGAGGTTTAAATAATTTACTTGCAAGTATCAATCCCAGCGAACAAGATGCTGGAGAGGCAGACTATCCAAATGTAGTATTTGAGTCAAACGGCATCCCAGATGATGAACGCGACAATACAATCATCTTACCTTTTAATAATTTAGAAGCGACATCAGAAATTTTAAGAGAACATGCAGAAGATTTAGCTGCAGTTATTTTAGAACCTGTTCAAGGAGGGTTTATTCCTGCTGATGAAGAATTCTTACATGGCTTGAGAAAAATAACTGAAGAATTAAATATTGTGCTTATATTCGATGAAGTAAAGACCGGATTTAGAGTAGCTTTAGGTGGTGCCCAATCAGCCTACAATATCAATCCTGATCTTACAACATTAGGCAAAGTTTTAGGTGGTGGTTTACCGATCGGAGCTGTCGGTGGTCGCAAAGATATTATGATGTTAAGTGCTGCTAGTAAAAATGGTGATGTTTTTTCTGTCGGTAGTAAAAGTAATGAAACAGTCGGTACGGTCTTTCATAGTGGCACGTATAATGGTCACCCATTAATCATGGCTGTTGGGCTTGAAACAATTGATATATTAGAAGAGGATAATATGATGGAGAACCTTTTCTCACAAACTATGCTTTTGAGAAACCGTTTAGAAAAAATGTATGCTTCTTATAATATCAACATGCAAACGATTGGAATGGGGAGTATTTTTAATATCATCTTCACAGATCAACCCATTAAAAGTTATCGTGATATGTGGAAAGCTAATATTGAACTTAGGCAGGAAATAGATACTGAACTGCTTAGTCTCGGAGTATATTTAAAGCCACTCAACCGCTATTCGATGTCCACAGTCCATTCAACAGAAGATATTGACTTTACAGTCAAAGCGCATGAAAGTGCTCTAAATAAAGTTCTTAGAAGACATACTATACGAAAAAAACGCGCTTAGTAATTTCACAAAAATCCACTCTTCATGAGTGGTTTTTTTGTGCTTTACTATTTACTATTTTTTTAAAGCATTTTTCTATATACTAAGGATAAGCTTATTTAAGAAAGTGGGATTATAATGATTCAAAAAATACCTGAACCACAAAAAAAGATATCTAAAAAAGCCATAAACGTTTGGCGTGTAACTGACTTTATTCAAAATTTAATTGGATTAATCATCATGGGTGGATTAATCTTCAGTTTCCACTATTTCAATTGGGTACATTGGGTTGGTATTATTTTATATATTTTACTTGGATTAGTTGTAATAATAATGATTTATGAACTAACAATTCGTCCTGTCCTTTTACAAAAAACATGGCGTTATGATATTGATGAAAATTATATCCAATTAAAATATGGATTCATTAATAAATATTCTTTAATCATACCTATGTCACGTGTTGAGTATGTAAATACTAATCAAGGGCCTATCTTAAGACATTATGATTTATCTGTTTTAACAATTGGTACGATTACTTCAGCAAATGCAATTCCTGCTATTCCCGTTGCTGAAGCACAAGAGATTAGGGAATTGATTATCCATTTAGCAGAACTAGAAAGTAATGAATCCCCTATAACATTTAGTCCTAATGAAGAATTAGGTGATGAATAATGTTTAAGCCTAAACGGCAACACCCTTTATGGATGATTATCTTATTTGTAAATCGTTTGAGACCCTTTATTATTCCCTTTATTTTTATTTTTATTATTAATGCAAATTCTTTAAAATCATTTATTATTTATGCAGGTAGTCTAGTCATTTTGTTTGTCGTATATAATACAGTTGTGTCTATTTTTGAATGGCGCAACTTCACATATTTTGTTTCTAATAACAATATAGAAATCAGTGATGGTAGATTTATCGCTAAAAAAAGATATATTACCTTAAATAAAATTCAAAGTATACAAGAAGACAAAACATTAATCCACCGTATGTTTGGGCTAACATCTTTAACTATCGTAACTGGCACAACTGGTGATAATGCTTCAGTTAAATTAGGTGCCCTGACACCTGAAGATGCTAAAGAACTAAAGTTTCTATTAGAAAATGAAATAGAAAATAACGAAGAAATTAATGATATAAATGATACTGAAGTTAGCCATCAAGCCAAACATCACTATTCTATGTCATTTAAAGAGATTCTACTTATCTCTATTACATCATTATACTTTTTAGCTTTTATTCCGTTAGCAATCTCAGGTTATTTTAGATTAGATGACTTATTTGAAATTGAAACTTACACGGATACATTTATTAATTTAATAAAAGCTTCTTATATATTAATCGCTTTATTAATCTTAAGTGCATTCTTTATATCATTCCTGATAGGGCTTGTGATCACTTATTTGCGATACGGAAAATATGAAGTTACTTCAAATGAAGAACGTATCTTTATTAAAAAAGGAATTTTGTCTACTTCACACTTTTCTATCCCTAAAAATAGAGTGAACGGTATTATTATAAAAAAGCCTTTCTTCAGAAGATTATTTGGCATTGTTGAAGTTCAAATTATTACTTTAGGTGACTTGTTTGATAACGAAGAATCTCAGACTGACGTTTTATTTCCTTTTATCAATTTAACTTTAGCTTCACGTTTAATTGAAGAGATTTTACCTAATTATGAAATAAAAAAAGAAATGAATCAACTTCCTACCAAATCAATGTTTTTAACCTTAATTAAACCAAGTTATTTATTTATCGTGGTTGTTGCTGTGACATTTTATTTCTATCCTGAATTTTGGTTTATCCCGCTAATCTATTTACTATTCATAATGCTTAAACGTGTAGTTGAACATTATAATAGTAAATACTTAATAACTAATGAGTCACTTCAAATACAATCCGGTTCTTTCTCAAGTGAGTTATCTATTTTAAAGAAAAGGAACGTCGATGCTTTATCACTTAATGAGTCTTGGTTAGAACGCCGGTTTAACTTAGCTACTTTAAAAACAATGACACGAGCCAAACCTGTACATACAGGTAAAGTGATTCACTTACCAAAAGACATTGCTATAGACACTTATCAATGGTATGCAAATGCGCAAAAAAAAGAAAAGTAAGCTAAACAATATTTAACCTATTTTGCCTTGTTCTATGGTAAACTAAACGATGGATTATTATATATAGAGGAGAGACATTTAGTGATAGGTACCTGGCTTTCGATTATTCCACCTTTACTCGCAATTAGTTTTGCTATTTTAACACGAAAAGTTTATTTATCTTTATTCATTGGAAT